>NZ_VIFM01000129.1 GCF_006636215.1 Myxococcus llanfairpwllgwyngyllgogerychwyrndrobwllllantysiliogogogochensis | reverse complement strand
CCCCTCAACAGCGCCCCCTTCCCTCTTATGCGCGTGGGCGCGGGCGTGCTGCGCGGCGCGGGAGACACCCGCTTCACCTTCCTGGCCAACATGGTGGGGCACTACGCCATCGGCCTGCCGCTCACGTGACTGCTGGGCTTCAAGCTGGGGCTGGGTGTGGTGGGCATCTGGTGGGGCCTGCGGTGAGCGTCAAGGTAGTTGTCGCGTGAGAGGGTTCAGCCGATGCGCTTCATCTCCTGCACGGCCGGGGTGAGATTCGGAGAGGGGCCCAAGCGGACGGGGCCTGCTGGCGTCCAGTCGCGAGTGTCACGACTCCAGCGCTCGGGGTGACGGGCTCGAGCGCGTTGGTACACCCGGTGGCGTCGAGCCAGCAGTGCGGCCTCGCGACTGAAGTGCCTGTCGTCGGGCGTGACGAAGCGGATGGCGGAGTGTCGGTGCTCGGTGTTGTACCAAACCACGAAGCGCGTCACCCAGTCGTGCGCATCCTCGACGGAGGCAAAGGGCCGCCGGGGGAAGCTGGGGCGGTACTTCAGCGTGCGGAAGAGGGCCTCGGAGAAGGCATTGTCGTCCGAGACGCGGGGCCGGCTGAAGGACGGGGTGACGCCCAGCCATTGCAAGGTGGCCAGCAGCGTGGCGCCCTTCATCGGGCCGCCGTTGTCCGAATGCAGCACCAGCCCCTCGGGGCAGCCCGCCTCCTGCCAAGAGCGGCGGATGAGGACCGAGGCATGCGTGGACGACTCCTCGTCGTGCACAGCGAAGCCCACGATGCGCCGGCTGAAGACGTCCACCACCAGGTACAGGTAGAGGAAGGCGCCCTTCACCGGGCCCTTCAGGTAGGTGATATCCCAACTCCAGACCTGGTTCGGCCCGGTGGCGGTGTGCTCGGCCCGGGGCCTGGGTGTGGGCGCCTTGGCATGGCCTCGGTGGGCCAGCTGCCCCGCTTCGCGCAGCACCCGGTAGAAACTCGCTTCGCTGGCCACGTACTCGCCCCGGTCCGCCAGCCTGGGGACAATCTGCTTGGGCGAGGCGTCCCGGAACTCCTCGCTGTTGGCCACCGCCAGGATTCGGCGCCGCTCCACCTCCGACAGCCGGTTGGCCGGACGGGTATGTGGTCCGCACCGCCGGTCCTCGGCCGTGGCGGGCTTCCTCCAGCGTTGAATCGTGCGCGGGGCCACCCCGAGCCGCTCGCAGATGACCTCCAGGCGCACGCCCTTCTCCAGGGCCTCGTCGACGTGGGCGAGCGTCATTTCTCGCTCTTCTCGTCCCCGGAGTCGTCCTCGTCGCCCGAGTGCCTGTCGTCCCACCCCATCGCCTGAAGTTTTTTTCGAGCACCAACAACACTGCCGTCTCCGCCAGCGCCTTCTCCTTGCGGTGAAGCTCCCGCTCGAGTTCCTTCACCCGCTTCTCGGCGGCGGCCAGCCGCTTGCGCTCCTTGGCCGGCAGCGGCTCGCTCGCCGTGCCTGAGAGCGCCCCCGCGGCCGCCTGCTGCCACTCCCGCAGCTGCGTTTCATGCAGCCCCTCTCCACGCAGCAACGCCCCCAACTCCTCCCCTTTGAGCTCCTGGGCCGCTGCCAGCACGCGCAGCTTCTCCTCGGGTGTCCACTTCTTGGGCCCAGGGGCCGGGGCGGGCTTCTTCTCGTCGGACGGGGGCGTCATGGCCGCTACCCTATTCGCCGCGCGCAACCACTGCGACAGCGTCGGCTGGGACACTCCCACCTGCCGGGCCAGTGTCGAGGCATTCACCGCGCTCGGGCCCATCATCCGCTTCACCATCTGCGCCTTGAATGCGTCTGTGTACGGCACTTCAACCGCCTGCGCTCGCCCCCATCGGGTGGTCAGCTCGGCAACTCAGCCGAGGCGACTTCTTCCCTGACACAGGGGGCCTGTGCGCGGGGCTCATCGCGGTGGCCTTCGCGCTGCTCTGGCGCTTCCACCGCGTGAGCGCCGGCACGCTGCGCCCGCTCAAGGCCTGAGCGGGCTCCAAGGCCCGGTGCCTACCAGGGCAGGTCCTGCTGAATCATCTCCCGCCACACGGGCCAGTCGTGATTGCCGCCCTGCCAGATGGCGAGCTGGTGGGCCAGGTCCTTCTTCCACAGCAGGCTGGAGAGGTGCTCGTTATGCGCTGAAATCAATATGCGCTGAAATCAATCTGCAGGACGGGTGTGTCCGCTTCGATGTCGCGCCGGAACCGCCCCCACCGGTCGAGGGTGCTCTCGTCGAGCACGGCCGGGTCGCGATACTGGTGGAACAGCGCGTAATTCATCGAGCGCTGGAGCGCGAGCAGGTCCGGCACGGCCGCGAGCCACTCGCGATCCATCCGCCGGAGCTCCCGATACCCTTCGAGGAACGGCCCCAGGAACGCAGCGACCGCTTCGTCGCGCGACTCTCGAGCCTCGCCTCGCGCGATGTAGAAGAGGAGGACCGCGATGTCCTTGACGAACCACGCGTACTCGCAGTTGTCGAAGTCGAACGCGGTGATCTTCCCTTCGGCGAAGCAGAAGTTGTGCATGTGGAGATCGGCGTGGATCAGCCCGTAGCTCTCCGGTGTTCGCGGTAGCCGGTTCAATCGCGCGATGATCGCCGCGGTGCGCTCGCGAACGAGCTTCTCCTCGGGGGGCGCGAACCGGTCGATATCGACCACGTCGTACTCATGCCATTCCTGGCGCTTGAGCCTGGGGCTCGAAGGCGCGTAGCTCTCTGCGCGGTTGTGGAGCCGCGCGAACAGCCGGCCCATGTCGCGGAACAGGGGGGGCTTCCAGTAGCGCTCCTTGAGCGGAGGCGCGTCGTCGAAGACGACGCCCGGCGCGCGCTCGAATGCGGTGACGACGAAGTAGCTGCCGGGCTCGCGGTCTTCGATCCGCTCCACGAACTGCCCCGAATCGGAGAGGATCGGCGATGCGACGGGAATGCGCGCGGCGGCCAGATAGCGAACGAACTCGACCTCCCCCTGCGTGTAGTCAATCGTTCGCCGCGTACTGTGCGAGATGCGCAAGATAAGGCCATCGCCGTCGTCGTTCTCCGCCTCGTAGACGAAGTTCTCGAAGGCCTGGAGCTCGGTGAGCTGCTCAGGCGACAGGCCATACCGGCGCGCGGCCTCATCGCGAATCGGTTCGTGGAAGCGGCGGACAAGCTCTGGATGCATCGAATCCTCTAGTCCTTCAACGTGAGGTTGCTCCCACCGTAGCCCAGCACGGTCGAAGCAGAGTCGCTGGTGACCGAGACGCCCAGGCCGCGCGCGAGGGTCTCCGCCAACGGGGGGCCATTGCGCGGCCGCGTGAACACAGCCAGGTCCATGCCGGTCAGGGGGGAATCCGGGCGCCGGAGCCGCTGGTTCAGCATCGCTTGCTCGCGCTCGACGACGCGCAGGCACCGGCGCTCGAGGGCGAACGCGCTGGCAGCGACGCTGGCGAGCTCGCCGCGGATGGGCTCCGCCACGACCGCCTCTTGCGGCAGCCCGTGCGCGAAGAGTTCGGCCAGTCGCCGCCGGCTCGTGTCCTGCTCGGCGGGATCCAGCTTCGCCAGCTCGTCCAGCGAGGTGCCCTGTGGCGTGCCGGGGAACGCCTCGCCGATGCGCGCGAACAACCAGCGGCTGAGCTTGATCTCGCGCTGGTATGTCTCCGCGAGTGGGAAATCGTCCCGGAGCAACGGGTAACGCGCGACATCGATCGGCGCCTCCACGAACTCTTGCAGCGCGGTGCGCGGGAGGTGTCCGGCGAACGCCGCCCGGAGCCGTTCGTGGAGCAGCCCCTGGGTCGCGCCGAGGAAGCGGACCACCGCTTCGACGCGCTGCCCGAGCAGGCCGTAATCGATCGCGGCGTCGAGATCGCCGAGGCGCGCCGCGATGTCGGGCTGGGCCTCAATGGGTGCCGGGGCCGAGCCGATCAACACCTGCATATATTCATTGATCAGCGCCGGCGGCCCGGCGCACACGCCGTGCGGACCATTGAAGACCGCGTGACGCTCGGCATAGTCCACGATCGTTTGCACGGTGACGGGCTGCTCGGGGGCGTCGCGCACCAGGTCGTTGGTGACCAGGCGAACCCCGTCGATCAGCCGGAACATGGCCGCGAGCCCGCTGTCGAGCTCTCCGTTCGGCACCGGCTGGGTGCCCCGCACCATCACGTACCCGACCGACGCGAGCGTGCAGACGACCATCATGTGGAGTTCGCCCGCGGTGAGCACGCCCGGGGTCCGGGGCGGCATGCGCGCGAAGAAGGCCTTGCGGAACTGCTCGGTCAGCGAGAGCAGGTCCGGCCACTGACGCGCCATGGCCTTCATCGCGGTCACGTTCATCGGGAGTTCGTTCTGGTACCGACTCCCCGCGTAGTGGCACTGCTTGCGCACGGTTGGGAGATCGAGGAACAAGGTGCGAGGTCCGACGTTGTTCTCGCCCACTTGCCGGCCGTCACCGTCGACCGCCGGATGCGCCACGCGGTAGACCGGTACGACCACCTCGAGGTTCGACAGCTCCAACGCCCGTCCGTACGCCTGTTCGGTCAGCACGGGGCAACGATTGTCGTGGGCGCTGAACGTGAGCGGCTCACGCCCGGCTGGCACCTCACCCAACCGCTCAGGGTAGGACACCGAGGTGCGGCCCGTGGGCGCATCCGAGACCCGCTTCAACACCCCCTGTTCGATCAATGCCTCGAGCAGGTCCCGCATCGTGTCCCAGGAATGGGGCGAGCCGTCCGACCACGCCATGGCGTCGGAGGCTTGAAATTGCTCGACCTGGAGCAGCTTCTCGCCCACGGGCGCGATGTCCGGCTCGTCGAAGATGAGCTCCACCTCGCCATAGAAGAGGTGTAGGACCTGCTGGCCATTCCCCGCGTCGATCCGGTCGTGCGTGAGTCGCCTTCGATGGGGAATGTAGAGAATCTCATCCGCTTGTAGCTGTGCCATGGCTTCTCACTCCCGATTCAGTGTGACTTCGCGCGACCAGGTGCCGCCGAGCGAACGATAGACCCCGACGCGATGGTTGAGCAGCAGCCGTTGCGCTTGCAGACTCGCGCGCTCCAGCCCGACCAGGTTCGTCAGGGCGGAGAGCACCGTCAGGTAGTCCGAACGCCCCTGCTCGAAGAGCCGCCTCGCCTCGTCCAGGAGCTTCCGCCCGAGCTGGACCTGCGCGCGCAGGGCGCGCAGGCTCGTCGCCCCGGCCTCCTCCTGGACCACGGCATCCTGCACCCGTCCGATCGCGGTGTTCAGCGCGAGCTGGTATTGGACGTGGCGACGGTGGAGCTGGATCGGCAGGCGCATGTGCTCGGTGAATCGCCTTCCATCGAAAAAGGCCCAGGTCAGGTTCACGCCGACGACGGACTGGTGGAGGACCGGCTCCGAGAGGCCGACCTTCGCGGCGCCCACGCTGCCCACCAGTTCGATTGTCGGAAGCCAGCTCGCCCGGTTCGCGTTGATGCGGTGCTCGACCTCGGCGACGCGCAGCTCCTGGAGCCGCATCTCCGGCGTGTTCGCGTTCAGGTCTCCTGGCGTTCCGAGTCTGGGCGGAGGCGGGAGATCGGGGAGCTGTCGCTCGAGGGGGACGATGTCGTCCGCGGGATTGGGGACCCGGCCCAGCAGCGCCTTCAGCTCCGAATTCAAGAGCGCGCTCCGGGCGGAGATCAGCGGCACCTGCGCTTCGAGGTTCAGCAGCAACTGCTCCTGCTGCAGCACCGCGAGCCGGGGCGTGAGTTGCTGGTCGAACCGCGCTTGAATCAGCCGCAGCAGCTCCTTGTTGTAGTCGATCTGCCGCAGCGTGAGGTCCCGGAGCGCGCGGGCCTCGAGGATGTCGAACCAGACCTGGGCGATCCGCTGCGCGAGGTCCTGGACGCGGGCCTCGGTGAGCTGCCGCTGCTGCTCGGCGAAGTTCATTCCCGCGCTCCGCTGCGCGGCGAGGTTTCCGAACAGGTCGACCTGGTACCTCACGCCGACATCGGCGGTGGCGATGCTGTACCTGGCCCGGGTTGCCGGCGCGGGCGGAACGATGGCGACCACATGACTCAGCCCCGCCGGGTTGAGGATGCCGACCTGGAGCGGGTACCACCAACCTTGCGGCACGTTGGGGTCGAGCTGGTTCTCGTAGATCAGATCCCGCACGTCGTGCAGGACCAGGCTGTTGGCGAAGCACTCCTGGATGGCCGTGTCGAGCGCCGGATCGGCGAACGCCGACCACCAGACCTCGTCCTGGGTGACGTGCTCGGCGGGCCGCGAGGGTGCGCCCTCCTCCTTCGGCGGCCGAGGGCTTGGAGCCCCACCCTCGGGTGCGCTGGACGGTGGAGGCGGCTCGGTGCTCGGCTCGACGGAGGTCGAGTAGCTGCCTGGCGCCTGAGGCGGTGTGACGACGACGGGACGGATCAGCCCACAACCGGAGCAGGTCGTCGCGAGGAGTGCGAGCGTGAGTCGAAGGCTCATGGGTGACTGACGACCACGAGGGCTTTGGCGTGGTTGAGGACGCAGCGCTGCGCGACCCGCATGGTCTCCGGGTCGAGGGAGGCGAAGCTCTCGTCGAGGATGACCAGCTCGACCCCCTGCAGCAGCGTGCGCGCGATGTAGAGCCGGCTCTTCTCGCCGTGCGAGAGTTGCCAGCCGGTCTCGCCGATCATCTCCTCGAGGCCGGCGGGCATCTTGGCGACCAGTTCGTCCAGCCCGAGCTCCTTGCACAGCGCGGCGGCCTTGGTCCGCAGCTCGGGCGAGGTCGGCCACTCGCGCCCGAGCAGGAGGTTGTACGCGAAGCTGCCGGACAGGACGTGGTTCTCGTGGAACTGCGGCGCGGCGGTGATGCGCTTGCGCCAGCCCGAGGAGCCGAACGTCGCGCGGTCCAACGCGTGCAGCAGCATCACCCCGCCCTGCGGCGTCCTCATGCCCGTGAGCAGCGACACCAGCGTCGACTTGCCACCGCCCGAGGGGCCCTCCAGCAGGATGCGGTCGCCCTGCGCGATCTGGAACGAGCAGTTCTCGAGCACCGGCCGGGTGCGCGCGTCGTGCCGGAAGGTCACGCCCCGCGCCTCGATGAGGTTTCCGCCGGCGGCGTCGGTGGGCTTGCCTCCCTCCATTTCGAGAGGGACCTTCGATTCGAGCTCGGGGCGGCCCACCGCGAGCAACAAGTCGCGAATCTGCTCGAACGACACCGCCGCCTGGGAGACCTGCTGGAAGAAGACGGAGACCTCGTCGAAGGCTCGCAGCGCGAGCAAGATGCCGCCCACGGCCACCGCCAGCGCGCTGGCATTGGCCGTACCGCTGCTGAACGTCGGCAGCAAGGTCAGCAGGGCGAGCACCAACCAGCCGTCGCGCAGGAGCGCGGTCAGCTGCATGGTCCGGCGATCCATGACCTTCGAGATCTCGGAGTAGGAGCTCAAGCGGACGTCTTCGCCATCATGCCAGCGCTCGAGTGGGAGCTGCGCCAGCCGCGTTCGATGGCCGAGCATGCGCTCGAGCAGGTCGTGGGTGATCTCGACGCGCGCGCCCGACCACGCCCGCTGGACGCCGTAGTGGCGGCGCGCGAGGACGAACGCGACCACGACCAAGAGGACGAGCACGATCGCCTGGAGCCACCCTCCCGCCCCGAGCACGAGGATGACGCCCGCCAGGACCAGGTCGACGACCGACAACACCGCGAGCAGCGCGCCGCCGACCGCGAGCTGCTCGACGACCTCGGCCTCGGCGACGCGGCCGAAATGGCGGCCGATGCCGTCGAGCCGCACCTCGTCGGGGGTCAGCTTGAGGGTTCCCGCGAGGAGCTGCTGCTTGAGCAGCGTTCCGAGCCGGATCGAGAACACGCCCTGCCACCACACCTCGAGCATGCGCAGCGGAATCGCGCACGCGATCACGGCGATCCACCCCAGGAACCAGCCGGTCTCGAGGTGGGCCTGGAGCGCGGCGCGCCCGAGCAACCAGAACGAGGCAGCCAGCACCAGCGAGAGGAGCGTGTGGCTCACGAGGATGCCGACGACGAGCGACGGGATGTCGCCGAGCAGCGTCCGCCGGCTCGCGGTGCGCCTGGGGCGCATGATCCAGCCGGTGCGCAGCTGCGCCTGGCCGAGCCGCTGCAGCAGCATCTGGGAGCGGGCGTGCGCGCGCGCGCGGGGCGACATCTCCACGCCGCCGAGCAGCTGGTCCACCTCGGCGACGGTGGCTTCCTGCTCTTCGCGCAGGAGCGCGAGCGCGCTCTTCGTCGGGACCGAAACCGCCGTGGCGTCGCGCGCGAGCAGGCGCAGCTTCCCGCGCCGCGTCCCCAGCAGCACCAGATAGGACGGGACGCCGTCTCGCCGGACCTGGAGGATGCAGGGCGCGGCGCGTTCGAGGACGTCGGGCAGCTCGCAGTAGAGCGGCGTGATTGGCTCGAGCTCCACGCCGAGTCGATCTCCGAGCGCGAACATCCAGACCCGGCTCGGCTCGACGGCCGCCGCGGGCGGAGCGATCTCACCCGCGGCCCTGCCATAGCCTTGCCTCTGCGCCAGTTGCTCCAGCGCGTCGGGCAGTCGCTCGACCGGCCACAACAGGTCGGAGTTCGAGCGCGTCATCCCACCAGCTCCAAGCCGCCCGCGGCGGGCTCCGCGACCGGCGTCTCCACGGGCTTCGGCGCCGGCCTCTCCACCAGTTGGCCGCCCGAAAGCCACCAATGGCGCCAGTGCCCACCGCCCCAGAGCAGCGTGCGATTCTCCTGGTCGGCGCGAAGGAGCACGGAGTACCGCGACTCCTTGTTCGCGAGCAGCACCTTCGGCGGCCCGTTCTCGAGGATCCGACCGTTCTCGACCACGAGCACGCGATCGAACTCCTGGGTGTGCTCGACGTCGTGGGTGACACAGAGGAGCGTGATGTCCGCCCAGAGCCGCCGGGACTCGGCGAGGAGCCGCGCGCGCCGGTCGCGATCGAGACCGCGAAAGGGCTCGTCGAGGATGGCCAGGCGCACGCCGGAGCGAAGCATCGCGCGCGCCAGGCGCACGCGCTGACCCTGGCCTCCCGAGACCAGCCCTCCGCCTTCGCCCAACGATGTCTGCAGCCCGTCTGGAAGCGCCTCGAGGATGTCGAGCATCTCGGCGCCCTTGAGCGCCCCAGACAGTGCCCAGCCGTGCGCGCCATCGTTGCCATACCGGAGGTTGTCGATGAGGCTCTGGTTCCAGAGACTGATCGCCGGATCCACCCAGGCCGTGGTGCGCCGCAGCCGCTCGACAGCGGCCTGATCGAGCACCTGCCCGTCGACCTTGATCTCGCCGCGCGCCGGCCGGAGCCAGCCGAGCAAGAGGCCGACCAGCGTCGACTTGCCTGCTCCAGAGACACCGACCACGGCCACGTGCTCGCCGGGGGCGATGTTCAAGGAAACCTTGTCGAGGATGGTGTGACCGCCGCCTTTCACGCGGACCTTCTCCATCACGATCGAAACGCCGCTCGCGGCGTCTGCGGACGCGACAGGCTCCTGCACTGGTGCCTCGGGCCGGGCTGGCGTCTCCTTGATGTCGCCGATGATGTCGAGGAGCCGGCGAACCCGGTTCATCGCATTCGGGAACGCGCGGCTCAGCACCATCAGCCGCTGGCCGAGGATGGGGAACCGCAGCGCCCAATAGACGACCAACAACACCAGCGATGCCCGCTCGGTGCCCGCGAGGTACGAATAGACGAGCAGCATGACGAGGCCGTAGCTCCCCAGCATCAGCCCGCCTTCGAACCCGACCGACAGCGTCTGGATCCAATAGCGCGCCTTGGTCCAGCTGACGAGCAAGGTCTCCTGCGCGCGGCGCAACGACCGCTCGGCGCCGTGGATCCGAATGGGAGTGAGCCCGACGAGCGCGTTCAGGGTGAATCCGCTGAGCGCGCCTGAGTGCATCTGCACGCGCAGGTCGGGCTCGAAGAGCAGCTTCTGCGCAACCAGGGGCACGAGCAGCGTGACCGCCGCGAGCGCGAGCACGATGTGCCATGCATACGGTGCGGCCCAGATGAGCGCGGCGGTGATGCTCGCGACCTCGAGCGACAGGATGACGGCCTGCGCGAGCAGCTGCGGCAGCGACCGCATCGCCTGGATGTTGTGCGTGCGAGACGCCATGTCGGAGGCGAGCCGGCTCTGGAAATAGCGGTCCTCCATCTCGGGGAGCTTCTCGAAATACGCCTTCCGCAGCCGCACCTCGAGCCGGCGGCCGATGCCGAGCAATCCCAATGAAATGGGGATTTGGATGACCATGAAGCAGAGCGCGACGCCCGCGAGAACGGCCATGCCCGTCGCGCGTTGCGCGAACGTGCCAAGGTCGCGCCCCAGGTCGAGCACGCCCCGGAGCATCAGCGCTTGCAGGATCCGCCCGAAGGTGGCGAACACCAGTCCCACCGCAATCAGGCCCGGAACGACCCACGAATCTTCGCCTCGCAGGCGGAGCAGCGTTCGCGCCGGGCTCACCTGTTTGGCGACGAGCTCCGTCGCCAGGCTGCTCGCGAGCACGGCTTTCGGCGCGTCTTCGCCTGCGCTCGAAGCCTCGCGCCAACCGCGAACCCGCATCAGCACCGCGCCGGTCATCGACACCTCGCCCTCCACCTCGGGGTTGGGGCGAGCGGACCAATAGGCAGCGGGAATGGGCACTTCGCCGGAAGCGTCCTTCGCAATCATGGATTGCAGCAGACCCGCCGCCGTCCGACCTCGACGGACAGCGCCCGCGCGGATCATCGCTTCGGACGCCCGGCACGCGGCGTCGAGCCTGGCGATCGACAGATACCCGGGGTCCTCGAGCGCCCGGGCAACCAGCTCCCGCGCCTGCGTCGCCCCCAGGTCCAGCAGGCGGCGCTCGAACGTCGCGACCGCCTCCTCGGACCCGGCCCATTCGCGCCAGCCGGCCGCCGGAACGGACGTGGTGTGCTGGTACAGGTGGCTCTGCAGCGTCGAAATCCGGGTCCAGTGACGGCCCGCCGCCGGGTCCATGACCTGGATGAATGGGCCGACGCGCTTCCACAGCACCACGAAGTGCGGCCGTCCTCCCGCGCTGAGCGTGACGATGATGGCGGGGAGCGCCTTGGCTTCAGGGACCACCACGTGATCGAGCGGAAGCATCACCTCCTCGGAGTCGAGCCCGAGTTGGTTCGCGACTTCATCCAAGGTGACGATCGAGGTGCCGTCGACGTCCGTCTGACACACTTCGCGAAGGACGCGATAGTTGAGCTCGACGCCCATTCCCGCGAACAGGCTCTTGAGCGAAGCGGGACCGCAGTCCGTCGCCGAGATCTGGATCACCTCGGGAATGATCGAGCGCCGGACCCTGGGAGCAGTCATGGTCAGCGGGCCTCGGCTTCGGGCTGAAACACGGTCACGGGCGGTTCTTCAGGCTGCGGATTCCATTCGCCGAGCGCCCGCATCAGCAGCGCGACAGGCGACGCCCGCGCGACCTCGACCTCCACCACCAGGGTCATGCCGTGGCGGAGCTGGATGCGCGGATCGTCCGGCGGTGCGAACTTGAGCTCGACGCGCACCGTACCGGGGATGGCCTCGGGCGTGGCGGTCTGGCCGGGCTCGGTCCCGACGGCCGTCACCCTGGCGGGGACCGTCCCGTAGATGGTGTTCGGGTAGCCGTCGAGCTTGAGGCGCGCCGTCTGGCCGGGTTGGATCAATCCGACGACCTCCTTCGGGAAACGGGCGCGCACCCGCACCTCGGCATTGCTCGCGACGATGGTGCCGACCCGCTGCCCATCGGCGATGAATGCTCCCGAGCCGAGCTCCGCCACGTCGACCAGGTGGCCCGTGGCCGGCGCCCGATACAGCTTCCGCTCAATCTGGTACTCAAGACGGTCGATGGCGCCCCGGAGCTCCCGGATCCGCCCCTCGGCGCCCAGCTCCTCGCGCTCGAGTCCGAGCAGCTGCGCGGCGAGGGCTTGACGGCGCACGTTCTGCTCGCGCTGCAGTCGGGTGAGCGCCAGGCCCTGCGCCGTCTGCGCGAAGCTGAGCGCGTCGACATCGGTCTTGCGCTCGAGCTTCTCCATCTCCGAGACCGCGCCCGTCGGGCTCTTGATGGCCAGCTCCGCGCGTTCCACCGCGAGCCGGTGCCTGGGCACGAGCTCCTGCGCCCTCCCCAGCACTTCCTTGACCGCGACCTCGTCCACCCGTGCCGTCAAAGCCGCCTCTTCGCGCTTGTTGGTGATCTGCTGGCGGATGATGGCGAGTTCCTTCTCGGTCGCGGCGAGCGTCGCCTTGCTCCTCTCGAGTTCGAGGCGCTCGGCCCGTGCGTCGAACTCGATGAGAGGGTCGCCTTCCTTGACCTGCTGGTCGAGTTTGAGCATCGAGAGCACGACCCTGCCCGCGCTGGGCGGCTCAATGCGATGGACGGCGTTGTGTGGCTCGATCCGAGCCTGTGAGCTGGCCTTGACGAGCGGGACCTTGGCGAACAGCGACCAGGCGATGAGCCCGCCGGCGCACAACACCATCAGAGCGACGAACACGAGGCGCGTGTCCGACTCGTAGCTCAGGGAACGAAGGGTCCGCTCGAAGGGATATGCCATGGTCCGCGAACCAAAGTCGCCTTAATGGTCGCGCCGTGTCAACACCTCGGCCACTGCTTTGTGATTCACGTTCCCCTTGGCTGAATATGTGCACATCGATGCGACGCGGGACTTCGCCCGCATCGCCGCAATGCGCCACACGTCTGAAGAAACTACTGTTCCTTGGTTCGATTTGACATCCAGTTTCGAGTACACGTAGCGTGTGACTAGAAAGGAGGCACGACATGAAGATCAAGCTCCACGTTCGCGGCGGCCCCAAGGCGCGCGCGTAGTCAGTCGTTTTGACGCCTGCTGTCGAAGCTGGGCGTCCCTCGTTTTCGATACCAGAGAAGGGGTTGATGGGGAGCTTCCATCAGCCCCTTCTCTCATTTCTGGCAACGTCTTGACCTTGCAGGTGCTCGTTCCCGCCCGGTTGCTCCAGAACCTCCCAGGTGCTTGAACCGAATATACCAGGGCGCGCCTGAGTGGCTGTTGTAGCAGTCTCGGGGCTTCCCAAAGTGGGGCGGCACCTCAATCCCAACTCCGCAAGTCGGGCAGGTTCGCCCGCCATTTTCTCCCTGCTCCGCCGTGTGCCGCGGCAGCATTGATGAGCAAATCGGCCTGCTTGAGCTGACTTGGCACCATCATCCTCCGACCTGCTGAGTCAGCCACCCTCGGCACGGAGATTTTGAAGGGTTCAGGCAGCAGCGGTCACTGCTGCCTGGGCCTGGGGGTCCGCTCGCCGAAGCCTGGTGCGGGCGCGGTCTGGAGTGAAACGCCAGCGGACGCGGGCGCCCTCCTTGTTGCGCGTTCGCGCCCACCGGGCCACCTCCCGTTTCCACAGCGCCTCCTTGACCGCGACCTCGTCCACCCCTGCCGTCAAAGCCGCCTCTTCGCGCTCGTTGGTGCTCTGCTGGCGGATGACGGCGAGCTCCTTCTCGGTCGCGGCGAGCGTCGCCTTGCTCCTCTCGAGCGCGAGGCGCTCGGCCTGTGCGTCGAACTCGATGAGAAGGTCGCCCTCCTTGACCTCCTGGTCGAGGTTGGGCAGCGAGAGCACGACCCTGCCGCGCTGGGCGGCTCGATGCGATGGACGGCGTTGTGTGGCTCGATCCGGGCCTGTGAGCTGACCTCGACGAGCGGGACCTTGGCGAACAGCGACCAGGCCATGAGCCCGCCGGCGCACACCGCCATCAGAGCAACGAACACGAGGCGAGTGTCCGACTCGTAGTTCAGGGAACGAAGGGTCCGCTCGAAGGGACATGCCGTGGTCCGCGAACCAAAGTCGCCTTGATGGTCGCGCCCTGTCAACACCTCGGCCACTGCCTTGTGATTCACGCTCCCATTGGCTGAATACGTGCACCTCGATGCGACACGGAACTTCACCCGCATCGCCGCAATGCGCCACACTTCTGAAGGAACTATTGTTCCTTGGTTCGATTTGACATCCAGTTTCGAGTACACGTAGCGTTCAACTTGAAAGGAGGCACGACATGAAGATCAAGCTCCACGTCCGCGGCGGCCCGAAGGCGCGCTAGTAGTCAGTCGTTTGACGCCAGCTGTCGTATCTGGGCGTCCCTCGTTTCCGATTACCAGAGGGGGGTTGATGGGGATCTTCCATCAGCCCCTCCTCTCATTTCTGGCAACGTCTTGACCTTGCAGGTGCTCGTTCCCGCCAGGTTGCTCCAGAACGTCTCAGGTGCTTGAGCCGAATATTCCAGGGCGCTTCTGGGTGGCTGTTGTAGCAGTCTCGGGGCTTCCCAAAGCGGGGTGGCACCTCAATCCCAACTCCGCAAGTCGGGCAGGTCCGCCCGCCATTTTGTCCCTGCTCCGCCGTGTGCCGCGGCAGCATTGATGAGCAAATCGGCCTGCTTGAGCTGACTTGGCACCATCATCCGCTGACCTGCTGAGTCAGCCACCCTCGGCGAGTACCTCGGCACAGAGATTTTGAAGGGTTCAGGCAGCAGCGGACGCGGGCACCCTCCTTGTTGTTGCGCGTCCGCTCCCACCGGGCACATCCCGTTTCAAGGTGGCCTTGGTGCCAATTCGCCTGTCCAGGCCTTGGCGGGTGAGCACGCTGATTTCAATCTCCACCGTGTTCAGCGTCGTAACGGCGGGGCTTGACAGGCATGGCCTGCAGGGCGTGCGGGCTTCTCCCATCAACTGGCAGGGAGTCTCATCGAAACAGACCACCAGCCTCTTGGCGGCTGGTGGTTCGAGGGGGGGGTCCGCGAAGTCATCAGATGATCGCCATTCCGCGCGAGGGCTTGCAGGCCCCCCTGGCTCCAGCTTCTCGTTGTGACGCCGGCCAGCGCCCAACCCTCGGAGCTGGCCGGAGTTGCCCTCCGTGATTGACGTCATCCCCCGGCTGAGCCCGTCACACCACGGACTGGCGCCAGGCGCGCGACAGATGCCCCTGGCCGTCCTGGGCGAAGCGCCGCACCAACTCGTCCCGACCGCGCTTCCCGTGTTCGAGCAAGTACGCCAGCTCCACGGGCATCAACACCTTGACGGTGACCAGCCGCACCTCGCCCGCCGACAGGGTGAAGCGGACAGGCAGCGTGCTCGATTCCATCCCCAGCAACACCCCCACCCGGCCCTCCTTCGTCAGCAGAGAATCAGGCATCCCCTGGCCTGAGACTTCCATGGAAAGGAAGCCTGCCTTCACCTTCTCACGCACGCTTTCGTGTGCCGCGAGTTCGTCCCCCACCCGCTCCAACACCTGCAGGTGCCAGCTCTTCTCGACATGATCGAGGGGCTCGTTTGTCTCCAGGGCCAATTCCACACCGAAGCCCACCGACGGCTCCGCGCGGTCCACGAAGGAGTCCGAGAGGCCATCCGTCACCAGCAGGGTCCGTTCATTCCCGCGGTGGATGACACGCCACGCCTGACGCCGGGCCGGCCAGCAACCACCGACGACGATGGGAATGATGACCTCTTCGTCCAGCCTCCCCAGACTTCGCCAGAAGGCGCTCCGGGCAGCGTCTGTCTGCTCCGCCAGCGTCATGAGCCTCCGGTTGCGTTCGCGTTCCTCCGGTCTGAGGTCGCTCGGACCGGTGACCTCCTCGAATTTCCCCCCCGTGACGCCCGCTCCTACCAGAGCCTCCTTGATGTCCTCGGACACGATGAGTGTCCCAGTCCAGCCCCAGGTCCGGAACACCTTCGCATCACCTACCTTCGTCGGGTCGATTCGCATGCCCGACACACTGCGATACTGCCCGACCTTCTCCGGGCGCCCATCCTCCGACTTCCAGTACCTCACCTCGCGGGAGGTATTGTCATCAATGCACCGGATCAGTCGAGTAGCCACGAGGATACAGTACGGCCCAGGCAGCCCGTCGATGTCGACCGAGATAACCTGCACATCGTCAGGCGCCAGCTCCGCGAAGATGGTTGCGACTCTCTGATGAACGACGGGAGCGCCACCAACGTCCGTCAGCGTGAAGTCGAGAGGGCTCCCATTGTGGTAGATGGGAATCCGGAACCGCTCTCCAATCGCAACGGGGCAGCCCTCTGTGAACTGCCACGGGTCGTCCACCTCTCGCCCCTGTGAGTCCGTGGGGTCTCCCAGCAACCAGCGCCCCTGGATCTCCATGTCATCAGCTAGCTCAAAGAATCGCTTCGCCATGAGTTTTTCCTCACCTCACTCAGTCCGCGTCACCAGCTTGTTGAGATCGGTGCCCGGCGTGGATATCTGTACCGACAAATCCCTCAGTTCCGCCGTCAGACTTTCACGACACTGCTGAATGCTCCTGCAGCGCCTCATCGCGTCCTGCAGTCGGCGGAACACCTCTCGATGATATTCAACGGGGTGAGGCCCTTTGTGGCCCGACACGCGAACCCTATTGACGGCGTCGCCGAGTGACATTCCGGCCCGGTCGAAGAGCCTCTGGAATCTAGGGGACCACGGGCCACCGTTGCTGATGGAGTCCCACCACTTGTTCGTGGCGATGTGGTGTTCGTGCGCAGCGGTCGCCACCGGCTCTGCCGCCACGGCTTGCGTACCACGTGCTGTCTCCGCGACAGCCTCCGGGTCCAAGGCGATGGTGATGACTCCTCCCGGAGCCACCGCCACGGAGGTGACCTGCCCTGCCGCCGCCAGCCTGAAGCCGCCCTGCTCGACTCCAACCAGTGCCGCCTGTGCGGAACCAGGGAGCGTGGGGATCCGTGCAGCCAGCGTCTGAGCCGTACTGCCCAGCGCCGCCATGGCCAGCATGACGAACGCCCGCGCGGCGTTCTTTCCCATCACCTCCCCGTACTTCTCTCCGGCATCCTCGATCTCATCGAAGGTAGTCGCGACCTCCACCTCCGTCGCCAACACCCTCCAGCCTTGGACAAGGCTCCACACCGTGTCCCAACCCAGGTAAGCAATGAGCGCCACAGTCAGCGTCGCGGCGATTCCCTTCGAAAGAACCGGGTCAGGCGCCAGCCACAACGCGAAGTAGACGGCTCCCGTCGTGGCGAGCATCGTCACCATTGCATCCTTGTCCGTCAGGTCCTCCAGTGCCTCCGCCGTTTCATCCCAGACCGAGTCCAGGGCCAGACGAAAGGCCAGCGTGCGCTTGCCGTCCTCGTTCAGCGTGACGTCCTCAGCCAGCAGATGCAGACAGTCCTGAGGCTTTTTCTGGCGCTGGCACCAGCGTCCGTAGGCACTCGCCAACTCCGTTTGCGCACCCTGCTCCTCCTTCACAAGAAGACGACCCCGCTGCGGATCTTCGACGGAGACCAATCCCAATCGCCCGCGCACATGAGACGAAGTGCGAGCGGGTCCCAGGTTGAACAGCCTCAGCGTTGCTTCTTTTGGTCGAGAGGTGCGTGGCGAGGTGCGCGCCAGCTTCTGGACTGCCTCCTGAAACTCGTCGACCTCCAGTCTGACTGGCTCGTCGTCCGTACGTGGCGTGTAAACAAGGGCGAGCCCCTCGCCCGTTTCCAGGCGCACGACGCGCGTGGTCGCGCAGCCTGTTCCCAGAAACACCAGCAGCACCACCATGCCCCAGTGCAGCGTCATGCGCCTCCCCTCGTCATTGCTTCCCATCTTGAGGGACGAAATCCATGGAGTACCAGCGCGGATTGACCGCTCCCAGGGAGAGTGATGCAGAGATGCTCCACGCCACAGCCCGCGGCAAAGCGACCTGGTGGGAGTCTTTCGCTGACATCCAGCCTTCAGCACCGGTGCCGCTGGCTGGCGACGTCATTGTCCGAAGCAACGGCGCCTGGAGGGCGGCCCCTGCCGCGCGGGCCCCTCTCCGGATTTATCTCCGGGAAGGCAAGGACCCAGCACCACGAGTACGGCCGGGCTGCTCAGGCCCCAGGCGCGGCAAGTTCCTCTGTTCCTCATGCCACCCGGATGGAAAGGACGCCCGGTCCGCCACTTCCGGAAGGGCCCTGTGCCCGCCCCGCGCTCTGAAGCCCGACGGAGGCAACATCCTGGTCGCCTGGTCGCTTCGAAGTTCTTGCGGTGACGCGACGCTCCCGATATACGGGCCCTCACTTCACGGCCAGGTAGCTCACCTGGTTAGAGCGGCGGTCTCATAATCCGCAGGTAGTCGGTTCAAGTCCGACCCTGGCCACTGCCCCGGAGTCACTTTCTGAGTGATTCCGGGGCTTTTCTTTTTTCGTGGCACTGGGACTCCCCCAAGGGGCCAGCCCCACGCCGGAGCGGCTCAGGCGTCGTAACCCGTGGACCCCCGCCGCACGACGACCGTGCTCGTCGCCGGGTAGGTTGAACGCGTGGCAGTTGTGGCAGGGGACCTCCTGCGTCGCGAGCCACGCCTGGACCTCGCCACCCCCGGCGTAGGCATCAATCGCCGCCAGCAGTGCCGCCCCGTCACCGGAGTCGTTCGACGACAGCAGGAGGCTCTGCGCAAGCCCCGCCCGGTTCGTCGCGACACCCTCCGTGAACGTCGGGGAGTCCTGGTACCGCATTCGAGCCACGGAAGTCGAAGAAGCGCGGATACATACCGTGTAGCTCGTGGGCGTCCCCGTGAAGGTCTCCACGGAGATGAACAGCGACAGGCCCCATACAACCAGACACGCAACCAACAGCAACAGGTTGCAAAGCCTCATCAGTCCGCTCCAGGCGGTTGACTCAGGGAATAAACAAGAACGTGACCATCCGGCCACGAGACATGCCAATCCCGTCACACCCGCGCGAGCACCGAGTCGCTGTCGGATTGATACACCCTCGGAAAGCAGCGCCGGCCCGAACCCAGGGCCGACGCCTCACGACCTTCAGCTCAGGAGTCGTAACCCGTGTAGCCCTGCAGCACGACGACCTTGCGACTGGCCGGGTAGTACAGCACCGCGTACTGGTAGAACTCATGGCAGTTGTGGCAGGGCACTTCCTGGGTGGCAATCCATGCCTGGATTTCCCCACCGCCCGCGTAGGCATCAATGGCCGCCAGCACCGCGAGGCCATTGCCGTAGTAGTTCGAGCTCAGGAAGATGCTCTGGGACAGGCCCGCGCGGTTGGTGAAGATGCCGTCCTCGGGGAACGGCAGGCCCTGGTTCAGGTCCGCCACCTTGGCCACCACCGCCTGGATGGTCACCGGAGTCGCGGGGCACTGCGGGGTGATGTAGGCATTGATGGTGTCCAGGTAATGCCAGGCACCGCTGTTGGAGCCGGCATTCCAAGCCACCCGCGCCGGCTCCAGCGACGACGCGTTGATGGCCGTCAACGACAGCGGCACCGCGGGACATACCTTCGCCAGCGACGCGGCGGACTCGTCCGCCTGCACCAGCGACACGGGCTCCCGAACTCCCTCGGCGCCAGCGGAGAACGAAAAGACAGCGGCAGCGGCGACGCACACACGACGAATGTTCATCAGTTCGCTCCAGGTGAGAAGTCCGCGAATTACCACACCAATTTGAGAAAACGGATAACAAAGGTGTCACTTCCACCCCGTGTGGTCCGGGCCGTTTTGTTGACGAGTCCCCGGAGCGCCCTCCTAATGCCAGGACAGGTCGGTAGCGGCCTGTAGCAGCCACGCCAGGAGGAACCCCCGATGCAAGATGGAAACGCCAGCCCCCTGAGCCCCGAGCTTCCCGTGTCCCCGGCCGCCGCCGAGGTCTCCGTGGACGCACGTGGGCCCGAGGCCGACATCGTCTCCACCCACGTCCTGGTGCCGGAGGAGCAGGTCCAGAAGCTGCGCGAGCTGGCGCGGCGGACCCGCATCCACCAGAGCGAGTACCTCCGCGAGGCGGTGGAGGACCTGCTCGGCAAGTACGGCCGAGGCCCCGCGAAGGAAGAAGGCCAGTCGTGACGCGTCGGGCCTTCATGCAGCACGGAGTGCCTCCCCGCACGCGCGAGCACCTGTCGCCCGCGCGGCTCCATGACGCGGAGACGGCGCGTGGCCCGCGCGCTCGTACGGCTTCCGAGCGCCCCACCTCCATCCGCGACGCCATCATTCGCTGGTTGGACCAGGAGTTGTAGGACCGACACACCCGGCCCCTGTCTGGAGGCTGGCGACACGCGCGGGCTAGGCTGGCGGCATCCTTTCGCAGGAGCCCCGCACCCCATGCGCTCTCTCATCCTGACCGCCACCCTCGCCGTCGCCGCCTCCGGCTGTTCCACCACCGGTGGCTTCCAGAAGCTCTACCCCGGCATGACGGCGCGGGAAGTCGTAGATGCCATGGGCGAAGGTCCCACCCGGGCCCAGGAGTTCCCCGACAAGTCCACCGCCTGGTACTACGGCGAGGACCGCTGCGTGCTGATGCGCGACGACAAGCTCGTTTCCAAGGCGACGTCGAAGGAGCGCGTCGCGGTGGACACCCCCGTCGTCTCCATCCGGGACACCGCCAAGGCCTGGTGCGCGCCGGACGGCTACGCCGACGAGGGCCGCAGCGAGCACCAGGTCGACACGCCCTTCGGCACCATCAAGCGGAACATCGACCCGTCGGCGCCCTGAAGAAGTCCAGGGCGCGCTCCCGCGAGGACCTCGCGGGGCTCACGTCGTGGGAGCCGCGGCTTCGCCTTCCTTCTCCAGCTTGCCCGCGATGTCCTTGAAGGACAGGTGGCCCAGCGACATGAGGAGGATGCCGAAGCCCACCGTCTGCGCCGTCTGCGCGAACCACATCACGTTCGCGTAGGCCAGCCCGCTGGCATTCACCACGGAGGCGGGAAGGAAGAGGCTCAGGCCCACCTTGCAGGCCGCCTGGAACGTCCCGACCATGCCCGGCGCCGCCGGAATCATCACTCCCACCACCAGCACGCACAGCACCACGTAGGCCTGGAAGAGCGACAGCTCCAAGGGCTGACACGCGGTGCCGGCCGCCACGCCCGAGCAGTCGAAGGCGTTCGCCAGCAGCATCATCCCGAAGCCGTTCAGGCCCCAGTAGCCCAACGTGAAGAGGAAGAAGTAGACCACCTGCTTCGCGTCCGGCAGCTGCCGCATGGCGCCCACGAAGGTGTCGACGATGTCCGCCACCTTGTCGGCCAGGCCCGGAGCGAGGCGGCCCACCGTCGCGCGCACCAGGCGCACGGTGCGCTCCTGCTGCCACAGCCCGACGAGGAGGAAGAGCAGCCCCCCGCCGAACACGGCGAACATCAGCCACGAGCCCAGCTTGACGTAGCGGACCTCGGGCGTCTCGTTCGGGACGAAGAAGAGCAGCACGCGCATCGACGAGGCGACGAAGAGGCCGTCGACGATTCGCTCCAGCACCACGGACGTCATCGCCGCGCTGCGGCGGATGGAGCTGCGCTGGGCGATGAGGAAGGGCCGGGCGAACTCCCCCAGACGGAACGGCAGCACCAGCAGCATCATGAAGCCGATGCCGGACGCCTCGTTCAGCTTGCGGAAGGGGATGCGCTCCATGCCCGACAGCAGGCTCCCCCATCGCAGCGTGCGGAACACGTGGATGGCGAGGAGGCAACCGAAGTACGGCACCAACCAGACGTAGTTGGCCGACTTCAGGCTGGCGAGTTGGGTGCCCCAATCGGTGTCCCGAAAGGCCCACCACAGGAAGAGGACGGTGACCAGCAGACTGGCTGTGAGCTTGACGGCGCGTTTCACGGCGGCCGGGTATACCGTCAGTCCTGGCCGGACTCCAGCGACTCTCCCACCAGAAGGCGAGACGGGTTGCCCCGGAGGAGGCGGCCGAATGCCTCCTCCCCTGCCCTGCCCTTGAGCTCCTCCAGTGCCCGACCGAGCCAATCCCGGGCCCCGACAGGGCCGTGGAGGTCCGTGGCGGCCACGGAATAGAGGCCGTCGTCCAGGAAGGCCCGGGCCAGCTTCTTCGCCATCGCGCCATAGCGGCCGATGAGCGCGCCCACGTCGAGTTGGAGGTGGGCGCCCGAACGAACGGCGTCGGCCGCGCGCCCCTTGCGCTCGAACTCCAGGCACCGCTCGGGATGGGCGATGAGCGGCACCACGCCCTTGGTGCGGATGCGGAAGAGGATGTCCAGGAGCGCCGGGACGGGCGCGGTGTAGGGCAGCTCCACCAGCGTCACACGGCCCGTCCCCAGCATGCGCGCCGAGGGCGTTCCCAGGCCGCGCAGGAAGGCGTCATCCAGGATGTTCTCCGCGTTGCGGCCGAGCGACAGCGGGATTCGCTCCCGCTCCAGGGCGGCCTTCAGCTCGGCGAGCCGGGCCTCCACGACGTCGACGGGCGCGTACTCGGGGCGCGCGTGAGGGCTGGGCGCCACGGTGGAGAAGCCCAGGTCGACCAGGACGCGCGCCATCTCCAGCGCATCCTCCAGCGTGCGCGCGCCATCATCCACGGCCGGCAGCAGGTGACAGTGCAGGTCGACGAAGCCGCTCACGCATCCTCGCCCTGGCGGTCGGGGTGGCAGCCGGATGGCAGCTCATCCTCCGACTGCTCGGCCTGGCGATCGGGCATGCGGTACTCCTCCCCCAACCACCGGCCCAGGTCCACGGCGCGGCAACGCCGGGAACAGAACGGAAAGGCCGGGTTCTCCGACCGCGGAGGGGAGGGCTTCTTACAGATGGGACAGAGGGCAGTGCTCATGATGGACCTGTCCTTAGATAAGCCTTGACGCTCTCGCGAGCCAGGACGTTTCGTGCCCGCTCGTTCGAGAGGGAGGTCCGCGCCATGAAGGTCATGCGAATCACCGAACCCGGTGGCCCCGAAGTGCTCGCGGAGGAGGAGCGCCCCGAGCCCACGCCCGGCCCCGGCGAGCTGCGGGTGCGCGTCCGGGCCACCGCCTTGAACCGCGCGGACCTGATCCAGATTCGCGGGCACTACCCCGCCCCGCCCGACGTGCCCCCTGACGTGCCGGGCCTCGAGTACGCGGGCGAGGTGGAGGCCGTGGGTCCTCGCACGCGCCGCTTCAAGGTGGGCGACCGGGTGATGGGACTGGTGGGTGGTGGCGCCTGGGCGCAGCAGTTGCTCACGCACGAGCGCGAGGCCCTGCCGATGCCAGAGGGTATGGACTTCACGGACGCGGCGGCGCTGCCCGAGGCGTACCTCACCGCGTACGACGCGCTGGTGCTCCAGGGAGGCTTGAAGCCCGGCGAGACGGTGGTCGTACACGCGGTGGCCAGCGGCGTGGGCTCCGCGGCGGCGCTGCTGTGCCAGGCCATGGGTGCGCGCGTGGTGGGCACGGGACGCAACGCGGCCAAGCTGGCGCGAGCCTCCGAGTGGGGCGTGGCGCGCACGGTGCTGTGCGAGTCCTCGCCCCCCAGCTTCGCGGACGCCGTGCGCGAGGAGACCGGAGGCCGGGGCGCGGACCTGTGCCTGGACCTGGTGGGAGGAGACTACGTCCCGGAGTCGCTCCAGGCCCTGGCCCCTCGGGGGCGGATGATGCTGGTGGGACTGGTGGCCGGGATGCACACGGACCTGAACCTGGGGCTGCTCTTGACCAAACGTCTCACCATGACGGGCACGGTGCTGCGCAGCCGTCCCGTGGAGGAGAAGATGGCCCTGACGCAGAGCGCGGAGCGCCACCTGCTTCCCTTGTTCCGCTCCGGCGCGTTGCGCGCCGTGGTGGACGCGGTGCTGCCCAAGGCGGAGCTGCGTCAGGGCTTGGAGCGCATGGCGCGCAACGACTCGGTGGGAAAACTGGTCGTGCGCTGGGAGTGACGGGCCAGCGCGGGACGGCCGAGTTGTCCTGGCCGCCCCGCTCCTGGAATGTCGTGGCGCTCAGCTCAGGGAGGCCCGAGGCGGCCCACGCGGATTCGCCCGTCCGCCGTGGCATAGAAACGCCCGCCACCGACTGAGTCCCACAGGGTCCCGCCGCTGTAGGGATTGTTGTTGTCGACGGCGATGGTGAGCGGCTGGGTCCCCGTGCCAAAGGCAACCGTATAGGTGCTCAGGGCCGGCATGGACACCCCCGCGAAGGTGGCCCGGTACCAGGTGTAGGTCGCGCCGAAGGGGCTGCACTGGACTCCCGTGTTGAAGACAGACGTAGCGACTCCCGCCACGGCGCCGGCGAAGCCATTGCCCACGCGAATGTGCGCGGCCGTCGGCGCCGCCCCCGCGGCGAAACAGCCCTCCGCGAAGTTCGTCTGCACGTCGATGGGGAAGTAGAACGATTGGGCCACCTGGGCCGTCACCGACACGTTGTGGGTGTGCGTCGCGGGCACGGAGCGGTCCACGTTGGCGTTCGTATGCCAGCCATAGAGGAGGGCGGCGCCCGCGGCGTCCGGATAGGTGATGTTGAGCGTGGAGGTCGTCACGCCGTTGCACCAGGGATAGTGCATCGTCGAATTGACGTCATAGGCCGTGAGCGCGCGCCAGTTGTTGTCCTCGAAGCAGGGAATGGGGTTGCGCGTGTGCTCATGCCGGAAGCCCAGGATGTGCCCCAACTCGTGGATGAGCACCGTGGCCGTCGTCACGTTGGGCGAGGTGGGCGGCGCGGGGTCCAGTCCGGCGATGTTGATGACCAGCGTGCGCGCCACACAGCCACCTCCCGAGGGGAAGAAGGCACACGCGCCGCTGCCCGTCCAGGGCTGCACGGAGAACGTCACCGCGGGGTTGGTATTGGTGCAGTTCGCATCCTGGCTCGCGTCATAGATGAACTGGACGTCCGCGACGAACCGCCAGGTCGCCGCCGCGTTCGCCATCTCATTGACCATGCGCGCCTTGTTCAAGCCAAACGCATTGCTCACGCAGTAGCGCAGGTTGAAGCGTGAAGCCCAGGGCCAGATGTCGTCCAACCCGCCCACCGTGTTGACGATGAGCGGTGACGTCCGAGTCCCCAGCGGCTCCGGGGCTCCTCGTTCCCCCAAGGCCTCCGCCTTCACGTACCGGTCATAACGCTCACGGAGCGCCTCCAGCGACACACCCAGGTCCCACTCGACGATGTAGTGCTCCTTGCCATCCACCACCTGCCGGGCGCTGCGCTGGTACTCCTCCCATGACACCACGCCTCGCGCGGACTCCCCCGCCGGCGGTGAGGCCGACGGTCCTCCGGCGTCCCCCGTCGCCGACCCACACGACCACAGCAACGGAATGACCAACAGCCCCCACCCCATGAACCTCGGCGCTGCACCTCGGACTGGCGTCATGATTGCTCCTCTTTGGAATTGCGTGTCTGGGTACGGCCATATGCAGACTCGCACCTGACAACCACTCGCGGTCAATCGTGGAACGCCTCTATTCCCTCACGTCTTGGATTGTCAGTTCCGTTGGCGTGGCCTTTTGGCGTGACCGATGGAATCCCGTGACACATCAACGCGCTGCATCAGTAACGGAGGCGTCACGCCCCCCGCCCACGAGACTCCACGCACGGTGCTTGACGGCGTCACGCGCGGCGACTTATCTGAAGACTGAATCAACCCTCAACTCACGGATTCGCCGCACACGTGCGGCCCGGGAAGGCAACGCGCGACATGGGACACCTTCGGCATGGCATGGTCATCGGCTTGGCGCTGCTCGCGGGATGTGGAGGCCTGGAGAGCACGGAGGCAGGAGTGCAGCGCCCCGAGGACACCGGCACCGTCGAGGCCGCCGTCTACGAGTCACCTGACAGTCTGGCGGGGCTGGTGGGCACCTACTCCCGCACGTGGCCCCTCGCGGCGCCGGAGGAACTGCTCACGATGACGCTGACCGGCACTGAGTACGCCGACCGCGTGGAGGGCAGCTACGTGCGCACGGTGAGCCGCACCTGCCCCGTGCTGGGCTGCAACACGGAGACCGCCAGCTTCTACGCGCTCCCCAACAACCCCGCCATCGGCTCGTTCATCGCCTTCAGGGACCTGGCTGGGGAGACGCGTGACGTCTATTCCATCAGCCAGATCCAGCGCAGCCTCTTCACGGGGAAGATCACCGGCATCGTCCTCCAGAAGGGCGTCAATGGCTCACAGCCCTTCACGATGACGCGCGTGGGTTTCTGACCCGCCTGGGGCGCCCGGACCTCGGACCCGGGCGCTCCTTCAATCCCAGCCGTACCAATACTTCTTCACGGGGTTGTACGAGTACTTCCAGAAGACGATGGTGTAGCAGGTGATGCCGTAGTCGTCTGGCCCCTTGCGGTAATAGCCGCCATCCGAGAGTCCCTGCCTCACCGCGGGTTCGCTCTCCAGCTCGCACGACGGCGCCTTCGACAGGTGCGCTGGAATCAGCTCCGCCACCGCCTCGGGGTACTGCCCCTTCTCGGCGTGATAGGCGTCCAGCGCCGCGATGAGCGGGGCGAACTCCTCCTCGACTCGATCAAATCGCCACGACATCCCGCGCACCATGCCCGCGCCCGCGAGCGCGATGCCTCCCAACAGGTAGGCCAGGGTGACGAAGTTCACCGACCTCCGTGCGGGCAGCAC
This sequence comes from Myxococcus llanfairpwllgwyngyllgogerychwyrndrobwllllantysiliogogogochensis, assembly GCF_006636215.1. Classification (GTDB taxonomy): domain Bacteria; phylum Myxococcota; class Myxococcia; order Myxococcales; family Myxococcaceae; genus Myxococcus; species Myxococcus llanfairpwllgwyngyllgogerychwyrndrobwllllantysiliogogogochensis. The sequence goes on along the minus strand of NZ_VIFM01000129.1, from coordinate 4,084 downwards.
CGCGAGGACCAGCGTCACAAGCAGCAGCAGCCCTCCCCCCAGCGCCAGCAACGGCACGAAGAGGGCCGCGTTGAACGAGAGGTGCCCCAGCGCCGTCATCATCGCCGCGCCCACCAACACCAGGACGGGCACGAGCCAACGTGTCATTCCCTCACCGTAGCAGGCGGGCATGACAAGGTGTCGCGCAGTCGATACCCCACCCCACCTCCCGTCCCGAGGCCTGTTTCCGCCCAGGGCGCACGCGCACGCTCAAGCGCCGCTCACACGACACAGCCCTGCCCTCGCGTTCACATAGGCAAGCAGGCAAGTGTGCTCAAGATTGGCAACGAGAGCTTTCTCCGGAAAGTCCGTCCTCCCCTTCTAGAGCTCTCGTCAACGGCTGGCATCAGTCTCCCCGCGAACAGGGACCCGGTTGCGGTCTCGTCCCTGTCGGACCAGCCCTCATCGAGATTCGCTGAAGCACGGCCCGCACCCTTCGCGGGGGCGATGGGCCGCTCGCGCTTTCCCGAGGCCCCCCTGCCTCACCGAGTACCCCTATGAAGCCAGAACCCTCTTCATCCGCCCGCAGTGCGCCCCATCCCCATGCCCCACTGCCCGGAAGCCTGGGAGCCTTTGGCCCGGGCACTCGCATCCAGCACTACGAGCTGATTCGACAGCTCGGCAGCGGAGGCATGGGGACCGTCTTCCTGGCGCGCGACACCCGGCTCGGCCGCCGCGTCGCCATCAAGCTGCTGCACACGCAGGACGCGCAGTTCGCCCGCCGCTTCATCCTCGAGGCCCGCACCACCGCCCGGTGCAGCCACGAGAACATCGTCATCATCTACGAAGTCGGTGAAGCCAACGGCAGCCCGTACATGGTGCTGGAGTACCTGCAGGGCCAGCCGCTCGACAAGCTCCTCAAGAGCAGCCCGCGCCTGCCGCCCTCGCGCGCCGTGGAGCTGATGTCGCCCGTCCTCCGCGCCCTCTCCTGCGCGCACACGCACAAGATCGTCCACCGGGACCTCAAGCCGGAGAACATCATCGTGACGGACTCCGGCACCATCAAGGTGCTGGACTTCGGCATCGCGAAGGTGCTCCAGGGCGATGAGCACCGCGGCGAGACGGACCCGCGCGCGCTCCTGGAGGGACTGCGACTGCTACCTGTTCCGGGGACCCGGAATGAGTCGCTTCACCTGACGCGCCAGGGCGCGCTGCTCGGAACGCTGGCGTACATGTCCCCCGAGCAGTGGGGCAACGGCATCCCCGTCGACCACCGCACCGACATCTGGGCTGTCGGCATCATGCTGTTCCGGATGCTGGCGGGCCGCCATCCGCTGGAGCCCCTGCGGGGTCCCCAGTTGATGGTCACCGCGCTGCTCAACGAGCCCATGCCGACCCTCCGGGCCGTGGTTCCGGATGTCCCCGTGGAGCTCGCCTCCGTCGTCGACCGGTGCCTGCTCAAGCACAAGGAGCAGCGCTTCCCGGATGCACTCGCGGTGCTGCGGGCCCTGGAGCCATTCCTCCCCGGTCGGTTCGTCCACGAGGCGGGGCTCGACGAGAGTCCCTATGCGGGCCTCGGCTCGTTCCAGGAGGCGGACTCGGCGCGGTTCTTCGGCCGCGCACGGGAGACCGCCGCGCTCGTCAACCGGCTCCAGGACCAGCCCCTGCTCGCGGTCGTCGGCCCATCGGGTGCGGGCAAGTCGTCCTTCGTTCGCGCGGGACTGGTGCCGGTGCTCAAGCGGACCGGCATCCCCTGGGAGTCGCTCATCATCCGCCCGGGGAGAGATCCGCTCGGGGCGCTGGCCAGCATGGTGGCTCCGCTCGTCACGTCGTCGCCCACGCTGGAGGAAGACCTCCGGAAGCAGCAGCAGATCACCGCGCACCTGCGACTGGAGCCGGGCTACGTGGGCGCCGTCCTGCGAGCCCGCGCCCGCCGCGAGCGCCGGCGCATCGTGTTGTTCATCGACCAGTTCGAGGAGCTCTACACGCTGGTGCCCGATGCGCGGGAGCGTCGCGCCTTCACGGCCTGCCTGTCTGGAATCGCCGACGACGCCACCTCCCCCATCCGCGTCGTCCTCTCGTTGCGCTCCGACTTCCTGGACCGGGTATCGGAGGACGAGCGCTTCATGGCGGAGCTGTCTCCAGGGTTGTTCTTCCTGGCGGCGCCCCAGAAGGACGGCCTGCGTGACGCACTCGTGCAGCCCGCGGAGATGGCGGGCTATCGCTTCGAGTCCCCCGAGATGGTGACCGAGATGCTCCAGCACCTGGAGACGACACCCGGCGCCCTGCCCTTGCTCCAGTTCGCGGCCACCCGGCTGTGGGAGGCGAGAGACCCCTCGCGCCGGATGTTGACGGAGAGCGCCTTTCAGCAGCTCGGCGGAATCGCGGGGGCGCTGGCCACGCATGCGGACAGCGTGCTCGCGGGCATGTCATCGCAGGAGCGGGCCCTGGCCCGGGCAATCTTCCTGCGGCTCGTCACGTCCGAGCGCACGCGCGCGATTGTCTCGTTGGAGGAGCTGCGAGAGCTGACCCGGGACGCGGAGGAGCTTCAGCGGCTCATCGACAGCCTGGTCCAGGCGCGACTGCTCGTCATCCAGACGGGAAACAAGGCCACGGGCGCGTCGGTGGAGCTGGTCCACGAGTCACTCATCTCCGGCTGGCCCACGCTGCGCAGGTGGCTCGAGGAGGGCCAGGAGGACTCGGCGTTCCTGGAGCAACTGCGAAACGCGGCCCGACAATGGCAGGCCAAGGCTCGGGACAGCGGACTGCTCTGGCGCGGCGAGATGGCGGACGAGGCTCGGCGATTCCAGCGGCGATATCGGGGAGAGCTGCCGCTGTTGCAGCGGGCGTTCCTGGACGCGGTGTTGGCGCAGGCGACTCGGATGGCTCGCCTCAAGCGGGGGTTCGTCGTTGGCGCGGCGACGTTGGTGACGCTGTTGTTCGCGGCGGCGGCGGTGGCGCTGGTGTTCATCCGCGAGGCGAAACAGGAGGCGGAGCACCAGGCCGTCATCGCGTTGCGCGCGGAGGCCTCGGCTCGAAACGCGGAGTTCCTGGCGAAGCGTTCGGCGGCGGAGGCCGAGGAGCGACTGGCGGAGGTCCAGGCCAAGGAACTGGACCGCCAGGAAGCGGAGCTTCGCGCGCTCGAGGCCAACGCCCAGGTCGAATCGACCAACGAAGAGCTGTTGAAGAAGAACGCCGAGCTGGTCAAGGCCGTGCAGCGGGCGCGATGGGCTCAGTACCTCGCGAACCAGGCGCTGCGCGGGGCCGAGCAGAGCGCTCAGCAGGCGCGACTCGCGCGCGCGGAGGCGGAACGACTGCTCCAACGCGAGCAGGAACGGACGTTGCGCATCCAATCCACGCTCGGAAGTTCCTTCATCGAAACCCTGAGGTAAGGCACCCATGACAGCCATTCAGAGAGGCGGCTCGCGTGGACGCGGGCTGGCCGTGGTGTTGATGTGTCTATCCGCGAGCGCATCCATGGCGCAGCGTGTGGACAAGCCGCTGGACGTGGGCGGCGACCGCCCCTGGGCCCTGGGCGTGCCCCGGGATGAGCAGCAGGCCGCCCAGGCGCTCTTCTTCGAGGGAAATGAGCGCCTGCGAGAGTCGGTCTTCGTCGAGGCGAGTCGGAACTACCGCCGGGCCTTGCGGCATTGGAACCACCCGGCGATTCACTACAACCTGGCGCTGGCGTTGATGAACCTCGACCAGCCCATCGAGGTCCACAAGCACCTGAAGGCGGCGATGGGCCATGGACCCGAGCCGCTCGATGCCGGCAGGTACGAGCATGCCCGCTCCTACAACGCACTGCTCGAGAAGCAGCTTGCGTGGGTGGACGTGCGGTGTGACCAGGAGGGCGCCGTCGTGACGTTGAACGGGCAGGCGCTGTTCACGGCGCCTGGGAGATATCAGGCGCTCATCCGGCCCGGTATGCACAGCATCGTCGCCTTCAAGGATGGGTATCTGCCGACGGAGAAACGTCAGCCATTGCTGCCCGGCGAGAAGGCGGAGCTGCACCTGGAGCTGTTCACGGAGGACGAGGTCATCCGTTATCGGCGCCGATGGTCGGCGTGGATTCCGTGGACGGTGCTGGGCGTGGGGGTGGTGG
>NZ_VIFM01000128.1 GCF_006636215.1 Myxococcus llanfairpwllgwyngyllgogerychwyrndrobwllllantysiliogogogochensis | reverse complement strand
CCGGAGGCCCCCGCGCCGCTGCCGCCCCCGGTGGATGGCGCCGCGCCGCAGGTGGACCCGATGGTCGCCTACCAGCAGGAGCTGGCGGACTGGGAGCAGCGGCTCGTCGCCGCCCAGGCCCGGCTGGAGACGGAGACGAAGCAGGAGCGCGAGGAGGTGATGGCGGCCGGCGGCCTGTTCATCATCGGTACCGAGCGCCACGAGTCGCGCCGCGTGGACAACCAGCTGCGCGGCCGCGCCGGTCGCCAGGGTGACCCGGGCGCCAGCCGGTTCTTCCTCTCGCTCGAGGATGACCTGATGCGCATCTTCGGCTCGGAGCGCATCCAGGGACTCATGGAGCGGCTGGGCATGGAGGAGGGCGAGGTCATCGAGCACATCTGGCTGTCCCGCGCGATTGAAGGGGCCCAGAAGCGTGTCGAGGGACACAACTTCGACATCCGCAAGAACCTGCTCGAGTACGACGACGTGATGAACCAGCAGCGGCGCACCATCTACAAGCTGCGTCGTCAGGTGCTGGCCGCGGGCGCGGGCGTCCCCCTGGTGGAGTTCACCGAGGACCCGAAGACGCGCGTGAAGAGCCGCTCCGAGCGGATGGTGAGCTGGGCGGACTTCAAGGAGATGGTCCTGGACGCGCTGGAGGACGTCATCGTCTCCACCGTGGACACGTACGCGCCCACCAAGGGCTCGGACGGGTGGGACCTGGACGCCTTGTCGAAGAACGTGAAGGAGACGTTCGACCTGGAGATGGGCTTCGAGGGCGTGGGCAACCGCGACGAACTCCAGGACCACATCTACAAGGCGGCGGAGAAGGTCTTCCGCACGCGCGACGAGGAGTTCGGCGAGAACTTCCTGCGCTTCCTCCAGTACAACTACCTGGCGACCATCGACCGGCTCTGGAAGGAGCACCTGCTGGGCATGGACCACCTGCGCCAGGGCATCGGCCTGCGTGGCTACGGCCAGAAGGACCCGAAGCAGGAGTACAAGCGCGAGGGCTACCAGGGCTTCATCCAGACCCTGTCCGCCATCAAGGCGCAGTTCGTCTCGCAGCTCATGCGCGTGCAGCCCCGCTCCGCCACCAGCGCGGAGGAAGAGGCCGTCCGCATCCAGCGCCAGCTGGCCCAGCAGCAGCGCAAGGCGGTGGAAGGCCGTGGCACGGCGGAGGGCAAGCTGGACGAGGCCTCCGTGGCCGCGGCGGCCCGTACGCCGGCCGCCCAGCAGGGCCCCCGCGTGGGCCGCAATGACCCCTGCCCCTGCGGCAGCGGTCGCAAGTACAAGAAGTGCCACGGCGCGGCGGAAGCCAGCGTCTAGGCGCCTCGTCGCGGGATGTCGGAAGTAGGGCGCCGGCGCGGCACCGTCCGGGGTTGTCGGACGGCGGGCCGCGCCGGTCCTCTTTCTGGCGCTCGGCCCGTCCCCGGGGCCCTGGAAAGGGGGCCAGGAGGGCAGGGAGGCGAGCACGAGCCTTCTTCCCGCCACGGGCGGTGAAGCGAAGCTTGCGCCGCCGGGAAGGGTTCTGTTAAGGACCCCCCGCCTCGTAGCCTGGGGCCGGGGGTGTTGACCCCGAGTCGTACCCACTTCACACACGCCCGTGCCGGTCGCCGGTGCTCCCGTGAGTGGAGGACTTCTCCGAAAGGAGGGCCCTCGCTCCCGGCAGTCACGGCCGGAGCAACACCCGGGTGTGGCGGAATAACCGGAGAAACACCATGTCGATCGACACGCAGGAAACGCAGACGCAGCAGCAGGCCATGGCCGCCGCCGGCGGCATCACGATGCGGCAGCTCCTGGAGGCCGGCGTCCACTTCGGCCACCAGACGAAGCGCTGGAACCCGAAGATGAAGCCCTACATCTTCGGTGCCCGCAACGGCATCTACATCATCGACCTGCAGAAGACGGTCTCCATGGCTCGCTCGGCGTTCCGCTTCGTGGCGGACGTGACGGCCCGTGGCGGCACGGTGCTCTTCGTCGGCACCAAGAAGCAGGCGCAGGACGTCATCCGCGAGGAGGCCGCGCGCGCCGGTCAGTACTTCGTCACCAGCCGCTGGCTGGGTGGCACGCTGACCAACTTCAAGACCATCAAGCAGGGCATCGACCGGCTGAAGACGCTGGAGAAGATGGCCGAGGATGGGACGTTCGAGCGCCTGCCCAAGAAGGAAGTCGCCTCGCTGGAGCGCGAGCGCGAGAAGCTCGAGAAGAACCTGGGCGGCGTGAAGGAGATGTCGAAGCTGCCCCGCTGCGTCTTCATCATCGACCCGAAGAAGGAGCACATCGCCATCCACGAGTCGACCCGCCTGGGCATCCCCGTGATTGGCCTGGTCGACACGAACTGCGATCCCGACGGCATCGACTTCGTGATTCCCGGCAACGACGACGCCATCCGCTCCATCAAGCTCTTCACGTCGAAGATCGCCGAGGCCTGCATCGAGGGCGCCGCCCGTTACCGCGCCTCTGGCGCGGCGGAGCGCGACGAGCAGGAGGAGCGCGAGGGCCGTGATGACCGCCGTGACCGCGACGACCGCCGTGGCCCGCGCCGTGACAACCGGGATCGCCGGGGTGGCGACCACCGCGGTGGTGGTGACCGTGGCGGCGAGCGCCGGGGTCCTCTCGTGGAGATGAAGGGCGCGCCGGCCGTGGCCGAGCAGCCCGCGGCCGAGCAGCCCGCGGCGGCCGAGGGTGGCGAGGCGGCGAAGGAGTAGTCGCCTCTCGCTGTACTCCAGTGTTCGTGGCGGCCGGGTGGCGCATCAGAATGCCTGCGACCCGGCCGTCCTTGTTTTTCGCTGTAGCCGTATCCCTTGAAACCGGATGCTCCGCCCGGCGCCTGGCGCCCTCGTGACGGTGGAGACAGGAGACGAACATGGCCGAAATCACGGCCCAGATGGTGAAGGACCTGCGCGAGCGGACCAGCGCGCCCATGATGGACTGCAAGAAGGCGCTCACGGAGACGGGCGGCGACTTCGCGAAGGCCGAGGAGTGGCTGCGCAAGAAGGGCATCTCCAAGGCGGCGGGCAAGGAAGGTCGCGTCGCGGCCGAGGGCCTCGTTGGCACGTACGTCCACGGCGGCCGCATTGGCGTGCTGGTGGAGGTCAACTGCGAGACGGACTTCGTTGCCCGCAACCCTGACTTCCAGGACCTGGTGAAGGAAGTGGCGATGCAGATCGCCGCGACCGGCCCCAAGTTCGTCCGTCGCGAGGAAGTCCCCACGGACAACATGGAGAAGGAGCGCGAGATTCAGCGCGACCTGCTCAAGCAGCAGGGCAAGCCCGAGGCGATGCTGGACAAGATCCTCGTCGGGAAGATGGAGAAGTACTACGAGCAGGTCTGCCTCGTGGACCAGCTCTGGGTGAAGGACGACAAGAAGAAGGTCGGTGACATGATCACCGAGCGCGCCGCGAAGATTGGCGAGAAGGTCTCCGTGCGCCGCTTCGTCCGCTTCGAGGTGGGTGAGGGCATCGAGAAGAAGAAGGACGACCTCGCCGCCGAAGTCGCCAAGACGCTGCAGGGCTGAGCCCCCTCGCGGCCCTTTCAGGGGCCGTGAAATGGTTCGAGCAGGGCCCTGAGGGCCGCGCGCTCTGTACCCCTGATGGGGGCGGGGGACGCGGCCCTCGCCTTTGCGGGCCTTTCCAGCCCCTCCAGGCGATTGGCATCTGACGGTGTGAGCAGGGGTGTCCGACTCGGGCGTTGATATGGCGCCAGACGGGGGATAGAAGCGGACGCGCATGTCCTCCGACACGACCCAACCGCTCCGCTTCAAGCGCATCCTCCTCAAGCTCTCGGGTGAGGCCCTGATGGGAGAAGGGAAGTACGGCATCCACCCACCCACCCTCAGTGGCATCGCGGACGAGGTCATCAAGCTGGCGGCGGCCGGCGTGGAGGTGGCCCTCGTCATTGGCGGAGGCAACATCTTCCGCGGGGTGGCGGGCGCGACGGAGGGGATGGACCGGGCCAGCGCCGACTACATGGGGATGCTGGCCACGTGCATCAACTCCATGGCCATGCAGGACGCGCTGGAGAAGAAGGGCATGCACACGCGCGTGCTGTCGGCCATCAAGATGGAGCAGATCGCCGAGCCCTACATCCGCCGGCGCGCGGTGCGCCACCTGGAGAAGGGGCGGGTGGTGATTTTCGCGGCGGGCACGGGCAATCCGTACTTCACGACGGACACGGCCGCGTCGCTGCGCGCCATGGAAATCAACGCCCAGGTCATCCTCAAGGCGACGAAGGTGGACGGCATCTACAACGCGGATCCGAAGAAGGACCCGACGGCGCGCCGCTACCGCTCGCTGACGTACATGGACGTGTTGAAGCAGAACCTCAACGTGATGGACTCCACGGCCATCTCGCTGTGCATGGACAACAAGCTGCCCATCATCGTCTTCGACCTCACCGTGCCGGGAAACATCCAGCGCGCGGTGCTGGGAGGCGGAGAGATTGGTACCGTCGTGGGCGGCAGCGAGACGGTCTGGGCCTGACCGCTCGCATTCATCCCGACTCGTGTTCAAGGAGAGCTCGCATATGAGCGGTGACATCGTCGTCGAATTGAAGGGCCGCATCGACAAGTCCCTCGAGGACCTCAAGCGGGAGCTGACCAAGGTGCGCACCGGGCGCGCCAGCACCGCCATCCTCGACAACATCCGGGTGGACTACTACGGCACGCCCACCCCGCTGTCCGGCGTGGCCAGCGTCAGCGCCCCGGAGCCCCGGCTCATCATCATCAAGCCGTGGGAGAAGACTGTCCTGAAGGAAATCGAGAAGGCCCTTCGCGAGGCCAACCTCGGCATCAACCCGATGAATGACGGGGAGATGATTCGCCTGCCCTTCCCGCCGCTCACCGAGGAGCGCCGCAAGGACATCGCCAAGCAGGTGAAGACGAAGGGTGAGGACCACAAGGTCGCCATCCGCAACATCCGCCGTGACGCCAACGAGGCGCTCAAGGTGCAGTTGAAGGACAAGAAGATCACCGAGGACGACCACAAGCGCATCTCCGAGAAGGTCCAGAAGGAGACCGACGGCGGCGTGGCCCAGGTGGATGAGATCATCAAGAAGAAGGAGAAGGAGGTCATGGAGGTCTGATGGCCTTCGTGCTCCTGGCCGAACCCGCCGCTCTGGTGGCGGGTGTGCTGCGCCGGTTCCTCGAGGGAGCCGGCCACGAAGTGACGTGGGTGACCAGCTCCGACGAGGCTCTGCGAGTCGTGCGAGAGCGGCCACCCGCGGTGGTTCTTGCCGCTGGGCTGGGGTCGCTGGAAGGAGAGGCGATGTGCCGGAGCCTGCGTGCGCAGGGGCTCCAGGTTCCGATGCTGCTGGTGTACCCGCCGGATGAAGAGCGGGCCGACGAGCGCGCCGCCCAGGCCGGTGCGGACGGCAGCCTGGTGGGCCCTCTCAAGCGCGCCACCGTCCTGACGTGTGTGTCGCTGCTGCTGCAACTCGAGGAAGCCCGGCGCGCCTCCGGGGTGGCCTCCGCGCCCGTGCCGCCACCGCCATCGCTCGCGCCGGTGGAGCCCGAGGCCCGGCGCGTCACCCGTCCAGAGCCGTCTGCATCCACGGGCGGCACGTCGGCGGACTTCGAGTTCCTCAAGCGGCTGATGCTGATGGAGGTGAAGCGCAGCCGTCGCTACCGCTATCCCATCGCCCTGCTGATGGTGGAGGTGGACCGCTTCACGGAGCGGTCCGCGGCGCTGTCACCCACGGCGAGGCGGGGCGCGCTGGCGGAGACGCTGGGCCTGCTGGTGGAGGGCGTGCGCGACATCGACGTGGCCGTGCCCTTCGCGGACAGCCGCTTCGTCGTCTTCCTTCCGCACACGCCCCGCTCGGGCGCGCGGGTGGTGGCCGAGCGCCTGCGAGAGAAGCTGAAGGCCGTGCAATCCCTGCCCGCGGGCACCGCATCCGTGGGCGTGGCGGTGTCGGAACCTCCCGCCGGCAACAAGAGCGCGCCGCCGGGCGCCACCGGCCAGCAGGTCAGCTTCGGCGGTCTGCTGAAGGACGCGGGAGACGCGCTGCGACGCGCGCAGGCGGCGGGTGGTGACTGGGTGGAAGTGGCCAGCGATGCCGCCAGCCGCACTCAGGACGGGTAGATGAAGTCCACGTCGCTGATGTCGTGCACGACGTCTGCGACGAAGCGGAACAACTCCAGGCCGCGCGCCTTGTCGTCCTGCCAGGTGCCGCTGGCTTCGTCGTAGTTGAAGTGGATGCCCTGGCCTCGCCCCGCCACCCAGATCTGCTTCACGGCGCGCTGGGTGTTGACGATGCACTTCTCCCGGGAGCGGGCGGTGAGGGTGAGCATGTCACCCGTGCTCTCCGCCTCCAGGAGGTCTGGATCAATGGCGTCCGCAGCGGCAAGCATCCGCTTGAAGACCATGGCCACGAGCTGGTTGTAGCGGGCTTCTTCCATCATGGCCGCACGGGCCTCACTGAATGACGTCAAGCACCTGCTGGCCAGGGGCCGCGTAGAACAGGAACTTGAAGTGCGGCGACGTCTCGCTCTCGACGCGCTCCAGGGCGATGACGGTGCCCGGGTGAACGGACTTGGGGAAGGACTGCATCCCCGTCAGGTGCGCCGCCAGGGCGCCCATGGACGGCTGGTGGCCGACCAGGACGAGGTTCTCATCCGCATGCTCGGCCAGCACCGGCTCCACCGCGCCCACCGGCATGTCCGGCAACAGGCAGCGATGCGCCCGCAGCAGCCCTTCGTGTTTCGTCACGAAGGACAGAATCTGCGACGTCTGGACCGTGCGAACCAGCGGGCTGGTCAGGATGAGGCCGATGGGGCCCATGCGCTCGGACAACGATGCGAAGTGCGCGGCGGTGTTCGCCCGAGCCTTCGCTGTGAGCGCGCGCGCCTCGTCACCGAGACCCTCGGGGATCTCAGCGTCCGCATCGCCGTGCCTAACCAGGAAAATCCTCAAAGTCCCTCCACCGGTACGACAGGACCGCGGTTCGTACATGACCGCAGCCGGGTTGGTCAAAGGTAATGCGGCGATTGTTCAGTGGCCGCAACAACCTCGGCATGACAGACAGGAGTTGGCCGCCCTCCTCCGCACGCGTCCGCGCAGCATACACGCGGGGACTGACGTGCCGTGTCTCTCTGGAAGGAGTCTGGATGCGCAAGGCGCTGTGGGTCCTGGCGGGGCTGTTGGCCTTCTCGGGCTGTAAGAAGGATGGGGCCACGGGTAGCGATGCACCCGGGGTGGAGGATGGTGGTGGCGCCGCCGGCCTGGTGGCCGAGGAGGCGACCGGCGCGGGGCCCTATGTGGTGACGCCCGAGAAGCTGACCGCCTACGTGGCCTACCAGCGGCGGATGCTGGAGGTGTACGGCTCCCAGGTGAAGGGACTCCAGGGGTTGGGCGCGCTGGTGGATGCGGGCACTCCGGAGGCGATGGCGGAAGTCCGCGCGGGCCTCAAGGTGGTGGAGGCGAAGGCCAAGGCGGAGTCGGAGGCGCGCACGCAGGCGGGGCTGAGCGTGAGTGACGTCAACGGCCTGGCCGAAGTCGTCACGGCCGTCATCAGTCAACGGCAGCTCGGGCGCACGCTCCAGTACGAGGAGGAGCTTCGGAAGCTGGAGGAACTCCAGGAGAAGCTGCCGCCCGAGCAGCGCCAGGAGCTGGCGGCGCAGGTGGCCTCCATGCGCCACCAGGTGGAGTCGTTCCAGAAGCTGACGGATGTGCGGCGTGAGTACGGCGACGCCAACGTGGACGTGGTCCTCACGCGCGAGGACGAGCTGATGAAGAACTACCAGGAGATGCTGCGGGTCTTCACCGGCACGCGCCGATGAAGACCCGGGAAGGAGTGCACCTCAGACGCGCTTGAGGTGCGGTGCCTTCTTGAGCAGCTGCGCCAGGTAGAGGTCGGCGACCTTCTCCATCACCGTGTTGCCGCGCAGGCGCTGGTTCAGGTTGACGAAGTCCACCTGGTCCAGCCGCTGGTCCTGGTTGTAGCAGGAGAACACCCACGTCTCCCTGCCGGTGCGCGGGTCCACGTGCCGCTGGAGGCACTGGGCGCAGATCTCCTTCATCATGCACTGCATCGGCGAGTTGATGGAGCCGATGGCCTCGTGGTCCGGCTTCAGGTACGGCTGGAGCACCTTGTGCCGGGCCTCGGCCACCGCGCGCATCATCCGGTCCGAGCCGATGGCGATGATGCGGTCCACTTCCGACAGCGGGATGAGGCCGGGCGTGGCGAGCTTGCCCTCGGCGTACGCCACCATCGCCTGCACCACGTTGCCCCGGAAGGCGGCGTCCTGCGGGCGGCGCGGCTCAATCAAGTCGCCGCTGTCCACGGACCACACAATCTGGTCCGTGCCGGCCTCGATTTCGTCGTGCTTGAAGGAGTCCGACTTGAGGCGGTAGGCGGCGAAGTAGACGACGCGGCAACCCGCCGCCTTGAGCGAGCGGGCGATGGAGAAGAGCACCGCGTTGCCCAGGCCACCGCCCACGAGCACCACCGTCTCGTTGTGGGCAATCTCGGTGGGCGCGCCGGTGGGGCCCATCAGCACCACGGACTCGCCCGGGGTGAGCGCGGAGCACAGGCGCGACGAGGAGCCCATCTCCAGGACGATGGTGCCCATCAGTCCCTTCTCCTTGTCCACCCACGCGCCGGTGAGGGCCAGGCCCTCCATGGTGAGGCGCATGCCGTCGACGACGGGCGCGTTCCGCTCGAAGTTCTGGAGCCGGTAGAACTGGCCGGGCTGGAAGTGGCTGGCCGCGAACGGCGCCTTCACCACCACCTCCACAATCGTCGGCGTCAGGCGGGTGACGGACACCACGGTGGCGTTGAACGCGGCGTCCAGCTTCGCGAAGTGCGCGGCGCGCAGTTCCTCGCGACGGGCCTGGGCGACCTCGTCGTCGAAGTCGAGCGACGCCACTTCCTTCGCGTACAGGCGCGCCACTTCCGAGTAGCCATCCTTCGCGCTGGCCATGGCCTTCACCACGTTGCCCGCGTACGTCGGGTGGTTGTCTCCGTAGAAGGAGATGAAGCGCCCGTCCTTCGCATACGACGTGAAGAAGCCCACCTTGGAGTCCAGGTCCTCGCTGGCCTCCACGGGCTCCAGCGTGAAGCCCTGCTCACCGTCCACCAGGGAGTAGCCCTGGAAGTAGTCGCCGCCCTCGTCGAGCTTGAAGGTGCCCGGGTACTCGCGCTCGTACGTGACGTTGGGCGAGGTGCCGGCGGCCACGCACACGGTGCGCGCGGGCAGCTCGAAAAACTGGCCGCTGCCCTTGAGCTTGCCGTCCACCGTCACCATGCGCTCGAATCGCAGCGCTCGCACCGCGCCCGTCTCGTCCTGCAGCGCCTCCACCGGGCTCATGCGCTCGATGAAGCGGATGCCCTCCTCCAGCGCCTTGGACACTTCCTCGTGGTTGAGGCGGTAGGCGGGGGACTCGGTGAGGCCGCGGCGGTAGGCCAGGCTGACGCCGCCCCACGCTCGCACCAGCTTGATGAAGTCTGGCGTGCGGCCCTCCGCCTTCGCCTGCTCGCGCTCGGCGCGCACCGCGCGGCCGTGCTCCAGGAAGGTCTGGTAGGTGGCGCGCTCCTCGGCGTCCAGCTTCGCGAGGATGGCCTCGTCGCCCAGCTCCGCGGAGAGCTTCTCGTGGCGGGCGAGCGCCTTCTCCACCTGCACCGGGTAGTACGCCATCAGCTCCGTGGCGGTGTCGACGCCGGTGAGGCCGCCGCCGATGACGATGGCGGGCAGCTGCACCTGGAGGTTCGCCAGCGAGTCCTTCTTGAAGGCGCCCGTGAGCTGGAGCGCCATGAGGAAGTCGCTCGCCTTGCGGATGCCCCGGATGAGGTTGTTCTTCATCCCGATGATGGTGGGACGTCCGGCGCCCGCGGCGATGGCGATGTGGTCGAAGCCCAGCTCCCACGCGTCCTCGATGGTGAGCGTGCCACCGAAGCGCACGCCACCGTGGATGCGGAAGCCGTCCCGCCGCGCCAGCGTCAGGTGGATGAGCGTGAGGAAGTTCTTGTCCCAACGCACGGTGATTCCGTACTCGGACACGCCGCCGAAGCCCTCCAGCACGCGCTCATCCAATTCGCGCGTGAGCGAACGCCAGTCGCGGATGGGCTTGAGGGCGTGGCCATTGCGGCCGGCCAGCTCGTCGGAGAACGGCTCGATCTTCAGGCCGTCCATGCCCGTGACGCCGAAGCCCTCGTTGAGCAGGTAGTGCGACAGCGTGTAGCCGGCGGGCCCCAGGCCCACCACCAGCACGTTGCGACCCACGTAGGGCAGCGCGTACGGACGGCGGATGTTGAGCGGGTTCCAGCGCGTGAGCAGCCCGTAGATTTCAAAGCCCCAGGGCAGGTCCAGCACGTCCGTCAGCGCGGCCGTCTCCGCCAGCGGGATGTTCACCGGCTCCTGCTTCTGGAAGATGCACGCCTTCATGCAGTCATTGCAGATGCGGTGGCCGGTGCCGGGGCACATCGGGTTGTCGAGCGTGATGACCGCCAGCGCCGCGAGCGAGTTGCCCTCGCGCTTGAGCAGGTGCGCCTCGGAGATGCGCTCGTCGAGCGGACAGCCCGTGAGGGGGATGCCCAGCGGGTTCTTCTTGTAGCTGTGGCCCTCGGCCACCTTGTCCTTCGCGGGGAAGCCCGTGGAGCAGGAGTCCTTCTGGCGCTCGTGGCAGAGCACGCAGTAGTCCACCTCGTTCATCACGTCGCGCGCGGTGCCGCGGCGGTCGGTGAGCTTGAAGCCGTCGCGGTGGCGAAGGTGGTGCGGGAGTCCTTCGGTGGCCTCGGGAAGAGCGGCGTCCGGGCGCTGGAGCTGCACGAGCTGGTCGAACACCAGCGGCTTGGGCACGCGGTGGGTGGGCCAGGTGTGGAACTGCTCCTTGGTCTCCGGGTGCAGCGCACGCGCGTACGTCCAGCGGTCCGCCAGCGACAGCAGCGCGCGGACGGACTGCAGCTCCGCGGCATCATCGCCCTGGGTGACGAGGCTGGAGCCGAAGGCCTCTCGGCCCTCCGGTGTGGCCGTCAGCGAGGTGCGCAGCGCCGACCAGCGGGCGCGCAGGGCCTCCGCCTTCGCCTGCTCCTCCGCGGGCAGGTTGCCGGAGAACAGCCGCTCCAGCTCCATGAGCGTGAGGACGGACTCGGCGAGGCCGCGCTCGAAGTCGCCCAGGGAGAGCGCCTCCGGGAAGCCGAGCTGGAGCAGCAGCCGCATGCGCCCATCCAGCGACGGGAACTCGGCCAGCGCCGGACGGTCCGGCGCGCCCTTCTTGAAGACGCGGCGGGTGATGAACTCGCGCTTGAAGTCGAAGAGGGGCAGCTCTCCCTTCAACTGGCCCATCTGCCGCTCCAGCTCCTGGTCGACTCGGAAGAGCCGGGAGACGAAGCGCGACGTGTGCCGGGCCACCCGCACCAACAGGTCCGACTCGGCGGGGCCGGTGAGGCTGGTACCGCCGGACTGGCGGTAGGCGTCGAAGGCCTTGAAGAGCTCGGGCTCGTCCTCGGCGAGCTGCGCGTCGAAGCTCTTGGCCAGCCGGCGCAGTCCGCGCGGGCGGTAGAGGTCTTCGAAGGTGAAGCCCGGCAGACCCAGTTGAAGGGCGGGGCCAGGGTCGGAGGGCAGGTCGGTCAGGGCGCGCATATCACTGAAGGTGTAGGAGGAACCCGGAGCAACGGCTCGCGTGCGGGGCCTATTTCGCGGTGAGCCGCCCGGAAAGCAAGCGGCCTCGCGACGCCGCGTGAAAGCAGGCGATGGGAGGGAGTGGCTCTGCTGGAGTTGTAACGCGGGAGCCCGACGCCAGCCTCCCTGTCGGCCCGGGCCCCGGGGGCAGAAGCTCCGTCCCGGGGTGCGACGGCACACCGCGCCATGTGTTGAGGTGCCCGCACAGGGGGGCGGCTGTGTGCCGACCCGGCTGGATTTCCTCTGGAGCAGCACCCGGAGGCGGCCCCTGACGCCCTGTCGGCCACTCTCCTGGCGAGGAAGGGGGCCCTTCGCCGTGTCGCGGGAGACCCGTGGGTGGCGCGCCGGTCCACGGCGCTGCCGCTGTCACCGGGTATCGATACCCGGCAGCGAGGTGGGCAGCGCCCTTCCTTGCCCGGGGGCGGGCAGGGTGACGTGTTCCAGGCGGCGGCGGAGCTTGAACAGCCCCCAGAACATGCGGGCCGCGTCCAGGCCGGGGATGACCTTGGAGCCACCGAAGTCCTCCCAGTCGATGGGGACCTCGAGACAGCGGGCCCCCTGTCGCTGGAGCAGGGCCAGGAGCTCCACGTCGAGCAGCCAGCGCTCCTCGCGCAGCACGTCCAACAGTGGGCGCAGCACCGAGGCTCTCATGAGCTTCACGCCGCATTGCGTGTCGTAGAAGCGCAGGCCGAAGTGCAGGTCCGTCAGGGTGGCGAAGATGCGGCCCTGGAGGTGGCGGTGGAGGTTGCGCACCACGCGGCGGCCAGCCATGAGGATGCGGGAGCCCGCCAGCACGTCCACGCCCTCGGCGTCGGGAGTGTCGGTCAGCCGCACCAGTCGGAAGAGCTCCTCCGCGTTGATGGCCCCGTCCGCGTCCAGGAAGGCGAGCCAGGTGGCTCCAGGAGAAGCGTGGCGCCAGCCGAGGCGGATGGCGGAGCCCTTGCCGCCATTGCGGGGCGCGGCGACATACGTGAACCGGTGGGGCGAACTCGCGGCCAACAGTCGGGCCTGGGCCGCCTCGATGCTGGCTTGCTGAAGCGAGGCGTGCTCGGGCGCGCTGCCATCATCCGCGACGATGAACTCCACCCGGGGCGTCGGCTGGAGCAGGGCGACGCGGGTGAGCGACTCCACGAAGCGAGGCAGTCGCTGCCCCTCGTTGTAGGCGGGGATGACGACGCTGATGGAGGGCGCTTCCACGCGCCGGGTTTGAGCACGGTGGGGGAGGGGCGTCAATGCGAGCGCGCGAGGCCCTCGATGCCTCGGCGCGTGGGGTGCTCGTCAGGTGCGGTTCCCCGGGGCTGGGTGGCCTGACGGCACGAGCGGCGAGGGGGCGTGCCTGCCTCCTGCGTTTTCGAAAGTTCGGACGTGGGGATGCAGGTGCCCAACCGTGTCGTCGACCTGCCGGGCGGAGCGACGGCCAGAGGCGTCCGTCGCGCCGGGTTCTCGGCAGGGGTCGGCGCCCTCGCTACCGCCGCTTCGGACGTCGCGGCTTGGAGGTGTTGGGTCCACGAGGTGGCTTCTCGGGCGGGGACGAGGGCTTCTTCTTCGCCGGGACGCCAGCCGGAGTGGGGGGCGACTGCACCTGCCGAGGCTCCGTCTCGTTCTTGGGAGACCGGGGCTTGGGGAGCACGGCCGCGGCTCCTGTCGATGTCGACGGAGACGCTTCGCCGTGAGCTGCTCCTCGCGCACCGTGGCTCCGCGCAGCGGGGCTCGCCTTCGTCGCGGGGGGCGTCGGTCGCGACTGCTCCGCCTGGGGGCGAGCAGGGCCGGTTGAACTCTCGGCGCGCGGCCGGGGTGCATGCCGCGCGGTCGGGGGCTGTTCCGTGCGCGCCAGTTCCTTCGTCGCCTGCGGAGAAGGGGAGCGCCGTGCTTCCAGCGAGGGCTCGGCGGCTCGTGCCTGAATCGCGCTCGACGAATCACTGGCCTGACGGGCGCGCAGTTGCTCCACCTCGCGGCGCAGGCGGACGACCTCGGCGGAGAGCTGGGCGTACGAATCGCGCACGTGTCCGTTGAAGACGCGCTGTCGACCCAGGGCCTCGTTGATGAACACCTGGCACGACTTGCGGAAGGCCCACTTGGCCACCACCACGAGCTGACCCACGCCACCCCGGTGCGTCTGCAGCGGCAGCGCGCGCGTGGCGTCGGCGTTCTCTTCCAGTGCGTGCAGGTTGAAGGTCAGTGGCTCCACTCGGGGCTCCACGCCTTCGGCGGGCACCTCCACCGCTTCGGAAGTGGGCAGGCCTCGCGTTCGCAGGCGCTCTTCGATGCGGGTCAGCAGCTCCCGCGCCGGAATGTCGCGTCCCAGCAGCTTCATCGATGCTTCTCCTCGAGGATGCGTTGCAGCTCGTCCCGATAGGCGGCCACCACCTGCGGCCACCCTTGTTTCTTCACGTACGCCAGACCGCTAGCGCCCAGCGCGCTTCGCGCCTCGCCCACTTCGCGCAGTCCCTGGATGAACGAATCCAGGTCCGTATACGCGCGGCCCGCGCCACTGCGTTGTACCTGTCCCACCAGCACGTCCGAGCGCCCGTTCACCAACACCGGCGTGCCCTGCGCGAAGGACTCCAGCGTGAGCAGCGACAGGCTCTCGTAGCGAGAGGGCACCACCACCGCCAGGGCACCGGCCAGTGCGTCGTGCTTGTCCTGCTCGGGGATGCGTCCCAGGTAGCGCACGCCATCACCCTCCAGAGGCATGTGCGCGTCACCCGCGAGCACCAGGTCCGGCGCGTCCGCGTACCGCTGCTTCAAGGCCTGGTGGAACTGGAGCAACTCGGGCACACCCTTGCCCGGCTCTTGCCGGCCCACGTAGAGCAGGTAGTCGCGGTGCACGCCGTGCTTCTCGCGGAAGCGAGCCCCATCGGCGGCCGGCCGCTCCACGCCCACGCCCACCACGCGAGTCCTCGCATGGCCCGGGAAGTACTTCTCGATGATGGTCAGCTCCTCCGGCGTCAGGCAGAGCAGCGCGCGAGGGAGCTCGAAGACGTCACGGTACGCATCGAACCGGATGGGCGCTTCGTCATGCGTGGTCGGAACCAGCAGCGCGCGGTCCGCCACCAGGGGCATGCCCCACACCGTTGGCGCGTAGAGGTACGTGAAGAACAAGTAGCCGTCGTACGCGTTTCGCGTGTCGGCCAGATGGCGTAGCAGCCCCGGAGCCAGCGGGCCCTGCTCGGCGATCCACTGCTCCTCGCGCAGCCGCTCGTTGCTCTTGTCGAAGAGCTTTCGCGACAGCCCGTTGAAGCCTCGGATGTTGCGCACCCGCGTCACGGGGAAGCGCAGCACGTCCACGCCGCGCACCGTGTCCGGCCCCGCCGGGAAGTCGTTCTCCCAGGAGAGGTGGTTCTTCGCGCACGTGGTCAGCACCGTCAGGTCCCAGTGCGGCGTGAGGCGCTCGGCCACCTGCGCGGCCAGCATCTCCGCGCCTCCCGTCACCTCGCCATAGCGCTGCACGACTACCGCCACGCGAGGCCGCTTCGGAGGCGCACGACGGGGACGCGGCGCGGGCAGGGACGAACCCAGCGCATCCGACAGCGCCCGCTGCACGGACGCGGCGGAGAAGTGCTCCAGCCTGCGTCGCTGACCGGCGATGACGGGTTCGCGAAGCGACAGGTCCTCGCTCAGGTCCACCGCCAGCTCCGCGAGGAACGCGAAGCGCTTCTGGTCGAACGCGATGCCCGCGCCGCCCAGCGTCTCCGGCACCGCCGCGGCGGCGTACGCCAGCACGGGCACGTCCGACGCCATGGCCTCGATGAGCGGGACGCCGAAGCCCTCGTGCTCGCTCATCGAAACGAACACGGATGCGGAGCGGTACGCGGCCACCAGCTCCGCGTGGCTCAGCCGGCCCAGGAAGCTCACGCCGCTCAAGCCCCGCGCCTCGCGCTTCAGCGAGCGGAAGTAGCGACTGCCCGGTTCGTACCCGCCCACCATCAACAAGCGCGCCTGGGGGCGCAGTCGCAGCACCTCTCGGTGCAGGGCGATGAGGTCCTCGAAGCGCTTGTGCGGCATCACCCGGCTGACGCCGAGCAACACGGGACCGGGGCCCGACAGCTTGCTCAGCAGCTTCGCGTCCGCGCGCTCGGGACCGAAGCGCTCCGGCTCGATGAGCAGCGGCACCGTATGGACGTTGCGGTAGCCCGCGACGCGCAGCTCGGCGGAGTTGTAGTCCGACACGCCGATGGCCACGTCCACGAAGGGCGCCATCGCCGCGAGCTGGGCGCGGCCGGCCACCAGCGCGTTCTCCAGCGACAGTCCCGAGTAGAAGCGCGCGGGGCTGATGTTGTGGAACACGAGGCCGCGCCGACACGGCAGGTGCATGAGTCGGCTGCTCAGCGGAGAGGCGATGCCGTGGTGATAGAGCACCAGGTCGCCCGGCTCCGGCTTCAACGTCGAGGCGGGACTGGCCAGGCCCTCCAACCCCGCGCCGACTTCATCCGCGTACAGGCCGCTCCACACACCCAGCCGGCGCAGGAGGAGCTGCAGGTGCAACGCGGCCTGCCCGGTGGCGTCGCCGGGCACGAAGCTCGCTATCAACTGGTGAATCGCCATGCGCGCCCTGCCTATCACAGGGGCGTGGTATGAGGCGCACCGTGTCCACCGGCCCCATCGCTTTCGACGCGACGCTCTGGGATGAGCCCACCACCGGAATCGGCCTCTACACCCGCTGTCTCGCGGGCGCGCTGGAGGCCAAGGGTGTGCGGTTGGAGAAGCTGGGCGCGCGGGGCTCGGGCGACCATCCGAGGGGAGCCAGCGGCCGCACCGCCTGGACGCTCGCCCGACTCCCTCGGGTGCTGGAGCGCTCGAAGCCCGCGCTGTACCACGCCCTGGGCAACTTCAATCTCCCCCTGACGCGGATACCCGGCACGGCCTACGTGCTCACGGTGCTGGACCTGATTCCGCTCATCATGCCGGACACCGTCTCGGCGAAGTTCCGCTGGCAGTTCCGGCTGTGGCTGTCACGCAGCCTGATGCTGGCCGACCGGGTGGTGTGCATCAGCGAGCGCACGCGGCAGGACCTGCTGGAGCGCTTCCCGGAAGTGGAGTCGCGCGCCGTGGTGGTGCCCATCGGCGTGGACCATGTCCACGCGCCCGTGCTGGACGCGACGAGCGTGGACTTCCTGCGCGCCCTCGCTCTGCCCAAGGACTTCGTCCTCTACGCGGGCTCGCTCGACGTGCGCAAGAACGTGGACCTGGTGCTGGACGCGATGGAGCGACTGAAGGCGCAGGGGAGGCCCGCGTCGCTCGTGCTGGCGGGACAGAGCTGGTTCGGCTCGGGGCGCGTGGAGTCGCGCATCGCGCGGCTGCGCTCGGAGGGGCTCGATATCCGCCCGCTCGGCTATCAGTCCGAGCCGGTGTTCTACGAGCTGATGCGGCGCGCGGCCTTGTTCGTGTTCCCCTCGCGCTACGAGGGCTTCGGCCTGCCCCCGCTGGAGGCGATGCGGCTGGGCACTCCGGCCATCGTCTCGACGGCGGGCTCGCTCCCGGAGGTCTGCGGCAGCGCGGCCCTGGCGGTGAGTCCGGACGACGCGGAGGGGCTCGCGGAGGCCATCCATCGGCTGCTGCGCTCACCCGGAGAGCGCGGTGCCCTCGCCAAGAAGGGCCGGGCCCGGGCCGCGGAGTTCACCTGGGAACGGACGGCGGAAGGAACGCTGGCGGTGTATGAGGCCGCGCTCCGACGCTGAGGGTTGGAGCCTCGCCGTCGGAGCCTCGGCGGCGAATCGAGAGTGGAGGATGCGGATGCGAAAGCTCGTGTGGAGTGGTCTCGTGCTGAGCGGTCTTCTGGTCGGGTGCGCCAGCGCTCCGGCGAAGCAGGACCCCGCGGAGCCGCAGGTGGAGCAGGACGTGGCGGCCTCGCCCGACGCGGAGTCCGCGGCCCCGTCGCCCGGTGAAGAGGCGAAGCCAGCCGAGGCGCTGCCCATCCTGGTGAGGGCCAACCCCCAACCCAAGGACCCCATCAACATCGAGGGGGCGAGGGTGGACGGCAACATCCTGACGCTCAACGTCTCGCACGGCGGTGGTTGCGCGGAGCACTCGTACACGCTGGCCTGGGACGGCACGTTCCAGCAGAAGTCTGGCGCTGCGCCCGTGGCCAATTTGGTGATGATTCACGACGCCAACGGAGACCGGTGCAAGGCCATGAAGTTCGCCGAGCTCCGGTATGACTTGAGCACCGTCTCCCAGACCTGGGCCGCGCAGCCCGGCAAGGACTCCGGCACGGTGGAGCTGGCCCTGCCCGGTCTGTCCGCGCCGGTGAGCTACTCGTTCTGAGCCCCATCGAGAACCTGGACGCGACATGAAGCTATCGGAGGCCCTGGCCGTACTGGAGCGCAGCTTCAGCGGCCTGGAGGAAGGAGCCCCTCGGCTCGTCGAGGCGGAGGATGACCGCTTCGCCTTGCGGCCGAGCGCGGTGTGGCTCGAGTACCGCTGGTACGTGCGCGCGGGCGGAATGGCGGAGGTGTTCCTCAAGTCCGAGCGCGTCCGCGCAGGAGTCCGCTTCCACGCGGAGGCCACGGTGCTGCGGGTTCATCTGCTCGGCGCTTCGTCGGAGCTGTCGGAGCGCGCGGCGCAACTGCTCGTCGGAGGGCGCCCCGCGCCGGAGCGGCTCATGGGACTGTTCGGTGACGATGGTGTGCGCCGCGAGGTGGTCGCCTTCGGACGTACGAGCGTCACCGTGGAGCACTGGGACACGCCCGGCCCGCGCCCTGTCCTGGCCGAGGCGCGCTTCCGTGCGCTCGCGGAGCGCCTGGCGGACCCGGCCTCGACGCCGGAGGAGCGCCACGAGGCGGTGCAGCGCCTCGCCGACGAGCGCAGCCCTCGCGTGGTGGAGGTGCTGCTGGAGCTGCTCTCGCGTCAGTCCTCGCTGATGGCGCTGCGCGTGTTGTCCGAGTGGGGCGAGGAGCGCTCCAGGGCGCCTCTCCTGCGCGCCCTGGACGCGGTGCGCCCCGACAACCCCGCGGACTTGTGGACGCTCACCGCCCTGGTGCGGCGGCTGGATGCGTGGACGCACGTGAAGCGCTGACGGAGGCCACGGTGATGCCCTCCGCGATGAGGTCTTCACGCAGGCGCGTCAGCACCTTGCCCAATAGATTCAGTCCCCTCCACTTGGAGGGGTCCTGGATGTTGGGATTGTCCATGCTCAACCCCACACCCCAGATGCGGTCCATGGGACTGGCTTCCACCAGCTCCGTTCCAGCCGTGGCCAGCAGGGCCTCCAGCAGCGAGGCGTTCTGGGTGAACTTCGCGCGATTGCCCTCATGGACGACGCGCTCCCGCTCACGCTCCCACGTGGCGGCATCGAAGTTCCTCACCTTGCGACCCAGCGCCTTCTGCGCCTTGGGCGCAGAGGTCTTCAGGATGCTGGCGAGCACCTCCATGTCACCGAAGACGCGCGCCTTGCCCGCCATCATGTACTGCTCCGTGCAGCCGTAGTGGACCCCGTCCACCACGAACTCGGAGCGGTGCCACTGCGAGAAGGGCGACTCCTCTTTCCAGAAAAAGGTGAACCTGCCCTGCCGCTGAGTGCCAGCCATCGCGAGCCCCCTGGTTGGTGTTGATTGCACACCAACGCTCGGGGCGCGAGGCCCTGACAAGCGCCATGCGGTCAGCCAGCCGCTGGACGGGAGGCGCCCCAGGCGAGGCACCTCCCGTGCAGGGCGATTCAGCCCTGGGCTCGGGCGGCGCCCGGAACCTTGGGGCCGAGCACGTCGCGCAGCGCGTCCGTCACCGTCAGCTTCGGCGTCCATCCCAGCGCGCGCAGCTTGTCCGGAGCCCCGATGAGGCTGGGGATGTCGGAGGGACGCAGGCGCGCGGGGTCCAGTTCGATGCGCGCATTGACGCCCGCGAGCGACAGCATCTCCTCCAGCAGGCTGCGGATGGTCCGCCCCTCGCCGCTGCAGATGTTGTACGCCTGCCCGGGCTCGCCCTTCACGAGCAGCAGCCGGTAGGCCTCCACCACGTCACGCACGTGGGAGAAGTCGCGCACCGCGTCCAGGTTGCCCGTGCGCAGCACCGGGTCCACCGTGCCCAGCCCAATCGCTCGAATCTGCGAGGCGAAGGAGGGCACGACGAAGGTCGGGTCCTGGCCTGCGCCCAGGTGGTTGAAGGGCCGGGCCATCATGACTTCCAGCCCGTAGCTGCGGTGGAACTGCACACCCGCCAGCTCCGCCGCGGACTTGGAGGCCGCGTAGGGGCTCAAGGGCACCGCGGGGGTGTCCTCGGTGGCGCGCGTGCCTTCGGGCACCGGGCCGTACACCTCACCCGAGCCCACGAGGACGACGCGCGTCTTCGGCGCGTTCTCCCGCAGCGCCGTCAACAGATGCACCACCCCCATGGTGTTCACCGCGAACACGCGCGAGGGGTTGTGGTGGCTCTTGGCCACCGAGCTGAAGCCCGCGAGGTGGATGACGCCGTCCGGCTTCGCCTCGGCCACGGCGGCCTTCACCGCGGCCTCGTTGGCCACGTCGAAGTGCAGGGCGCTGCTGCTGACGCCCTCACCGCGCGGCCCGTGCGCTTCAACCACCTCGTCACCGGCGGCGCGCAGAAGCGCGCACAGATGCCTGCCGACGAACCCATCCGCTCCCGTGACGAGTACCCGCATCTACCGCTGCCCCGCCTTCACGCGCTCCAGGTCCGCGTCGACCATCATCTCCACCAGCTGCTTGAAGCGCACCTTCGGCTCCCAGCCCAGCTTGGCCTTCGCCTTCGCCGGGTCGCCGATGAGCAGGTCCACCTCGGCCGGGCGCACGAAGGCCGGGTCGGTGAAGACGAACTTCTGGTAGTCCAGCCCCACGCGGCCGAAGGCGATCTCCACCAGCTCGCGCACCGTGTGCGTCTCGTTGGTGGCCACCACGTAGTCCTCGGCCTGGTCCTGCTGGAGCATCAGCCACATGGCCTCCACGTAGTCGCCCGCGAAGCCCCAGTCGCGCTTGGCGTCCAGGTTGCCCATGGGCAGCTTCTCCTGGAGGCCCAGCTTGATGCGCGCCACGTTGTAGGTGACTTTGCGCGTGACGAACTCGAGGCCACGGCGCGGCGACTCGTGGTTGAAGAGGATGCCGCTCACCGCGAACAGGCCGAAGGACTCCCGGTAGTTCACGGTGATGTGGTGGCCGTACGCCTTGGCCACGCCGTACGGGCTGCGCGGATAGAAGGGCGTGTCCTCCGTCTGGGGGACCTCCAGCACCTTGCCGAACATCTCGCTGGAAGACGCCTGGTAGAAGCGCACCTGGGGCCGCGTGTGGCGGATGGCCTCCAGCATCTTCGTCACGCCCAGCGCGGTGAACTCACCGGTGAGCACCGGCTGGTTCCAACTGGTGGGGACGAAGGACTGGGCCGCGAGGTTGTAGACCTCGTCCGGCTTGACCAGATTGAGCAGCGCCGCGAGCGAGAACTGGTCCAGCAGGTCTCCCTGGTGGAGCTGAATCTTGCCGTGCAGGTGCTGGATGCGCTCGAACTTCTCTTCCGACGAGCGGCGCACCATGCCGTGCACCTCGTAGCCCTTCGACAGAAGAAGCTCCGCCAGATAGCTGCCGTCCTGCCCCGTGATGCCAGTAATGAGTGCGCGCTTGGTCGCCATGGTCTTTTTCGCTGTTGGCTGGAAGACGCACTTTGTACCTGACGCGGTTGCCCGGAGCCAACCGTTCCCTCTGGCTTCGTACTTGAAAGGCACACCCCTCGTGCGAAGTTAGGGAGGACCCACCTGCCTGGAGCCTTGGTCATGCGTCACCCTCTCGTCTTCGCCCTGGCGGCTGTCGTCGCCGGCTCCGTTGCCTCCGCTCAATCCACCCAACCCTTGCAGGTCCCCGCCTTCCGGGAGACGACGCCCGGGCCCGCCGCGACAGGCGGTCTCATCCAGGACGTCGCTGTCTGGGTAGGGTCGCCCGTCGCGGGGCAGGGGGATGCGGGCATCGGCCTGCTGCTCACGGCCTATGACAATCAGAACTCCGGCCTCTCCACGTTCGGGTTGGATGGTCAACAACTGGAGCAGGAGCAGGATGGACCCACGGTGAGCGTCGCGGTCCGGGATGGCTTCCGGCTGGGGCCGTCGACGCGTTCCCTGGCGGTGACGGCGAACACCGTCGTCGGGTTGTCGGCCTACGTCGTGGATGGTTTCCAGACGACGAATCGGGTGCAGCGGATTGGCGTGGGACCGTTCGTCGCCAACAGCACGACGTTCAACACCGTGGCGCTCTATCGCAGCCCCGGCACCGGTCGCTTCTTCGTGTTCGCGGGGACCGCGGACGGCTCCCTGCAGCAGTTCGAGCTGTCCGGAGAGGATGGCGGGTTGTCCTCCACGCTGGTGCGTCCGGCCATCGACGTGGGAGGCCCCATCACCGGGCTGGTCGCCGATGAGGAGCTGGGCTTCGTCTACGTCGTGCAGGCTGGCGAGGCCATCTGGCGCTACAACGCGGAGCCCAACGGCGGTACCAGCCGCGTCCTGGTGGCGTCCCTGTCGGCGACGGGCAGCAACCTGTCCAGCACCGTCAACCGCCTGGCGCTGTACCGCGCGGCCAACGCGGAGGGTTACCTGCTGGCGGCGGACACGGGCGCGGGCACGTTCGCCGTGTTGGACCGCCGCACGTATGCCTTCCTGGGTTCGTTCCGTGTGACGGCGGGGGATGGAGGCCTCGACGCGGTGGAGGCGCCGCGCGCGCTGGCGGTGTCGGCGCTGCCGATGGGGCTGGAGTTCCCCCAGGGACTCTTCGTCGCGCAGGACTCCAACAATGGCGGCACGGACAACCTGAAGCTGCTGCGGTGGGAGGCCGTGGCCGCGGCCTTCACGCCGCCGCTGCGCGTGGACACCCGGCCGTCGACGGGCGACGGTGGCACCGACGCGGGCTCGGATGGCGGCTCGGATGGGGGCGGAATCGGAGGAGGCGGCGGGCGCCCCTCGCCGGGCGGTGGCGGTATCGACCTGGACAACGACACGTCTGGCTGCACGTGTGCCTCCGCCTCCGTGCCCGGTAGTGTGCTCCTCGGCCTGCTGGCCCTGGGGTTGTCGGTGCGCCGACGCCGCGAGCGCTGAAGCGCGTTGCCATGGGGCGCGGGGCACGATGAAGTGCGGCCGCTCATGCGTTCCTCGCGTCCCTTCCTCCTCGCGCTCGTGACTTGTGCCGCCGCCTGCGCCGGCACCCAGCCCTCCGCGCCTGTCTCCTCGCCTCCCGCTTCACCAGTGCGCATCACCCTGGTGGGCCTCAACGACTTCCACGGGCAGGTGGAGCCGCACCGCGCGCGGCTCGCGGATGGTCGGACAGTGGAGGAGGGCGGCGCCGCCACCCTCGCCGCGTATGTCGCGCGGCTGCGCGAGGACAACCCCGGGGGCGTGCTGCTCCTGGATGGTGGCGACCTCTTCCAGGGCACGCTGGCGTCCAACCTCACCGAGGGCGCCATCGTCGTCGACGTGTACAACCACCTGGGGTTCACGGCGGCGGCCATCGGCAACCACGAGTTCGACTACGGGCCCGTGGGGCCCGCGCCCATGGCCTCGGGCTCTGGTGAGGACCCGCTCGGCGCCCTCAAGGCGCGCGTGAAGCAGGCGCGCTTTCCGTTCCTGTCCGCCAACCTCCGCGACGCGACGACGGGGAAGACTCCCGCGTGGCTGGGCAACGACGGCACGCACATCGTCGTGGTGAAGGGCCTTCGCGTCGGCGTGCTGGGCCTCACCACCGAGTCGACCCCGAGCGTCACCAATCCGGCCAACGTCGCCTCGCTGCGTTTCGCGCCCCTGGCGTCCTCGGCGCTCGAGGCCTCACGCTCCCTGCGTGAGCGCGGCGCGGACGTGGTGGTGGCGGTGGCGCACGCGGGCGGCCAGTGCTCCGACTTGCGCAACCCCCGGGACACGTCGAGCTGCGACAGGGGCGACGCGGAGATTCTCGACATGCTGGCCGCGCTTCCCCCGGGCACGCTGGACGCGGTGGTGGCGGGGCACACACACCAGACGATGGGCCACTTCTTCGACGGGGTGCCCATCATCGAGACGACGGGACAGGCCCGCTCGCTGGGCGTGGTGGAGCTCTTCGTGGACCCCGTGCGCCGCCGCGTGGACCCGTCACTCACGCGCATCCAGGCCGCCATTCCCCTGTGCACCCAGGTGGAAGCGACTCATGGCGGCTGTGATGCACGGCGCCTGCGCGAGCGCGCCGAGGTGAAGCTCGCGCCCGCGGTCTTCCTGGGCACCCCGATGCAGCCGGATGCGGAAGTGACGCGGCTGCTCGCGCCCACGCTGGCGGAGGTCGATGCGTCCCAGGGACGTGCGTCGGGCGTCTCCTGCGCCTCGCCCCTGGCGCGCGGCTTCACGGAGGAGGGTGCCTTGGGCAACCTCATCGCGGATGCGCTGCGCGAGGCGGCCGGCGCGGACGCCGCGGTGATGAACCCCGGAGGCATCCGGGCCGACCTGCCAGGTGGGACGCTGTCCTTCGGCCACGTCTACCAGGCGCTGCCCTTCGACAACACGGTGGCCGTGCTCACGCTCACCGGCGCCGAGCTGCGGCACCTGCTGGAGCTGGCCCATGGGGTGGAGCGCGGCGCCGTGTTCGCGGTGTCGGGCCTGGAGCTGACGCTGGCCCGCTGCCCCGGGCCCGGCCGGCTACAGGGTGTCACGCTGGAGGGCGGCAAGCCGCTCGTGCCAGAGCAGCGCTACCGCGTGGCGGTGCCGGACTTCCTCGCCCGGGGCGGTGACGGCGTGGACGGCGTGACGCGGCCGTTGCCCCCCGAGCGCACCGAACTCTCCCCGGTCCGGGGAATGGACCTGCGCCAGGCGCTGATCTCCTACGGCCGTTCCCACGGGGGCGTCCTGCCCACGCCCGCGCTGGGGCGCGTGCGCTACAGCGGTGTCGCACAGGTGTGTCCCACAGCGTCTCGCTGAGAGAACCTGGGCTGAAAATTCGACCGCGAGCTGATCCGCTGGCGGTGAATGGGGCCGCCAACCCTTGGAAAGATCAGCGGAAACGCTCCCGGGCCGATTTTTCGGCCTGGGATCAGTTTTCAACGGAAGGAAGAGTCCTTACTCTAGGGCTCGCGAGTGCCCGTGCCGAGGTGGCCCCGTCATCAGGGACTGCGTGCGAGGGCCTCCGAGAGCGGAGGGACTGACATGCTCTACAAAGTGACCCCGATGATGCCGCCGCCGCCGGACAAGGCGAAGCCGCGTGAGCCGGGGCAGGCCCAGCCGCGCAAGCGGCGCAAGTCCGCCGTCTACGACGCGGATGGCCACGAGGTGCTCATCTCGTTGATGTGCATCAAGTGTCGCACCCTGAAGCCCCTGGCCCAGTTCGGCCTGCGGAAGATGGCGGACGGCGCCATCCGCAACCAGCCCTGGTGCCGGACGTGCCGCTCGGGCGCGGGCACCAAGAAGCCCAAGGCTGGCAAGGGCGAGGCCACCGCCGCGCCCACCGAGGCCGCGCCGGTGCTCCAGGTCGTCGAGCGCGCCGCTCCCAAGGCCACCGCCGAGGTCGCCGAGCCCGCCACGCCCGCGCGGGGCTGAAGGCTCCTCGCTCCGAAGTCACCCCTCCGGGTCGACCATGTCCTGGCCGACCTGAAGGGACGTTTTCGAATCCCTCGTCACGACAGTCGCAGGCCCGCCGGCAGCGTGTCGCCGAGCGCGCGTGCTTCATCCGCGGCTTCCAACGCCACCACCTCGCGCACCATGCGCACCCACGTCTCCGACGCCTGCGCGGCCACGAGCGCCTGCGCCGCGCGCTCGCGCAGTGCCGGGTCCACGTCTCGCGTGCGGTCTCCCGTGAGGCGGGCGAGCTGCGCGGCGGCGAACGGCGCGCCGTCAATCTTCCGCAAGTCGAGCTCCAGCAGCAGCGTGAGCCACGCCTCCGTGGTTTCCACGTCCACCACCTTGTGGCCGCTGCCGTAGAGGGGCACGCGCGCGCCCAGTCGGCCCAGCGCCCAGGCCCACGGCCCGCCAGATTTTGCCTCGGCCTTCAGCCGCTCGGCGATCCACCGCCCCACCTCCGCCTTGTCCGAGGGCGACAGGTGCTCCAGTGAGGCCGCCGTGCGCACCATCTCCTCCAACCCCTCGGGTTGGATTCCCTTGAGCTTGCCGGGAGGCGGCGCGCCGGGGGGCACCTTCCTCGCGAGGTGCGGCTGGAGGTAGGCGTAGAGCTTTTGCTGCTGCGCCTCGTTGAGCCCGCCGGCGATGCGGCGCCACATCACCCAGAACTCCGTCCACACCGCCTTGTCCGAGTGGTGCTGCACCAGCGCGTCGAAGAGGCTGAAGGTCTGCTCCGCGCGCCAGCCGTCCAGCGGGTAGCCGAAGCCCGGGCGCAGGGTGAAGCCCGCGAGGCTGTAGAAGACGCGCTCGTGGTCCTCGCTGCGACGGCGCTTGCTGGCGCCCGCGTACAGGGTGCTCCACATCTCGCGCAGCACCGGCACGCGCCACGTGTCGCGAGGCCCCAGCGCCTTCTCCAGTGTGCGCGAGAGCTGCTTCACGTCCTTGGGGCCCAGGGGCAGCGGCTTGTTGCCGTAGACGCGCTCGATGTTGTCCTTCGCCTCGGCGAAGCGCGCGGGCATGGACTCGGTGACGGTCAGCTCGTGGGAGCCGCCGGTGCCGCGCAGCTCGAACTCCAGCCGCCACCGCTCGTCCGCGACGTCGGAGACGCAGTACAGCTCCAGTGTGCCAATCTCCGTCAGCGCCGCCTGGAGGTGCACCGGCACGTCCGCGACTTTTCCCGCCGCGCCCTTGAGCAGCGTGTGGATGGGCGGCAGGGGCTTCAAGTCCTCCGCCAGTGGCACCAGGTCCCCGGGCTTGTCGATGCGGTCGCTCGTCGTCGAGTAGAGCTGGAACTGCACGGGCCGGCCCAGCGTGAGGGTGAAGGGGCGCTCACCCAGGTCGACCTTCTGGCCCTCCTCGAAGCCTCGGGGAATGAGGCAGAGGGCGGGCTGCTCCGCGCTGTCCGCCGCGCGCTGCAGGCCCACGTAGTACGCGCGCGCCGCGCCACCGCCGATGCGCAGGCCGTGACCACGCCGCACCAGCCCGTAGTACGCCGCGCCCCGCGCCACGGCCAGCTCCAGCGATTCGTGGCGCAGAAGGGAGATGGTTGGCGCGTCCGGCCACCACGCGGACACGGCCTCCACCAGCCGCTGCGAAATCCAGGGCGAGTTGAAGACGCCGCCGTTGAGGAGGATGGCGTCGGGGCGGGGGAGGGCGCCCTCGAAGGCAGGCGTCTCTCCCAGGGCCGCGAAGCCCGCCGCCGCGTGCTGCGCGAGGAAGGCGGCCAGGTGCCGCGTTACCGCCGCGTCCTGCACGTACGGCAGGCCCAGCTCCTGGAGCGCCATGCGCGCGGCGCGGCGAGGCCGCTCGGTGGGCGGGGTGCGCGGGAAGAAGCCGTCCAGCACCAACGCGTGGGCCTCCTCGCGCGTCAGCTCGGACGACAGCGTTCCTCCCAGCAGTCGGCTGCCCTCGCCCGCGAGCGACACGCCGTACTTCTCCGGTGGCGCCTTGCCCAGCAGCGCTTCCTTCGCGGTGCGCGCGGCCTGAATCGCCTGCGTCCACTGCGTGGCGGACAGGCGGCGTCCATCCGTCAGGAGCTTCTCCTCGACGCGCCGGGCCAGCGCGGCGTCCATGTTGTCGCCCCCCAGCATCAGGTGGTCACCCACCGCGAGGCGCCGCAGCATGGGCCCTTCGGGCGATACTCCCGCGTGCACCAGCGTGAAGTCCGTGGTGCCGCCACCCACGTCCACCACCAGCACCAGCCGGACGTGGGCGAGCGTCTGCTCCAGCTCCGCGCGGTGGCGCGCGGTGTAGTCGTAGAAGGCGGCCTGGGGCTCCTCGAGCAGGGTGAACTTCTCGAGCCCCGCCTTGCGCGCGGCGCTCACCGTGAGGGCGCGCGCGGCCTCGTCGAAGGAGGCGGGGACGGTGATGACCACCTCCTGCTTCGACAGGGGCTCATCCGGGTGCGTGAAGTCCCAGGCGCGCGCCAGGTGCGTCAGGAGCAGGGCGCTGGCGTCGACGGGGGACAGCTTCTGGACGTCGGCCGGAGCGCCCCAGGGGAGGATGGGCGCGGAGCGGTCCACGCCCGGGTGACACAGCCAGCTCTTGGCGCTGGCCACCAGTCGCCCCGGCACGCGAGCGCCCTGCCAGCGCGCCAGCTCTCCCACCACCCACGGACCGCCGTCATCGCCCCACGGAAGCCGGAGGGACTCGGCGCTCAGCTCGTGCCCCGCTGGCACATACACGGTGGAGGGAAGCAGCGCGCGCGGCGCCACCTCCCCCTGACGGACCAGCTGAGGGACGGGGAAGTCCTCCACGGGCGCGCTCGCGCCCCGGGCGGGGTCCACGGACGCCACCGCGCAGTGGGTGGTGCCCAGGTCGATGCCAACGATTCGCATACACCTCCGTTTGCCGGCCGGCGTTCTACTCCTTCATGCGGACGTTGAGCTCCAGCTTCCAACGTCCGGCGCCACCTTTCTCCAGGCACCGCAGCTCCAGCGTCCCCACCTCCGTCACCGCGGCCTGCAGGTTGACGGGGGTCAGGTCGCCAAAGGCCGAGGCCTGTCCGGGCATGGTGGTCTCGATGGGGGCCAGCTCCTCCATCTCCCCCTTGGCCAGCTCGTCCGCCACGTCATCCACCATGACGCCGACCTTGTCGTCGCGCCGCATGGAGGAGGAGAAGAAGCGGAAGCTGGTGGGCTCGCCGGTGACGAGGCCGAACTCCTGCGGCGGCACATCCGCCTGCGTGCCTTCCTCCATGCCGAAGGGCGCCACGCACAGCGCCTTCACCGGAGGCTCGAAGCCGGGCACCGCGGGCATCGCCGACTCCACGCCCACGTAGTACGCGCGCGCCGTGCCACCGCGGATGCGCAGGCCGTTGCCCTGGCGCACCCAGCCGTAATACGCCGCGCCGCGCGCCACCGCGAGGTCCAGGTCCGCGCCCTCCAGCTCCTTGGCGGGCTCACCCCCGTCCGCCTTCAGCCACATGTTGAGCACCTCCATGACGCGCTCCTTGAGAGGGCCCGCCTTGAAGACGCCACCGTTGAAGAGCACCGCCGTCGGGTGGAGGAAGGACTTGTCGCCCACGTCCACCGGCGCGTCGTGGCTGGCCGCCAGCGCCTGGGCCTGCCGCGTGAGGAAGGCCGCCAGATGTCGTGAGACGCCCGGGTCCTGCGCGTAGGGCAGCGCCATCTGCGCCAGGCCCATGCGCCGCGCGGTGCGGGGCAGCTCCGCCAGGGGCGTCACGGGGAAGAAGCCGTCGGTGAGGACGCGGTCCAGCTCCTCGCGCGTCAGCTCCGTGCGCAGCGTGCCGCCGATGAGCGACGAGCCCCGTCCAGGGATGGAGATGGGCACCTTGTCGAGCGAGGTGTCGCCGTACAGCGTCTCCTTCGCCTGCCGGCAGCCGTGGGTGAGGGCGTTGAACTGCCACGGGTCCAGCTTCTTTCCGTCGGCGGCCAGGCGCTGGTTGAGCGTGTGCGCCAGCGCCAGGTCCATGTTGTCGCCGCCCAACAGGATGTGGTCGCCCACCGCCACGCGCAGCAGCTCCACCTCGCCACCGCTGTCTCGCACGGTGATGACGGAGAAGTCGGAGGTGCCGCCGCCCACGTCCACCACGAGGATGACCTCGCCGGGCTTCACCTGCTGCCGGAAGTTCTCCCCCATCGCCTCCAGCCACGCGTACAGCGCGGCCTGCGGCTCCTCGAGCAGGGTGAGGTGCTCGATTCCCGCCGCCTTCGCGGCCTCCAGCGTCAGCTCGCGCGCCGCCGCGTCGAAGGACGCCGGGACGGTGACGATGACGTCCTGGGAGGCCAGCGCGTTGCCGGACTCGTCATCTCCCTGGGCGAAGGTCGTGTCCCATGCCTCCTTGAGGTGGCGCAGGAAGCGCGCGGACGCGTCCAGCGGGGACACGCGCTGCACGTCCTCCGGGGCCTGCCACGGCAACAGCGCCGAGCGCCGGTCCACGCCGGGGTGGGACAGCCAGCTCTTGGGGGAGGAGACCAGCCGGGTGGGGACCTTGGCCCCGTGGGAGCGGGCGAACTCTCCGATGATGGAGGTGGCGTCCTTGTTCCACGGCAGGGCGAGGCTGCCCTGGGGAAACTCCTGGGCGGAGGGCAGATAGAGGAAGGAGGGCAGCAGCGGGCGCGCTTCCAGCGTGCCGGGCGCGGTCAGCTGGGGGATTGGCAACATCGACTGCGCGCGTCCCCGGGCCTTGCTGTCCTCGAGGTTGAAGTAGGACACCGCGGAGTGCGTGGTGCCAAGGTCGATGCCGATGGAATAGCGGGCCATATCGGGCTTGAACTCCTTGAGGGCTCCCTTTTGTCCGGTCTGCGCGTCCGCTGAGCGACGCTCAGGCGAGCTCGACTTCCGCTGGAGCGAGCACTCGCGGGTCCATGGCGGGGCTCACGACCGGAAACTTCACCTCCGACGTCACCCACCCGTGGTGGCGCAGCGTGCCGGTGTGCGGAGGCTGGCCCGTCACGTTGCCGATGAGGCGGATGCGCTGGGCATCGAAGGACACGGGCACGGTGACCTGGTCCCCCTCCGACTGGGGGAGCACTGCCTGGAGCGTGAAGTACTGACCCATCACCTTGCGGCACCCCTCATGGACGGTGCGGCAGGCGGCGCCCACCTCGGCGTCCGAGAAGGCGGCCACGTTCTCCTGGAGGAAGTCCACCAGCCGACCTTCCCGCTGGAGCATGGCCAGCAGCGCCAGGGCGCTGGCGTGCTCGCGCTCGGGCGGCAGGGCAGGGGGG
>NZ_VIFM01000127.1 GCF_006636215.1 Myxococcus llanfairpwllgwyngyllgogerychwyrndrobwllllantysiliogogogochensis | reverse complement strand
GCGGGGGCCGTGTGGTGGGTGGCGCGGGCCTGGCGGGACAGGTCCGTGGTGAGCGCCAGCACCACGCGCACATCGGACTTCTTCAGCAATCCACTGACGAGCTCATCGGACATGGCAGAGCGACTTAGCGTGCCCGAGCCCGTCGTGCCCGCCAACGTCGGAAGGCGGACGCCCCGTCGCATGCCGGCCCGGCAGCAGGGCCACCCAGGGTGACGCATAAGGCCAGGCTTATGCCTCCATGCGCGACGGCTGCCATGCGGGGAGGCGGAAGAAATCCAGCGTCCTGGCCGGAACGGTTATAAACCGCCCTCCGACAGTCACCCGACTTTGACTTGGGGCGCGGCCACTTGCCCGCGCGCCATCGCTGGAGACCCGATGAGCACCCAGGCCGCCACAGCCGACGCCGTTTCAACGAAGACTCCGCTCCTCAAGTCCCGCCTGGGCTCGTTCCTCGCGGTGGTGCCCCTGACGTTCTGGGTCGTCAACCACCTGTGGGACAACCTCTCCGCGTTCAACGGCGCGGCCGCGTGGGAGAAGTCCGTCACCACGTACGCCAACCCGTACTCGCAGGCCCTGACGTTCATCATCGTCATGCTGCCGCTGCTGTTCCACACCGGCTGGGGCCTGGTCCGGCTCTTCAGCTTCCGGCCGAACAACAACCGGTACAACAACTACGGCAACTTCAAGTTCATCCTCCAGCGCGTGAGCGCCCTGGGCGTGCTCGCCTTCCTCGGCGCGCACATCTGGCTGGCCTTCCTGCAGCCCCGGCTGGTGGCGGGACACCCGGAGGCGTTCTCCGACATCGCCCGGGAGATGCGCTTCCACGGCCCCACGCTCATCGTCTACCTGCTGGGCACGCTGGGCACCGCGTACCACCTGGCCAACGGCCTCCAGGGCTTCGCCATGGGCTGGGGCCTCTTGGGCAGCGAGCGCGCCATGCGCCGCTTCGAGCCCGTCTCCATCATCCTCTTCCTGCTGCTGACGGCGATGAGCTGGAGCGTCATCTACGCGCTCTACACCGCGGGCGCCGCCTTCGGCCCCTCGGGCTCGTAAAGCTCCGGAGCGGGAAGCCCCTCGCGCGGGCGCACCCGCTCCCGTCGTTCCAGCCCTGAAAGCACACCGGCCGCCCCCAAGTCTTTCTGGGGAGCGGCCGGTTCGTTTCTGGAGTGCCGCGCGACGGGCGGCGCTCAGAACGGGATGTCGTCCTCGTTGTTGCCGCCGCCACCGCCGGAGGGACCGCCCATGCCGTCATCCATGGGAGGCGGCTGGCCGTAGTCGTTGTTGTCCATGCCGCGCGGCTGCCCGCCACCACCAGACTGCCGGCGACCCCCACCACCGCCACCCGCGCCTTCCCCGGCGTCACGACCGCCCAGGAACGTCACCGCGTTGGCCACGACTTCCGTGGTGTAGTTCTTCCGGTTTTCCTTATCCATCCACTCGCGAGTCTGCAGGCGGCCCTCGACGTAGCACTGCCGTCCCTTCTTCAAGTACTCGCCGCAGAGCTCCGCGAGCTTTCCCCAGACGACGATGCGGTGCCACTCGGTCCGCTCCTGCTTCTGGCCGTTCTTGTCCTGCCAGCTCTCGCTGGTGGCGATGCGGAAGTTCGCGACCGCCTGACCGCCCGGGGTGAACCGCACTTCGGGGTCCGCACCCAGGTTGCCGATGAGGATGACCTTGTTCACGCCTCCAGCCATGACTGCTCCCTCTGTCTTTCCGTCGAGTTCCCCACCACCACGGCGGGGAAACTGCCCGCCGAGCATCAGCCCTGGCAGGTTGCCTCCGACGTATAGCAGTGCGGCCTGACATTTCCAGAAGGCGGACCCCGGGCCCCGGGCCCGCCCGGACGGCGGCCCCGCAGGCAGGGAGGCGACGGTGGAAAGGTGCGGGAGGGCACCACCTGGGAGGTGGCACCCGCCCACCGGGTGCTACCCGCCCGGACGCGTCTCCGCGGTGCGCGACGCATCAGGGGCACTGCCCGTGGAACGCGGGGGCGTAGGGGACGACGCGCCTCCCGCCGGCGCCACCACCTGCACCGGAGCGCCGCCCTCGGACGGACGGGGCGCCTTGGCCTCCGCCACCTTCTGCGACAGCGTGGAGTCCAGCCCCTTGGAGAAGGCGGCCACCTGG
Source organism: Myxococcus llanfairpwllgwyngyllgogerychwyrndrobwllllantysiliogogogochensis (assembly GCF_006636215.1). Taxonomy (GTDB): domain Bacteria; phylum Myxococcota; class Myxococcia; order Myxococcales; family Myxococcaceae; genus Myxococcus; species Myxococcus llanfairpwllgwyngyllgogerychwyrndrobwllllantysiliogogogochensis. The sequence continues at coordinate 28,275 of NZ_VIFM01000127.1, read as the reverse complement.
GGGTCCGCCGCGCCCTGCAGCCGGCGCAGCGACTTCCAGAAGGGATGGTCCGCCTGCCCCGCCTGCACCAGCGCGCGGGCCAGCAGCGTCGAGGCCGCCTCACGGTCCGCCGGTGAAGACGCGCGCAGCGCCACCACCAGCTCCTCCGGCGCCGTGCGAGCCACCTCGCCCAGCGCGACGGACATCTCCGCCTGCGCCTGGGCATCCACGCCCGTGGCGCCCGCGAGCTCCAGCACCCGGGCCAGCGCCTCCGTGTTACCGCCCGCCGCCAGCTCCACCATGCTGGTGACGCCGGGCACCTCCACGGACAACACCCGCGCCACTTCCCTCAGCCGGCCATACACGTCGTTGCCCGCCGAGTAGCTGTCCAGGAGCGTGCGCGCGCCCAGGTAGTCATGCGGGTTGGACTGGTAGAGGCTCTCCGCCAGCACCGCGCGCACCGCCGGGTCTCTCTCGCTGCGCCACGCCGTGCGCAGGAAGCCCAGGTTGCGCTGGTCCCTCTGCCGGCCCAGGTCCAGGTACGTCTTGATGCGGGCGGCCACGTCGTCGATGGCGCCCGACGGCTTGCCCCCGTCCGCCAGGGAAGCCACCGCGCTGGAAGGCCCCAGGCTGGAGCCCGTGGCCGCCACCGCCGCGCCCAGCGCGTCCAGGCCCGCGACGATGGGCCCGGCACGGCCGGCGAAGTCGTTCACCATCATGGAGAAGGAGAAGCGCTCACCGCCCGCGCTCGTCACGTAGCCGCTCAGCGCGGAGACGCCCTCCAGCGTGCCCGTCTTCGCGCGCAGCTTGCCCACCGCGTCGCTGCCCTCGAAGCGGTACTTCAGCGTGCCGTCCTTGCCGGCGATGGGCACCGAGGACAGGTACTCCGGCGCGAAGGGGAAGCGGATGGACATGTGACGGAGCAGCTTGTTGAGCTGGGCTGCGGAGAAGCGGTTCGCGTCGTTCAGGCCGCTGCCGTTCTTCATCACGTACGTGCCGCGGGAGATGCCCACGTCGCGCTCCAGGAACTGCTCCACCACCTCCACGCCCTTGGTGAAGGAGCCCGGCTGGCCTCGCCCTTCCGCGCCCATCGTCTTGAGCAGCTGCTCGGCGACGAAGTTGCTGGAGAGCTTGTTGAGGCGCTTGAGCAGCACGTCGAACGTGTCCGACTGGGCCACGTGCACCGTGCGCGCCTTGGACGGCGTCAGGCCCACCTTCACCCGGCCCTTCACCTTCATGCCCCGCGTGCTCAACAGCTGCTTGAGCGTCTGGCCGAAGTACATGGGAGGGTTGTCGATCTTCTTCCAGACGCTGACGGCCCCGCCGCGCTCGGCCGGCACCTGCCCGCGCACGACGATTTTCTGCTGGGCGCCGGACGGGTCCGACGTCACGGAGACGCGCCGCGCGCGCCGCGCGCCGGTGGACAGCTGGTTGTCCACGATGAAGTAGTCGCTCGGCGGCTCCATCTCCACGGTGCCCTTGGCGCCGGGGCTCGCGCCGGGGCGCAGGAAGATGGCCACCGCGTTCCAGTTGAGGCTCAGCGCGCCGGTGGGCGCCATATAGGCCCGGTCCGAGTCCTCCTGGTCATACCCGGGCGGCGTGCGCTCGGCGTCGAACCAGGAGTCGTCCACGACGATGTCCCCCACCTCGCGCAGACCCGAGTGCCACAGCTCCGACACCACGCCCCACAGGCGCTCGGTCGTGATGGACGGATCACCCTTGCCGCGCACGTAGAGCGTCTTCACCTTGCCGTCCGCGGGCAGCTCCGGCTCGACGAGGAACTCCGTGTCGTAGCGGAACTCCGGCCCGAGCGTCGCCAGCGCCGCCGCGGACGTGACGAGCTTCACGTTCGACGCCGGGTTGAGCAGCTCGTCCGCGTTGTGGGTGAACACCACCGTGCCGTCATCAAGGCTCTGCATGTGCACGCCCACCCGGCTCACCTTGAGCGGGGCGCGTTGAAGCACTTCGAGCAAGGCGGTCCGCAGGGCTTCGCGGTCCGCGCGCTTCTCGGCGGAGGAAGGCGGCGCCGCGACGGCGCCGTATGGAAGCAGCAGGGAAACGATGGCCGTCGCGGCCAAGAGGTGTCTGGCTCGAAGAACCTGCACGCACGCTCCGGGGAAGTCGGCGGCCATTATGGGGAAGGGCGCGAAAGCACGGCAAGGGAGAGGGGGTGCGGGAGTCCACGGTTGGGCGCTCGCTCTACCGCCAAGTGGAAATTGGCACCCCTCACATGTGGACTTCTTTTCACTGCGGTCCTCTCAGCGCCCAAGATGCCGATAAAGCCTGGGCGCATCATGAGGGGTGCCCCTGACAGCCCTGGAGGAAACTTCGATGAGAGCGGTGGTGCAGCGGGTGCTGGAGGCCTCGGTGACGGTGGACGGGCAACGGGTGAGTGACATGGGCCCCGGCCTGCTGGTGCTCCTGGGCGTGGGCAAGGGCGATACGGAAGCGGACGTCGCGTGGATGGTGGAGAAACTCGCCAGCTTGCGAATCTTCGAGGACGCCGCCGGGAAGATGAACCTGTCCCTGGAGGACACCTCCCGTCAGCTCATCGTCGTCAGCCAGTTCACCCTCTACGGAGACGCGCGCAAGGGCCGGCGCCCCAGCTTCATCGACGCCATGGAGCCCGCCGTCGCCAAGGCCCTGTACGAGCGCGCCTGCGAGGGCCTCCGCCAGCGCGGCCTCACCGTGGGCACCGGCATCTTCGCGGCCGACATGAAGGTCGCGCTCGTCAACGACGGGCCCGTCACCCTCATCCTGGACAGCCCGGTTCCGGCTCCGGCGCCACCCAGGCCCTAGACGCGGACAGTGCTGCCCTTGGTGACGAGCGCGGCCAGGCCCTGCCTGGCCATCGCCGCCTGGCGGATGTGCGTGGTGAGCGCGCCCAGCTCCCGAATCCAGCTGGCCGCGCGCGGCCCCAGCCCGGAGAAGGCGACGGTCAGCGGCGGAGGCTGAGGCAGCTTGCCCAGCCAGTAGCCGAGCACCTCGTCCTTCTCCGGCAGCGACGGCAGCCTCATGCGCTCCTGCTCGCGGGCGATGAGCCGCTCCAGCTTGCGCGGCAGGTTCACCTGCCAGTGCGCCACCGCGCGGGCCGGGCGCCAGGCCCAGTCGGCGAAGGCGAAGCGCTCGGTGGGGAAGTACTCGCCCCGGCCCTGGGTGACGAAGACGCGGTCCGGGGGGAACTCCGGGAACGGGTCCCAGTGTCCCGCCAGGAGCGAGGCCAGCCCCATGTCCGCCAGGGGCCTGAAGCGGAAGCCATCGCGCACCTCGCGGGCGCCCTTCGAGTCCCAATACGGGTAGTTGGGCTCCTCCAGCATCAGCGACAGGTGCAGCGCCTCGTCCCAGGCGTCCGCGTAGCCGGCGTGCTGCGCGCCCACCTCCCAGCCCGTGGGGCCCTCCTTCCAGGGAAGGAAGGCGAGCCGGTCCACCAGGTCCGACCAGGGGTCGGCGTCCACGGAGCCCAGGCCCCCGGGCACCGCCGTGGCCAGCATCCGCTCGCACAGCATCCGCGCCTGCCCGTCCCCCAGCGTCTCCAGCAGCGACTCCAGGGCCCCGCTCGCGTCGCCCATGGCGCGCGAGAGGAACGGGAGCACCTGCTCGTGGAAGAACCGGTCGTTGATGGGCCGCAACACCACGTCCATGGGGTCCCCCCGTTGGGACACGGCACTTCAGGGCCGTGCGTCTTCCTGGATGATGAGCGCGTGGATGTCCGCGGTCGTGGGCGCTTCCAGGATGGAGGCCCGGAAGCGGGGATTCTTGAAGAGGCGGGAGATGCGGGCCAGCGCCTTGAGGTGCACGCCCGCGCTGTTCTCGGGGGCCACCAGCGCGAAGAACAGGTGGGTGGCCTTCCCGTCGATGGCCTCGAAGTCCACGCCCGCCCGGGACACGCCGAAGGCCGCCTGGAGCTGCGTCATGCCCGGCAGCTTGCCGTGGGGGATGGCCACGCCCTCGCCGATGCCGGTGCTGCCCAGCTTCTCGCGCTCGCGCAGCACCTCCACCAGCCGGTCTTCCTGAAGCAAGGGGTGGGCCCGCACCAACGTGGCGCTCAGCTCGCGCAACACCTCCGGCTTCGTCCGCGACTGCATGTCCGCGATGACGGCTTGGGGGCTGAGGAACTCGGCGATTCTCACTGACGCTCCCGCGCTGGCGCTCCTGAGATGGCGGCAATTACTCCTCACCCTCGATTCGCGCAAGGGTCGCCTGTCGTCCTGGCCCCACGGCCGCTCACTGCGCGTCAGGGCCCGGGGGGCCTTGGGTCGCCCCCATGCCACCCTCCCCAGTCGTCCCCTGGGGCGATATGCGCCGCCCAGGCGACCGTTTTCCGTCGTGAACCCTCCACACTGAAACTGAATCAGGAAGAGAGCGACCGCCATGAAGCGAACGCTGTGCTCGAGCCTTGTCCTCATCTCGGCGCTGACCACCGGCTGCGCCACCACCGCGCGGGGCGTGGCCCTGGGAGACGCCGCCGAGGAGTCCCTGCTCCTGGAAGGCGGCGCCATCACCGGGCCCAGCTCCACGCTGAGCATCTCCGAGAACGCCATGCATGGCCGCTACCGTCGCGACCCCGTGTCGCTCGAGTGGGACTACCAGAAGATGACGGGCTCGGTGGGCTACCGGGCGACTCGGCTGGAGCTGGCGGAGGGGGATGACACCCGCGTCTGGGGCACCTTCGGCGGAATGACGGTGGACCTCACGGAGGACGGCACGTACCTGCACGGACGCGTCGGGCCCTGCGCCTACGTCCTGAAGCGCGAGGGTGACACCCTGACGGGGGTGCGCGAGTGCGGCAGCGCGCTGGAGAAGAACGTCACCCTGGCCTTCCCCGCGACGCTCCACCAGCGCCCCCTGGGCGAGCGGGCCGCGCTGATGACGCTGGCGCTCTTCAACACCCGGGCGCCCGTGGTCACGACCTCGATGACCATCTCCAGCATGTCGAGCGGCGACGAGCGCTACGTGCAGAAGACCGACACCTGCAAGAAGTTCTACTGAAGGGGCGCCTCGGCCCAGCAGGCCCCACCGGGCGCGTTCCACCTTTCGGGGGAGAGGTGGAGCGCGCCGTCTTTTTTCGGACCGATATGCGCCGAGCGCGCCGTCGTTCCTGGCGATGGATGCGCCAGCCGCCATTCCGGGTGGCTGGGGGGACACTGGTGCACGTGGCCGACCACGGGCGCCGGATGCGGCATCCATGAAGGACCGGCAACGCCCCCGTCCCACACCGGACGGGGGTGTTCGCGCTCCGCCTCCTCGAGGGGGGTGGCGGAGCGCGACTCTTCCAGACCGGACTGTGACGGCGGGCGGGCTCAGGTCCCCGCGGCGACGGCCAGGGCCGGCGGCTCGTGGGGTTCAATGAGGCCGTACTGGCCATCCTTGCGCCGGTAGACGATGCCCAGCGCATCCGACTCCACGTTGTGGAAGACGTAGAAGTCGTTGTCCATCAGGTTCATCTGCATCACCGCCTCATCCACCGACAGCTGCTTGACGGTGAGCTGGGTGGCGCGCACCACACGCGTCGCGGCGCTGGCGGCCGTGTCCACGGGGTCCGCGGCCTTCGTCGTCGTGGACGACTCCGACGTGGACGTCGCGGCGATGACGGCCAGCTCCTCCGCTTCCGGCACCTCGAAGACGGCGTGACGCACCTTCAGGCTGTTCACCAGGTCCTGGCGGTGATGGACGCGATCTCGACCGTGATGCATCTTCAGCTTGTCGCGGTAGCGGCGCAGCTGGCGCTCGATTTTGTCCATCGCCAGGTCGATGGACGCGTACATGTCATCACTCTTCTCCCGCCCGCGCAGCACCCAGGCGCCGGATTGGATGGTGATGTCCGCGTGGTGGAGGTAACGCTCCAGTGACAAGACGACGTGTGCCTCTCCTGCTCTGTCCAACAGCTTGTTCACCCGCTCGACCTTCTCGCGTGCGTATTCTTTAAGGGAATCCGACGCCCCGAACTGACGGAAGGTGATGTTGAACTGCATGCGTGGCTGCCTCCTAGGGTGAGGGGAGCTGCGTGACAGATCAGAAACTTCTGACCTCGGGAAAGCAACCCGTCTCCCCACGTTGCCTCTTCCCGAGCGCACCACGCGTCCGGGGGCTGACAACCCGGCGTCGCTGGCCCGCATTCATGCGGGGCACCAGACTCTTCAACCCCTCGGAATCACGCGCTGCGCCACGCCGTGTCTCTCAAGCCGGGTATCGTGAGACACGGGCTCAGGCGAGCAGCCTGCTCACTGCACCGAAACCACCTGCTCCTGCGAGTGGAAGTAGGTGCCCCTGCAGGCAGCCACTCCCTGGCACTCCACCACCTCGCCCTGGACGGTGCCGCTCAAGGTCAAGAGATGCGTGGCCGCGCCCAGCTGGCCGGGCACGGTGAAGGTGATTTTTCCCCCCTCGCGCGTGACGGCCATCCCCGCGGTGACGGTGCCGCCCTCGGGCAGGAGCGTGGCGGCGGCGGCGTTGAGCGACTCGGTCGTCGGGTTCCACTGGAACGAGTACGTCTGTCCCCGCAGCAGTCGCATCGTCGGCCCCGTGAAGGAGCGCTTCGCCTGGCCCTCCTTCATCGTGAGGACGACGGTGTGGCTCGCGTCCTGGATGACGACGCGCGCGTCCGTCGGGGCCAGCGCCGCCCAGGCATCGGGGTCGAACTCGTAGAAGGCCCGCGTGGGCAGGCACACGTCGCGGCCCGCCGTGGCATCGACGCCGCCCTGCTCCAGGAGCATGGCCTGGCCGTTGAACGTCGCGGTGGCGCCGTCATTCAGCCGGGTGCAGCGGTCTCCACCCGCCTGGGAAAATGTCACGGTGACACGGTGGGAGCCCGGGGCCTGCTCCACTTCGAACAGGTCCACGTCCGCGTGCGAGTACGTCAGCGTGCGGTCCGCGAGCGCCACGAGGTCCACCGACTCGGTGGTGAGGGAGTCACCACAGCCCGCCAGCAGTCCGAGCGCGACAAGGACTCCCGATACCGCGCCACCAGGGAAACGAGAGGAAGAGTGCATACAGGCCGCACCCTATACCCGCCACCCCTGGGGACTGGGAGCAGAACGGCGCCGGGCCGTCACCTTTCCCACCCCCGCGCACGCCCGCCTGTCCGCTAGCCCGCTTGCTGGAGGAAGCCCTCCAGCCGAGCTTTCACTTCCGGCCACTCCGTGTCGATGACGCCGTAGTACGCGCTGTCGCGCACCACCCCGCCGCGCACCAGGACGTGGTTGCGGAGGATGCCCTCGAACTTCGCGCCCATCCGCTCAATCGCCGCGCGAGAGCGCGCGTTGCGCCGGTCCGTCTTGAGCTGCACGCGCATGACTCCGAGCGTCTCGAAGGCCAGGCACAGCAGCAGGTACTTGCACTCGGTATTCACGCGCGTGCGCCACGCCCGGCGGCCCAGCCACGTCCAGCCAATCTCCAGCGTCCGGTGCTCTCGCTGGATGTCCAGGTAGCTGGTGGTGCCCAGGACCTCCCCCGTCTCGCGCTCCACGATGACGAACGGGCGTTCCGTGCCCCGCTCCGCCGCCCCGAGCGCCCGGGTGATGTAGCGCTCCACGTCCTCCTGGGTGCGCAGCACCACCGAGAAGTGGGTGAAGATGTCGTCCTCGCACAGCGCGGCCAGGGCCGGGGCGTGCTCGAGCGCCATGGGCTCCAGGCGCACCGTGCGCCCCTCCAGGACGACGGGCGGCACGACGAGGGGCACAAGCGCCCGGCGAGGGGCGTCGGCATCGGAGGGGAAAGAAAAAGGGGCGCTCATGGCGCCCCTGAATCTCATCCCCCGGAGGGCCGGGGGAAAGAGCCACTTGTCGCGGACTCAGTAGTACCGCTTGCGCTTGCTGCTCGGGAGGATGCCCAGCACCTCGCGGTACTTGGCCACCGTGCGGCGCGCGATTTCGGTGCCCTGCGAGCGCAGGAGCTCCACGATCTTCTGGTCCGAGTACGGGTTGCGCGCGTCCTCTTGCGACACGAGCTGCTTGATGTGGTGCTTCACCGCCTCGCTCGCGGTGTCCTCGCCGGACACGCGGGAGATGGACGAGTTGAAGAAGTACTTCAGCTCGAAGATGCCCTGCGGCGTGTGCACGTACTTGCTCGTCGTCACGCGGCTCACCGTGGACTCGTGCATGCCGATGTCCTCGGCCACGTCCCGGAGGATGAGCGGCTTCAAGTGCGCGATGCCCTTGTCCAGGAAGTCCTTCTGGAACTTCACGATGCTCTCGGTGACTTTGTAGATGGTCCGCTGCCGCTGGTGGATGGAGCGGATGAGCCACACCGCGCTGCGCAGCTTGTCCTGGATGAAGTCCTTCGTCTGGCCAGGGCCCACCGCGCCCGTCTTCAGCGCGTTCCGATAGGTGCCGGAGATGCGCAGCTTGGACAGGCCGTCATCGTTGAGCACCACCGTGTACTCTTCCCCCATCTTGTAAACGAACACGTCGGGGGTGATGTACTGCGCGTCGTCGCCGCTGAAGTTGCGGCCCGGCTTCGGGTCCAACTTGGGGAGCAGCTTCACCGCCTCCACCACCTCTTCCAAGGTGACCTTCAGGTCCTTGGCGATGGCCGGCAGGTTCTTGCTCTCCAGGTACTTCATGTGCCGCTTGATGATGAGGCCCAGGAGCGGCGCGTGCGGCTCCTTCATCCCCTGCAACTGGATGAGCAGGCACTCCTGCAAATCACGCGCGCCGCAGCCCCGGGGCTCCAGCATCTGGATGCGCCGCAGGGTGCGCTCGGCCACGTGCATGGGCACGTCCGCCTCGTTGCACAGGCGGATGAGCGGGTCGCCCTCCACGTCCGGCAGCTTCAGGTAGCCGTCGTCATCCAGGTTGCCGAGGATGAGCATGGCGACACGGCGCTCGGCGTCGTTCAGGCGCAGCGTGCCGAGCTGCTCCTGGAGCTGGTCGACCAGGTCCTCCTTCTTGACGAGGTTGGCCTCGAACGACGGCAGGTCGTCCGTGGCCACGTTCCCCTTGTTGGAGGCGGTGGTCTGCTCGTTGAACTGGTAGCTGTTGAGGTACGCCTCCCAGTCGATTTCCGGGGGGCCGTCGCCGTCCGCCTTGAACTCCGTGGCCGTGTCGCTCGTGGCCGCCGGCATGTCCCCGTCGCGCGGCATCTCGACGTTGTCCGCCTCCAGCGACGCTTCCCCGGGCTCCTTGTCCCCCACGTCGCCCGGTGCCTGCTCGTCCGGCTGCTCCAGGAGTGGATTCTGATCCATCTCCTCGCGGACCTGCTCCAACAGCTCCATGCGGGAGAGCTGAAGCAGCTTGATGGCCTGCTGCAGCTGGGGCGTCATCACCAGCTGCTGCGCAAGCTTCAGGCTTTGTTTGAGTTCCATCGCCATGAGACAGGGTCTCCCCGAGTGATTCAGTCCCTACACAACACGGGACCAATCAAAGACCGTGCCAACGTAACAAGGCACCCTGACGACGTCTAGTGGCGCAATCGTGGTCCCTTGCTTGCATATTCAAAATTCCACAAGGAAACCAAGAGCTTACACGCACTGGGCGTGACTCGGCCGTGTTGACCTGTCGACGCAAAAGCGGGGCCAACGCAGTCTATGCATTCGGTTGGCCGAAGGCCAGTCGTCCTCACAAGGGCTGCTGGAGACGGAACCGTTCTCCCAGGTAGACGGCTCGGGCCCGGGGAGAGGCGGCAATCTCGGCGGGTGTCCCCTCTTCGAGGATCTGCCCCTGTGTGATGATGTAGGCGCGATCGCAGATGCCCAGGGTGTCCTGGACGTTGTGGTCGGTGATGAGGACGCCCAGTCCGCGCTCCCGGAGCAGGAATATCTGCCGCTGCAAATCACCGACGTTGATGGGGTCCACGCCGGCGAAGGGCTCGTCGAAGAGGATGAAGCGGGGCTCGGGCAACAGGCTCCGGGCAATCTCCGCGCGGCGGCGCTCGCCTCCGGAGAGGGTGCCGCCCAGGGACTCGGAGACGTGGGTGAGGCCGAACTCCTCCAGGATGGCGTTGGCGCGTGTCTCGCGGGCGCGCTTGTCCAGGCCCTTCTGGAGCTCCAGCACGGACAGGAAGTTGTCGCGCACGGTGAGCTTGCGGAAGACGGAGGCTTCCTGGGGCAGGTAGCCCACGCCCCGGCGGGCGCGGCGGTGCATGGGCAGGTGCGTGAGGTCCTCGTCGCCCACGCGCACGCGGCCCGCGTCGGGCGTCACCAGGCCCACCACCATGTTGAAGCTCGTCGTCTTGCCGGCGCCGTTGGGGCCCAAGAGGCCCACCACTTCGCCCGGGGCCACGGTGAAGGAGACGCCGTTGACGACCTGGCGCCCGCGATAGGCCTTCTTCAGGCCATCGGCGTGCAGCTTCCCGTCGCTCATCGCGGCTTCGCCTCCTGCGGCTGCGCGGGCGTCGTGCGAGCGGGCGCGGCCTTCCGCCGGGCGGGCGCGGGGGCCGACGGCGGGGACTCGAAGATGATGACGGCGTTCTCCACGTCGAGCCGCTCGCTCCCCAACGTGAGGCGCACCTTCGTCCCGCGCATGTACGTCGTCCCCTGGCGCGCCTCGGGCGTGCCCGTGACGACCAGGACTCCGCTGGCCACGTCATACTCGGCGCGCTCACCCCGGGCCATGCGGTCGCCATCCACCGCATGCACTCCGCCCGTACACACCACGCGCGTCACCACGCGTGTCTCCGCGAAGTAGGCAATCATCCGGTCGCACTTCAAATCCAGGGTGCGGTGCTTCACCTTCACGTTGCCGGTGAGCGTCGCCTGCGACTTGCCGCCCTCGATGAGGTCGGCGTTGATTTGAACCGGCTCCTTCAGGTCCACCGGGCCCAGCGGGTTCGGGCTTGGGCTCGCGGTGCCGGCATCGGCCACCGGAGGCGTCCCGCCATCGACGGGCGTGGCCGCGGCCGCGGGCAGGGGCTGCGCCACGAAGAAGGCCATCACGAGGAACTCAATCACGCTCAGCCGCTCCCAGCACGGTCTCCACCGAGCCTTCGAAGTTGAATGTCTCATCCGGGAAGGACAGTGAGAAACGGTCCGCCCGCAACCGGTACGCCGGCCCTCGCACCCGCACGCCCTCGTTGCCATGCGCGCCCTTCTGGATGGCGTCGTAGGTCAACCGGGGCGTGTTCACCACCATCCCTTCACCCGTGCGCACCACCACGCCTCCGGAGGCCACCAGCTGCTTGGACGCGAGGCTGCCCTCCATATTCGGGGCGCTGATGTCCATGCCCGCGGCGGTGCCCACCGACATGCCCTCCTCGGCGCTGCCCGGGGGGATGCGCAGCGTCGCGTTGGAGGCCTGCACGTCGCCCCCCGCGCGCTGGTACGTCAACTGCTCGGCTTCACCCGACAGCGTGAGGCGCTCGCCCTCGTAGGACATCAGGCGGGCCCCATGGAGCACCACCTGGGGCGGAGGCTGCTGTGGGGGCGCCTCCGCCGGGCGGCGCGGAGAGCACGCGGCGACGAGCAGGCAGGCGGCGAGGAGTCGGACGGACAGGCGCGGCACGGGTGCCTTCTATCACCGGGCGGTGGCGTGCGCCGCCTCGGCGAGCACGGGTTGGGGGGCCACCGGAGGGCGCGTCTTCCAGCGCTGGTGCATCCACACCCACTGCTCGGGGGTGCGCCGGATGGCCGCTTCGATGCGCGCCGACAGGGCCTGGGTGAGCTCCAGCGCCGCGACTTCGCGGTCCTCGCTCACGGGCACGGGCACCTCCTCCATCGACAGCCGGTAGCCCCCACCCTCCACGCGGTGGCAGAAGCCCGTCACCACCGCCGCGCCCGTGCGCACCGCCAGGTCCGCCGGCGCGCGGGGCGTGGCCGCCAGCTCCCCGAAGAAGCGCACGAAGAGCGACTGCACCTTCGTGTCCTGGTCGATGAGCAGGCCCAGGATTTCCCCGGCACGCAGCGCGCGCAGCATGGCCCGCGCCGCCCCGTCCTGGCCGCGCCAGATGCTGCGCACCCCGCCCCGGGCCCGGAAGCGCTCCACCAGCACGGTGAGCCGGGGGTCGGTGGTCTCCTTCGCGATGCTCTGGCTGGGGTAGCCCGCGCGGGCCACTCGGCGGGCGAGCAGCTCCCAGTTGCCCACGTGGCCGGTGATGAAGACCACGCCCTTGCCCTTCGCCAGGGCCGCGTCCAGCACGGCCCGGTCCGCGTCCGGCCAGGCCACCAGCTCTTCCAGCCCCCGGTCCAGGGCGCCCGTACAGGCCACCTCCAGCGCCGCGGCGCCCAGGTGCCGGAAGGAGGCGCGGCCCAGGGCCTGCCGCTCCGCGTCGGACTTTTCCGGGAAGGCCACGGTCAGGGACTTCAAGGCCTTGCGGCGCTCCCCACCGGCCAGCGTGTAGGCAAGTCCGCCCAGGCGGAAGCCCAGGGCCCGGGCCCAACCCAGGGGGAGGGGTTGAAGGCACAACAGGACGCTGCGGATGAGCAGGTACCGGAGGAAACGTTTCAGGCGCTTTGCTAAGGGGGGATGCTCCACAGTCGCTCCATACCCCATGCGCGAATACAACTTCGACGGGCTCGTCGGTCCTACTCACAACTACGCTGGCCTGTCGCCCGGTAACCTGGCGTCGCAGAGCCATGTCGGAGAGCCGAGCCATCCCCGCGAAGCCGCGCTCCAGGGCCTGGAGAAGATGCGCTTCGTCTCCAGCCTGGGGGTGGGCCAGGCGGTGCTGCCTCCTCAGCCGCGCCCCTCGCTGCGCGCCCTGCGCGCCCTGGGCTTCACCGGCACGGACGAGGAGGTCATCACCCGCGCCGCGCGCGAGGGCGAGCACCTGCTGCGGCTCACCTCCAGCGCCTCCTCCATGTGGACGGCCAACGCCGCCACCGTGGCGCCGAGCACGGACACGGCCGACGGGCGCGTCCACCTGACGCCCGCCAACCTGTCGCAGATGTTCCACCGCGCGCTGGAGGCGGACACGACGCACTCGGTGCTGCGCGCCATCTTCGCCAACGAGAAGCACTTCGCGGTCCACGCGCCGCTGCCGCCCGGCAGCCACTTCGCGGACGAGGGCGCGGCCAACCACACACGGCTGGCCACTCCGGGACGCGCGGGCGTGCACCTGCTCGCCTGGGGGCGCAGCGCGTGGCAGGACGTCCCCGGCCCCAAGCGCTTCCCCGCCCGGCAGACGCTGGAGTCGAGCCAGGCGCTGGCGCGGCTGCACCAGTTGGACGCGCGCTGCGTGCTCTTTCCGCAGCAACACCCGGACGGCATCGACGCGGGCGCCTTCCACACGGACGTGCTCGCGGTGGGCAACGAGCGCTTCCTCATGCTGCACGAGCTGGCGTTCGTGGATTACCCGGGCCTGCTCCAGGTGCTGCGCGAGAAGCTGGGGCCGGACTTCCGCGCGGTGGTGGCCAGCAGCGCGGAGCTGCCGCCCAAGGACGCGGTGAAGGCGTACCCGTTCAACTCGCAGGTGCTGACGCTGCCGGATGGGACGATGGCGATTGTGGCCCCGGTGGAGAGCCGCGAGACGCCCGCCGCGCGCGGCTTCCTGGAGCGCATCCTCGCCGAGGACACCCCGGTGAAGGCCGTGCACTACCTGGACGTGCGCCAGTCCATGAACAACGGCGGAGGCCCCGCGTGCCTGCGCCAGCGCGTGTGGCTGACGGACACCGAGCGCCGGGCCATCGACGCCGACGTCTTCTACACGCCCGCCCTGCACGAGTCCCTGGCCGCGTGGGTGCGCCGCCACTACCGCGAGGTGCTGCGCCCGCGCGACCTGCAGGACCCGCAGCTGGCGCGCGAGACGATGACCGCGCTGGATGAACTCACGCGCATCCTCAAGCTGGGAAGCGTCTACGACTTCCAGCAGTGAGGGGCGGAAGCCCGCTCGCCTGCTCCAGTGACGAGTCGGCGGGCGCCCCTCGGACGGCCATGGTGCCGAGGGGCGTGGGGTGTGGTGGTCGGAACCGTCGGGGTGAGCACCTTTCCATCAAGGAGGTGACGCCCCGTGATTCCGGCATCCATCCAGCACTATCTGCAACACAACCGTGTCCTCTATGAGCGCTACTGGCACCCGCGTGCGGTCACCGCACAGGAGCTGGCCCAGGCGCTCCATGTCTCGGGCTGGCGCGTGGCCAAGTCCGTCATCGTCATGGCGGACCGACAGCCGTGGATTTTCGTCGTACCCGCCGCGGGCACCGTGGACCTGGCGCGCGTCCAGGAGCTTCTGGGCTGTCGCACGGCGAGGCTCGCCACGGAGCGGGAGTTCTCCGAGCACTTCCCGGACTGCGAGCTGGGGGCCGAGCCGCCCTTCGGCGAGCTGTATGGGCTCCCGGTCGCGGTGGACGAAACGCTTAGCCTGACGGAGCACCTGCTCATCCGCGCGGGCTCTCACGAAGAGGCCCTGGAGATGCGCTTCCAGGACTTCGCCACGCTGGAGTGGCCGCTGGTGGCCTCCTTCATCCACGAGGGACTGCAGCAACCCGTCCCGTCGGTGATTCCCATCACTCCGCTGCTGATGGAGCAGGAAGCACCGATGCCCGCATGACGCGCCGTCCGTGGACGCTAGGGCTCCACGGGCGGCTCTCTCGGCCCTCCCAACAGGTGCTCCAGCTCCTGGGCCCTCGGGTCGTCCATCAACTCCTTGCGACGGGTGTCCACCCGGGTGCGCTCGGCGGACTCCAGGCGCGTCATCCACGCCCGCGCGGCCTCGCGGGAATCGGGCGGTAGCAGTGCCAGCCCCTCGCGCACGGAGCGCGCCGCGGCGTCATAGCGACGCAGTGACTCCTGCAACCGCGCCACCGCGAAGTACCCCTCCGCGCTCGGCACCAACCGCGCCGCCGTCTGTCGTCGCTCCACCGCGCGCGACAGCAGCCCTTCGCGCTCCAGACCGTCCGCCTCCATCGACAGCATCCGCGCCCGCTGGCGGTAGTCCGAGATGAGGCCGCCCACCGACTGGAGCGTCTCGCGAGCGCGCCGCGTCAGCCCCGCCTCCAACTGCCAGGAGGCCAGGGTGAAGGCCAGCTCCACGTTTCCCGGGTGACGGGCCCGCAGCGCCTCCACGGCCCCGAGCGAGGCGTCGAGTTCGCCCCGGCCCTTGAGCACCTCCGCGCGCAGCAGCGCGGTGTCCAGTCGCTCCGGCTCACGACGCTCGACCTGCGCGCAGGCGGCCTCCGCTTCCGACAACTCCTTGCGCAGCAGGCGCAGCCGCGCCTCGCGCGTCCACAGCTCCGTCACGCCGTGCCGTCCCTCGAAGTGCTCCCGCGCCCAGGCACCGTAGGCCAGCGCCAGCTCCTGACGCCCAGGCGTGTTGCTCAGCGCGTCCATGAGTCGGCCCGCCACCTCCGGCGAGTCCGGCGTCATCGCCGCCAGCTCTTCCACCGAATGCGCCCGGCGCACCGCCTCTCCCAGGAGCGCACCGGCATCACCCGCCTCGTGCGCCAGCCGGTACTCCAGGAAGCCTTGCGAGCGGCGGCCCAATGCAAGCAGCGCGCGCCCAGCGACTCGATGGGACACGGCGTCGCGAGGGGCCAGGTACAGCGCGCGATTGACGAAGGCCAGCGTGTCCCCCGCGCCTTCACCTCCGCGCGAGGCATGGGCCGAGGCCACCAGCCGATACAGCAGATAGTCCGAGGGGTGCCGGTCGATGAGCTCCAGACCCTTGGCGTGCACCACGTCCACGGGCGCCCGGGCACTGACGAGCGCCGCCAGCTCCGCCTCCGCGTCCGCCAGACGGTGCGCCCCCGGCACGAGCGCCAGCAACCCCAGCGCCGTCAGCGCGACGCTTGCGCCCAGCAACACCGGCGATGGCGTCAGGCCCTGCCGCGCTCCCTCCGTGGCCCTGCCGCGCTCCCGAGGCCGAGCCACCGCGCCCAGCACGAGCAGCGTGGCCACCGCGCAGGCCGGCAGCTCCCAGCTGAAGTCAAAGAGGTTGTGCAGCCCCAGCGCCGCCACGCCCGAAAGCACCGCCAGCTCCAGCGCATCCAGGTCCTCGCGGCGCACCAGCCGCACGAAGCCCCAGAGCGCCACGGCCAGCAGCAACAGCCCTGGGAGGCCCAGCTCCGTCGCGGCCTGGAGCACCGCGTTCTCCGGATGCGTGAGCGTGTTCGGGTTGGGCTCGGTCTGGTAGCGAGGGAACGCCGCCTCGAACGCGCCGCGCCCCATGCCCAGCACGGGGAAGGCTCGCGCGGCTTGCGCCATCATCGGCCACAGCGCCACCTTGGACTGACTCAGCTTCTCGATGCTGTCCGCTGAGCGTGCCTCGGCCCACAGCGAGTCCGCCGCGACGTAGGCGCCCACCGCCAGCACCGCCAGCAGACCCAGCAGGGCGGCGGTGCTCCGGGCCCACCGGGGCGCGCCGCCCTCGCGGCGCTCACGCACCAGCCACAGCATCAGCAGCGCCTGTCCGAAGAGGAAGAAGGCGATGCCTCCGCGCGAGAGCGACAGCAGCACCCCCAGGCCACTGGCACCCGCCGCCAGTGCGAAGGGCAGCGCTTTCGAGCGAGGCCGCGTGGTGAGGGCCAGCCCCACGCCCACCGAGGCCGCGAGCCCGAGGAAGCCCGCGAGGTGGTTGGGGTTGGCGAAGAACGTCACCAGCGGGGGCCGCGCATGCACCCAGGGCATCACCCCGAAGAGGGAGTGCATGCCGAGCAACGCATGGCCCAGGCCGACGACGACCACCGCCGCGCCGCTGAAGGCCACCACCGCGAGCAGGCGCCGACGGCTGTCCCGGGCCCGACACACCTGGACCGCGGCAAGGAAGGTCAGCAGATACGCGAGGTGCTTGGACAGCTCGCGCCACGTGGCCGAGGAGTCCAACGACACCGGCCGCGCGCCCGTGAGGCCCAGCGGCTCCAGCGCGAACTCGCGCAGCGCGGCGGCCTCCGGACTCAGCACGCGCAGCCCCCCCTCCGGCAGGGGGACGAGCTGCACCGCGCACAGCACCACGCTCGCCGCCAGGGGCACGGCCATCAGGGGCACACGCAGCGACTGGCCCTGGCGCCGGGCCCCGATTCCCGCGAGCAGCGCCGCCGCGCCCGCGAGCCCCATCAACGGCCAGGCCACCCACCTCGCCGCGCCGCCGAGCGCCAGCGGACACACCACGACAAGAGTGGCCAGGGCCACTTCAGCGAGCCGGGTGTACCGGGAGCAGCTGCGATGCGAGGAGGCCATTCGGAGCGGGGCGGAGAGTATGACACGAGCCTCGGAGGCCTCTTCTTTCCGTCCCGGGTTCCCGCTCGGCGGCTGACAGAGCCGGCAAGCTCGGAGCCCGTGGGCCCCCGGCCACCTTCCTCACAGGTCCACCCGCCGAGGCCCGCGCCTCGGGCGCTCTCGAGGGCGTCAGGTGGCACCAGGGGGAGAACCAGTCCCCTCTGTCAGGCGTTGAAAGCCGCGCTGCCCTCGGGACGCAGGGGCCCCTCGGCTCGCCGGCCCTCCCAGGCCCGGGAGTCAGGACGAGCGAGCGGGCCTGTCCGGCATCCGTTCATGCACGCCCGGGCCCGGAGTTGGCTTGCATCCGGAAGACCTTCTGGCATGTTCGCCGCACCCATGCGCCGCTTCCTCCTCACCGCCGCCCTCCTCTGCTCCACCCTGTCCGGTCTCACCGGCTGCAAGGGGGCCTGCCGCGAGCTGTCCGAGAAGCTGTGCGACTGCTCCATCAACTCCGTGGAGAAGGAGCTGTGCCTCCAGAACGCCTCGCTCGACGAGAGCCGCGTGGAGCCCACGCCCGAGGACGAGGTCGTCTGCGAGGCGAAGCTCGAGGGCTGCGACTGCAAGAAGATTGAAACCCCCGAAGGCAAGCGCGAGTGCGGCATCGCCCGTCCGGGCGGCGTCGACTGACGCGGCTGGCTCAGGCCCCCGACACCCCAGTCCGGGCCGCTCCAGCAGCACCCTCCGCATCCACCCAGGGTTGAAGCGCCTTGCGCACCCGGGAGCGAAGCGGCGTCTCGACGTACCGGTGCACCAGCACGGACGTCGGGACCGCGAGCAGTAGCACCGAGCCCAACCACCCCAGCGGCGTGTTGAGGTCCACCCAGGGCGACAGCACGCGCTCCAGCTTCATGGCCGCCTCGCCCGCGGGGTACTGCAGCAGGTACAGCGCGTAGCTCGCCGCCCCCAGGTGCACCACCAGCGGGCGCGACAGCCCCCAGCCGAGCCACCCTCCCCCGCGCGCCAGCCCATACACCAGCAGCCCCGACGCGGGAGCCAGCAGCGCGTTGTGCATCAGCGGATAGGGAATCCACTCCCCCGCCGCGCCGGCCGCCACCAGCAGCGCCGCGCCGATTGAAGCCAGCACCCCGCCCGAGCCCTTCGCCCCACCCGCCGCGCGCTCGCGCACGAAGCACCAGCCCAAGAGCACCCCGAAGAGGAACTCCGGCAGCCGCGCCAGCGGGGTGAACTTCACCACCGACAGCCACACGCCTCCCGAGTGCGCGTCCAGCGCCCCCGGCCCGTCCGGCCGCAGCGCGAGGTAGAGCACCGGCGGCGTCAGCCCCAGCACCCAGACCGCGCCCATCAACATGGGCAGCCGCGAGGGTCTCAGCGTGGGCAGCCACCGCGCGAGCCGGGGGAAGAGGGCATAGAAGAACCCCTCCACCGCCACGGACCAGCCCGGGGGATTCCAGTACAGCGTCAGCCGCGGCACCCAGGCCTGCACCAGCGCGAGCGTCGCCACCGCGCCCACCGCGAGCTTCACGCAGGCGAGCTTCCAGCCGTTGTCCGCCACCGACGCGAGGACGGTGGGCGGCGCGGACAGCAGGAAGGTCAGCAGATAGACGGGATAGACGCGGGCGACACGGGCGACGAGGAAGGCGCGCGTCCCCGTCTCCATCCGCCCGTCGACGTCCAGGTAGTTCCAGGCGAGGACGAAGCCGGACAGGACGAAGAAGACGCCCACGGCGGAGTAGCCCGCGCCCACGAAGTTCCGCAGCCACTCCGGCGCCGGCTCCAGGGCCGGGCGCGCGAAGTGGAACAACACGACATGCAGGGCCGCGAAGAAGCGCAGCCCCGTCAGGGCATCGAGCGAACCGCCTCGGCTCACCGGCGGCCGATGCCGTAGTACGTGAAGCCCAGCTCGCGGATGCGCACCGGGTCGAACACGTTGCGGCCGTCGAAGATGACCGGCGCCTTCATCAGCGACTTCATGCGCTCGAAGTCCGGGTGGCGGAACTCGTTCCACTCCGTGACGACGAAGAGCGCGTCCACGCCCTCCAGCGCCTCATACGGCACGCTGGCGTAGCGGATGCGGTCACCGAAGACGCGCTTCGCGGTGTGCGTGGACACCGGGTCGTGCGCCACCACCGACGCGCCCTTGCCGATGAGGCCCTCGATGACGTCGATGGACGGCGCCTCGCGCATGTCGTCCGTCTTCGGCTTGAAGGCCAGGCCCCACACGCCGAACTTCTTGCCCTCCAGCGAGCCGCCGAAGTGCTTGGTCGCCTTGTTCACCAGGAGCTTCTTCTGCCGCTCGTTGGTGCGCTCCACGGCGCGCAGCAGGTCCAGCTCCAGGCCGAACTCACGCGCGGTGGCGCCCAGCGCCTTCACGTCCTTGGGGAAGCACGAGCCGCCGTAACCCACGCCCGGGAAGAGGAACGGGTAGCCGATGCGCTTGTCGGAGCCCAGGCCCTTGCGCACGAAGTCCACGTCCGCGCCGACCTTCTCGCACAGCGCGGAGATGTCGTTCATGAAGGAGATGCGCGTGGCGAGCATCGCGTTGGCGGCGTACTTGGTCAGCTCCGCCGAGCGCGTGTCCATGAACAGCACGGGGTTCTCGGTGCGCACGAAGGGCGCGTACAGCTCGCCCATGACCTTGCGGCCGCGCTCGGAGTCCACGCCGATGACGACGCGGTCCGGCTTGAGGAAGTCGTCCAGCGCGGCGCCTTCCTTGAGGAACTCCGGGTTGGAGACGACGTCGAACTCGATGCTCGTCACCTTGCGGATGGCGTCGCGAACCTTGTCCGCGGTGCCCACCGGCACGGTGCTCTTGTCCACGACGACGGTGTACTGCTTCATCGCCTTGCCAATCTGCTCGGCGGCGGCCAGCACGTACTGGAGGTCGGCGTCGCCGCTCTCACCCTCGGGCGTGCCCACGGCGATGAAGACGACGTGCGCGTTGGAGACCGCCTCCGGCAGGTCGCGCGTGAAGGACAGGCGCTTCTCGCGGACGTTCTTCTTGATGAGCTCCTCGAGGCCGGGCTCGTAGATGGGCACCTCGCCCGCCTGGAGCATCCGGATCTTCCGCTCGTCGATGTCCACGCACGTGACGTCGTTGCCCGAGTCCGCGAAGCAGGTGCCCGCGACCAGGCCGACGTAGCCCGTTCCGATGATGGCGATACGCATTGAAAGAGTCCCAGTGGGGAGGTGTCTTGACTGGAACTCATACGCCGGGACGCGCTCGGAAAGAAAGCCCGTCCCCGGGGCCCGCACAGCGGCCGGGCAGCCTCACTGCCCCGTGAGCAGACGGCGCACTCTTTCCAAGCCTCTGAGAGCCGAAGTGCGCCCGGGGGTGCTGACTGGACCCACCACCGTCCGGTCCAGGAGCTCCCGAGTCGCCCTACGCAGCGGCGGCAAGGCGGCGGTGGCCTCCGCGGCGGCCTCCGGGAAGAGCCGGGCGACGATGGACAGCGACGTGTAGAGGGCTCGCTCCAGGCGCCACTCCGCGGCCCGGGCGAGCAGCGCGGGGAGGTCGAGCGGCCGGGAGTACACGCCGCCCATCCACTTGGCGCCGGTGACGAGCTCTCGCAGGTCGATGAAGGACAGCCAGGGTACGTCATACCCCTGACGCGCGTGCTCCAGGCACACGAGGAGGACCGAATCCTCCAGGTCGGCCCGGAACATGGAGGGGCCGTAGACCTTCATGGGTTTGGCGCGCTCGATGATGCCGGCGGTCTGCTCGCGTCGCTGGGGACCCAGGATGTCTGAGTAGAGGTAGATGGCGGTGCGCCCGTCGGAGACGAGCTTCGTGGCGCCGCTGTGGGAGGTGTCCGTCTCCGGCTTGAACTCGTGGTTGGAGAGGAAGCCCGCGAAGCCGTCCACGTCCATGCGGCGCATGAGGAGCTGGAGGTCCAGCACGGGGCGGAAGCCGATGTGCGGGTAGAGCGCCTCGGCGAAGGCGGCGGAGCCGATGAGCACCAGCTTGCGGCCTTGCAGCTCGTCCACCACCTGCTTGAAGTTGACGAGCTTCATCACGTTGTCGTTGACGGAGCCCTGGTAGATGGCGAGCAGCCTGTCTCGGGCCCACTCTGGCGCGGCGCTGGCGCCCAGGCGGTACTCCAGGTTGTAGGCCGCCAGCGGGGCCAGGCCCTGGGCGATGGCCCAGTCGACGTATTCCTCCCAGGGCGCGCCCTTGAGGGCTCCTCGCGGTGGTTCGAACGAGGCGAGGACGCGGAAGGTGTCGAGCAGGCTGAGCGGCATGGTGGCCCCCTTTAACGGGCCCACCGCATCGGCTGCAATCACTGCCTGAGCCCCACGGGATGACGGCGTGGTGGACACAGGACAAAGGCCCGCCCTTGGGGGCGACGGTTCATCTGTCCGAAGGGGGGCGAATCGCGGTGTCCAGGCGCCGCAGCGCATAGCGGAGCATCGCCCCCGGCTCGGGCGCCAGCAGCAGCTTCGCCGCCATCCAGCGCGGCCGGCTGCGAACCAGCTCCGTTTCCACCAGTCGTTCTTCCGTGAAGAACCTCCGCGCGAGCCGCCGCTGCCACCAGGGAGGCGCCAGGGCTTCCAGCGCGGCCTCCGGCACCGGTGCGCCCAAAAGCCTCCTCGCGACCTCCCAGCCGTGAAACACGAGCTGTGGCAGGCCCGTTCCACGAGCCCCCGCGACGACTCGGTCCCAGTCCAGTCCCCGCGCCGCCAGGAGCTTCAGGTCGAACAGCCACGCCAGGCGCTGCAACAAGTGGTGGCTCGCGTGAAGGGCCAGGTACACCGCTTCGTCTTCGGGACAGAGCCACCGCACCCGCTGGCCCTCCAGTGCCCCCTCCGCCGCGCGCGCCACCAGCGCGTCGCCTTCCAGCGTCCGTCCCCATCCCGCCAGTGCGCGAAAGTGCAGCTCCACCAGCCCCGCCTTTCCCTCCAGCTCCAGGTGGTGCGAGTCCAGGTCCGCATGGCGCCCATCGCGCGTCGGACGCGCCGTCAGTCCCAGCCCGGTAAGGATGCGCACGGCCGTCTCGACCTCGCCCCGTGACACCAGCAGGTCCACATCGCGGGTGGCGCGCTGGAGCGGGTCCGGATACAGCCGCTGCGCCAGTCCGTACCCCTTGAGCGACACGGGGACGATGCCCTCGGAGGCCAGCGCCTCCAGGCTTCTCAGCAGCAGGGCCTTCACCTGGAGCGAGCGGGCCGCGCCCGTCAGAGACTCGCGGCGCAACAGTGCGCCCGAATCGGCGGGCAGCACCCAACCCACCTGCCCCACCGCGTGAGCCATGAACCCGGCGAGCCCGTGGCGGACGGCCCCGCGCACGAAGGCAGTGGCCTCGTCGCCTTCGGGAGCCCCTCTCGCGGGGGGCAGGGGCCACGAGCGCAGCAGCGCGACGAGAGCGCTTGAGCCCACCGATGTGGTCATCTTCTCAGGACGACGACGCGCGCGGGGTCGGCATCCGCCACCGCCAGGAGCCTCGCGGCGCGTTCGGCGACGGCGTCCGCCACCAGCTCCAGCGCCAGCTCCTCGTCCCGGTCGATGGTATTGCGGCCATCGCGCCAGACGAGCAGCAGCGAGCCTAGCACCACTTCTTCGTCCTTCACTTCCAGCCGCAGCTCGAAGGGCATCGACAGTCCCGCGGCACGCTGGGTCTCGAAGACGACGCCGTCCAGGAGTCCGTCGCGCAGGTGCTGGAAGCGCAGCTCCTGCCGCGACACGTCCAGCACCTCTGACAGGAGCCGCACGGCGCTCCAGACCTCTTGAAGGGACCTCGCCTCGCGCACGGCGCCGATGACCTCCTTCACCAGCGAGCGCAGCCGGATGTTTCTCTGGCGGCGCTGCTGCATGTCGCCCGCGCGACCCAGGTCCAGATAGCCCAGCTTGCGCATCATCACCGCGATGACCACGCCCATGCCACACAGCAGCAAGGCGCTCTGCGCGCTGTTGGCGAAGTTGAGGCCCAGGGCCGTCAACATGAAGAGGCCGCACAGGCCGTACAGCACCAGCACGGCGGAGCGGTGGCTGAGCACCATGCGGCTCATCACCCGGTGATGGATGTGCTCCTTGTCGGCGCTGAACAGCGGTCGCCCGAGGAGCGAGCGGCGCACCACCGCGAGCAGCGTGTCCATGAGGGGCAGGCCCAGCGCCATCACCGGCACCAGCATGGCCACGGCCGTGCCGCTCTTGGTGCTCGTCTTGATGGCCACCGCCGCCAGCACGAAGCCGAGGAACATGCTGCCCGTGTCTCCCATGAAGATGGAGGCCGGGTTGAAGTTGAAGACGAGGAACCCGAGGATGGCGCCCGCGAGCGCCGCCATCAGCAGGCACAGCAGCACGTCGCCGCGCGACAGCGCGAGGATGAAGTTGGTGCTCACGCCGAAGAACGCCACACCGCCCGCGAGCCCGTCGAGGCCATCAATCAGGTTGAACGCGTTGATGACGCCCACCATCCACAGCACGGTGAACGGCAGGCTCAGCGCACCCAGCGTCAGCTCGGGGCCGAACGGATTGGCGATGACCTCGATGCGAAAGCCCAGGTGGTAGAGCCCGAGCGCCACGATGAGCTGCACGCTGAACTTGAGCCGTGCGCCCGCGCCTCGCAGGTCGTCATACAGCCCGAGCGCGGCGATGGCCGCGCCCCCCATGAACAGGCCCGAAATCAGCTCGGTGTGGAGCCGGAAGTGGTGTCCCACGCCGGAGTCCACCAGGAACAGCGCGCACAGGGGGGCGAAGAACCCCGCCACGATGCCGATGCCACCCAGCCGAGGGATGGGCCGGACGTGGACCTTGCGACTTGAGTTGGCCTGGTCCAGCCAGCCCCACGCCAGCGCCTGGTTGCGCACGACATACGTGAGGCCCAGGGCCACCATCAACGAGACAAGGAACGCGACGAAGAAGGTGATCATCGAGAAGGGCCGCTCCCACCATGCTGACGGTGAGCGTCACGGCGCGTCAATGAGCGTTCCTGTCCGACACCCGGATGTCGCCCGAGTCGTCCCCCAGCGAGCGGCCATGCGGGCTTCGGTGGAGCCTGGAAGTGTCATGGCTGACCTCAGTGCCACGCCTGCCCTGCGGCCAGGCCCTTCGCGGTCCGTTGTTGACGCCCCTGGGACGGGGGACACAATGCACCCACCACCCGCATGTGCCCCACCAGGTCTTCCCCCTTCCCACGAGCCCGCGAGCGTCACCCGCGCGGAGTCACGCGTTGAGCGCCGACATCGCTTCCACGCGGCGAATGGATGGGCTGGATGTCCTGAGGGCCTTCGCCATCCTTGGAGTGCTGGTCTTCCACGCGCCTGCGGTCATCCATGATGCCGTGCCGCTCCCGGTGCGCTTCGCCTTCGCGCATGGGTGGATGGGCGTGGACCTCTTCTTCGTCCTCTCGGGATACCTCGTCGGCCGGCAGGTCTTCGCCGAGGATGGCGAACCTCCCCTGGGCTCCCGGCTGCGCACCTTCTGGCTGAAGCGCTGGATGCGCACCCTGCCGCTGTATTTCGTCGTGCTCGCGTTCTACGCGCTCAAGCCCTGGACGGTGGGCACGCCCTTCGTGGGCGGAGGCTGGCACTACGCGCTCTTCCTCCAGAACTTCACGATGCCGCGCGACTTCGTGCAGAGCTGGTCGCTGTGCGTGGAGGAGCATTTCTACGTCGTGCTGCCGCTGCTCGCCTTCGCGCTGGGGGGGCGACGATGGCCCGCCTGGGCGTGGCTTGCGCCCATGGCGGTGAGTGTCGTGGCTCGCTGGCTCTTCTCGCGGAACCTGCCGGCGGACCTGCCCGTGACGGGCCTCTCCACGTTCGCGCCCTGGTCCACCGAGCTGCACCTGGACGGGCTCGGCATCGGGGTGTTCCTGGCCCGGACCGCGCCTACGTGGAGGAGTTGGTCTCGGCACCGCCGTACAGCGTGTGCCCTCGCGGGAGTGGGGGTGCTGGCGCTGACGGTGGGGCGTTACGGCGCCATCGTGACGACGTCGAGCCATGTCTGGATCTTCGCCGGGCTGGCGGTGGGTTTCGGCGCGGTGCTCGTGGGCATCGAGTCACTCCAGCTCCCACGCGGCCTGCGATGGGGCGTCTATCAGACCGCGCTGCTCTCCTACGGCGCCTACCTCTGGCACGGGCTCCTGGTCCGAGTGGTGGAGCGGCTGGGCACCAGCCTGGGCGCCTGGGGGCTGGACCTTTTCGTGTACCTCGCCTTGACGTTGGGCGTGGCCTGGGTGACCTATGTCACGGTGGAGAAACCCTGCCTCAAGCTGCGAGACTGGCTGTTGACGCGTGGGGCGCTCCCGCCGGGCGTCTTGTCCCCGTAGGAACACCATGGCACGACTGAGGGACCGACTGACGTCGCTGAGCCAGCCGCGGTACCTCGCATGGAGGGCGCTGCCGCTGGGTAGCTTCGACCCACGTTTCGCGCGCCTGCGGATTCGCACGCTCGTCATGGAGTGGCATCGAACCCGGGAGACGCCGGACGACAAGGCCTGGTGCGAGCAGACCCTCGAAGCGCTGGGCCATGAAGTCACTCCCGGCATCTGGAGTGGCGAGGTGAACGGGCTGCTCTGGGCGCGTCCTCGTGAGTCCGAGGCACGTCGATGAGTTCAGCGGGCGTCACGGTGGTCATCCCCACCTACAACGGAGCAAGGCGCGTGGAAGCGCCGCTTCAAGCCCTGCTCGCGCAGCAGGCGCCGAGCGCGTGCTTCGAGGTGGTGGTGGTGGACAACAACTCGGCGGATGGCACGGCGCGCGTGGTGGAAGACAGCCCGGCCGTCGCGGGGCTGCGTCGCCGAGGCGTGGACGTGCGCGTGGTCCATGAAGCCCGCCAGGGGCTGCTCTTCGCGCGCCTGTGCGGAATCCAGCGCGCGCGGCGCGAGGTCATCTGCTTCCTGGACGACGACAACATCCCCGAGCCGAACTTCCTCGCCGACGGGCTGGCGCACTTCGAGGACGCGGCAGTCGGCGTGGTGGTCTCCCGGATCTATCCCCGGTACGAGACGCCGCCTCCGCCCAGTATCTCCCGGCGCGAGCATCTTCTCGCCATCAATCACCGGATGGGGGATGACCTCGTCGACTTCGGGGCGGGAGCCACGCTCGCACCCACGATTGGAGCCGGGCTGTGGCTGCGGCGCGCGGCCGTCCTGGAGGCCGTGCCGTGGCGAACGCCGGAGCAGCTCATGCCGGATCGGCTTGGCAACCAACTCCTGAGTGGAGGAGACATCGAGCTGGGCTTCCTGCTCGGCAAGGCGGGCCATCGTCGGCTCTACGCTCCCGCGCTGAAGGTGTGGCACGTCATTCCGCGCTCGCGCTTCGAGACGCGCTATTTCTTCCGACTCATCGTGGGCGTGGTGCGCAGCGAGCAGACCCTCCAGGCGCGTTATCTGGGACGGCGCTCCGGAGGCATGGCGCGTTGGAAGGCGTTTGCGCGGCTGCTCGGTGCCGGGCTCGCCAGTCCCGTGCTCGCGTTCCGGGGAGACTCCGTGCGAGAGATTCTGTTCGTGCTGGCGAGTCGCTGGGCGCAGGTGCAGGGGCCGTATCCCCAACTCCACGAGACGCGTTGAGCAGCCCTTCCCCATGGCGCCCCGGCCACGTCCCACGTTGAGTGAGTGTCTCGAAGGCCGGGGAAACAACCTGGACTTCCTGCGCTTCGCCGCGGCCACGGGCGTCATCGTCAGCCACTCCTTTCCGCTGGGCGAGGGCCCTCAGGGGAGCCCCGAGCCGCTGACCGTCTTCACCCACGGACAGGTCTCGCTCGGGTTGGTCTGCGTGGCGGTGTTCCTGGTCATCAGTGGAGTCCTCATCACCCGAAGCTGGGAGCGGACGCGCGACGTCCGAAGCTTCGTCCTGGCGCGCACGCTGCGAATCTTTCCGGGGCTGGCGGTGTCGCTCCTGCTGACGACGCTCGTGCTCGGCGCCGCGTTCACCACCTGCCCGCTGGGTGAGTACTTCACGGCGCCAGACACGTACCGCTTCCTGCTGCGCAACTTCACCCTCGTCAATCCGCAGTGGAACCTGCCCGGGGTGTTCGAAGGGAACGTGTATCCCAGCGCCGTCAATGGCTCGCTGTGGACGCTGATGTACGAAGTCGGCTTCTACCTGCTCGTACTGGGATTGGGAGTCACGGGACTGCTGCGCAAGGAACTGGCGCTGGCCGGGTGGTGTGTCACGGCGGTGCTGTCCTTCCTGCACATCGGACGCCTGGGTTTCTGGCCGGTCCTCGGGCTCTACTTCGGAGGGGGCCTGGTGCTCTATCTCTGGAGAGAGCGCGTGAGGATGAGTCCATGGCTCGCGGGGGCCTGTGTCCTGGTGCTCACCGCCACGTCGATGGCGGGCAAGGGCCTCCCTGTCGCCATCGGATCCTGTGGCGCGTACCTCGTGCTGTACCTCGCGTTCCTCCCGAGCAGGCTCGCGCACTTCGGACGCCACGGGGACTTCTCGTATGGCCTCTACATCTACGCCTTTCCCGTGCAGCAAACCGTCACGGCCATGCTGGGAGGCCCCATGCCGTGGTGGTGGAACGCGGCGTTGTCCCTCCCTGTCACGCTCCTGCTTGCGATGATGTCCTGGCGATACATCGAACAGCCAGCCATCGCGCTCGGCAAACAACAAACACGACCATCACAGCCCTTGAACTCCAAAGCCTCGACTCCTGGCCGGACGTGGTCCGGGCAGTAGCATCGAGCGCCTGGCGTTTTTCTCATCTCTGGACTGCACTGCGTGCGATTCAACTCTCAAGCACAGCAGGCAATCGCTATTTCATTGGCGGTTCCGTGAGCAGGGCCGCACCAATGGCTCCCGCCAGCTCTCCCAGCTCCGCCACCAGCACGGGGGGCTGACGTCCGGGCATGAAGATGTGGGGACGCATGGCCTCATGCAGTCGGTCCGCGTATTCCTCGCCCAGCCTCGTGCCCAGACCACCTCCCAGGATGACCGCGTCCACGTCCGTCAGATTGATGGCCGAGGCAATCCCCACGCCCATCATCCGCAGCGCCCGCTCAATGAGCTTCGTGGCCAGGGGGTCCTTCGCCTCCAGCGCCTTCTTCCAGATGCTGCTCGTCAGGCGCGTGCGCTGCTTCTTCTTCATCAGCTCGAAGAGGACCGTCTTCTCGCCCTCCTCCTCGGCCTTTCGCGCCTCGCGTTCCATCCTCGCGCGCCCCGCATACGCCTCCAGGCACCCGTGCCGTCCGCAACCACAGCGCGCCCCACCCGGCTTCACCACCATGTGGCCGACTTCGCCCGCCGCTCCACGGCCTCGCCAGGGCACCCCGTTCAACACAAGCCCCCCGCCCACGCCCGTGCCCCACCACAC
>NZ_VIFM01000126.1 GCF_006636215.1 Myxococcus llanfairpwllgwyngyllgogerychwyrndrobwllllantysiliogogogochensis | reverse complement strand
CGGGTGGAACAGAGGGGGGATGAACGGTGTGTCGGATGGGTTGGACCTCTCGTCGATACGGCTGATTGGGACGGCGGTGACGCCGGCGGTGATGGTGTCGGCGTGTGGCATCGTGGCGACGGGGTTGGACAACCAGATTGCGCGGATGACGACGCGGATGCGGGAGATGTTGAGGGAGGCGCGGCAGTTGCCGGAGGGGAACTCGCGGCGGGATTTGTTGCGGCAGGAGGTGGTCATCCTGGACCGGCGGCACGCGATACTCGCGAGGGCCATCGCGCTCACGTACACGGCGCTGTTGGCGTTCGTGGTGACGTCGTTGCTGTATTTGACGAAGCGTCAGCTCGACATCCCGGAGTCGCTGCCGGTGTTGTCCTTCGCCATTGGCGTGTTGTTGCTGGGAGCGGTGGCGGTGCTCGCGTTGGCCTCGCTGCGGCTGAGCCGCCTGGCCATCAAGCTGGAGCGGGAGGAACTCTTCGGAATCACCCGCCCGCCGTCATGAGGCCTCGCTAGGGCATGTACGGATGGCGACCGAGGACGCGGCCGTCCGAGGAGACCGCATAGAGTTCGAACCAGTCGAACTCGAGGCTGACTCCAGGGGCCCAGCCACACCGCTCGGGGCGGCGGTCGATGCGCACGAAGTACAGGCCCGCCTCCTGTCCTACGACGACCTCCAGGGACCTGGCCGAGAACTCACACGCCGTCGACGCTCCCTTGGGAAATCGTGACAGCACCTGTTGAAGCGCGGCGTGGGCCGCGACAACGGCGGGTCCATCCAGCGTGGCCAGGGGACGCAGGTCCTTGGGCCAGGGGATTGTGTCGACACTGTTTGGGCGGGGCGTGCCCGCATCCGTGACAGGAGTCGATGCCTTCGCCTTGGGTGGTTCCGTGCCGCCATCCGCCACGAGCGAGACGAGGAGGATGAGATAGTGGGGCTTCAGCATGGAGGTCACTCCTGGGCAGCTTCGACCTTCGTGTCCAACTCGGGAACGCACCGTGGAGGCGGTACCACGGCGGAGAGGTTGCTGGGCCTCTGGGGCTCGCACGTTGCCTGGAAGTCCCAGCGCTTCCCAGTCTCGCTCCATCGGAACACTTCGCCTGCGAGGTTCCACTTGTAGATGCGAGGCGCTGCGGCTCTTCCTGTCGCGAGCCATGCCCATGCCGGAATCAACTGGCCCCGCGAGTCACGCGCCGGCTTTCCGTTGGGCGCCACCGCGTACTCCACCATGCTCCAGTGTCCTTCGGCTGATTTCATCGCGGGAGACACCCTCAAGTCCGAGCTGCTCACGTTCGTGCCGCAAGGATGATTGTGCGCGAATCCGAAGATGGGGAGGTCTCGACCAAAGTCCTTGTCATCGACCCCACCAAAGGGAGGACTGCAGGCACTTCGTTCGCCCGTGAGATTCCGAATGGGCCAGGACACTTGCCAGTCTTCCGGCGTTCGATAGACAGCGAGGCAGTACTCCGCTGCGTCCGCGCGAGGGCGCCCCGTGCCCGGCTCGCACGCGTCGGTGGCCCCAGGCAAGGTCATCAAGGTCTTGAGGGCGGGAATGAGCAAGTCATCTGGAACGGTGGCCGCGTCCGAATACACAGCAGGGACCTCCCCCCGCTCCCACGGACCGGGTGACACCCGCAGGATGTCCTTTCCTTCGAGCACGGGAAGTTCACTGCTCAGGAAGTAAAGACGAGAGGGGGCGCACGCCAGGGCGAGCGAGAAGCAGGCGGCTGCCCCAAGGTGATGCCGACAAGGCGATGGAATCATCCATGGACTCGCTCAGGTGGGAGACCTGAGCGAGAGCCTACGTCAATCCACCTACGGGAGGTCCGTCCTCGTCGCCATGACTGTTGGAGTGGCGCCTGTCGTCCTCGCCCGAGCCGAAGCCGCTGCGAGCCGCCGCGGCGCCGACGGCGCGCAGGATGTCGAGCGGGATGGGGAGGATGGTGTGATTGCCGCCCGTGGTGATCTCCACCAGCGTCTGCAGATAGCGGAGTTGAAGCGTGGCGGGATTGCGGCTGAGCACGTCCGCCGCCATGGCGAGCTTCTCGGCGGCCTGGTGTTCACCCTCGGCGGCGATGATTTTCGCGCGACGCTCGCGCTCAGCCTCCGCCTGTCGAGCGATGGCCCGCTGCATCTCCGGGGGCAGGTCGATGTGCTTCACCTCCACGTTGGAGACCTTGATGCCCCACGGGTCCGTGCGCGCGTCGAGCACCTGCTGGATTTCGTGGTTGATGCGCTCGCGCTCGCTGAGGAGTTGGTCCAGCTCCACCTGACCCAGAATCGCGCGCAGCGTCGTCTGCGCGAGCTGGCTGGTGGCATAGAGATAATCCTCCACCTGGAGCACGGCCTTGTCCGCATGGATGACGCGGAAGTAGACGACGGCGTTGACCTTCACGCTGACGTTGTCGCGGGTGATGACGTCCTGTGGAGGCACATCGCGAGTCACGGTGCGCAGGTCGATGATGACCATGCGCTCCACGAAGGGGATGAGCCAGCGAAAGCCCGCGCGCTTCAACCCCACGAAGCGGCCGAGCCGGAACACCACGCCGTTCTGGTACTCGTTGACGATGCGCACTCCGGACATGAACAACAGGAAGAGCACGCCCAGCGGAATGAGGAACCCGAGCAGTCCGAACAGGTCGGTCATGTCTTCACCTCGTCGACGAAGAGGGTGAGCCCTTCCACGCGCCGCACCACCACGTGTGCGCCGCGCTGGATGGGTGAGGGAGAGGTGGCGCGCCAGCGCTCACCATGGACGAACACTTCACCGCTCTCGGGAGTGACGGGGGCCAGCGTGGTGCCCTCCTCGCCCACGAGTCCCACGTCTCCGCCGCGCTGGGGCAGTCGCCGCGTCTGCGCGCTCCTCCACGCGACATAGGCCGCCGCGCCCGCGAGGACCAACGTGGTGGGAATCAGCCACGCCCACGACACCCCGAAGGAGCGGTCCACGAACCAGTCCGGGTCCACGCGGTCCACCAGGAACAGTCCCCCCAGGCCCAGCAACACCACGCCCGTGGCGCCAAGCAATCCACTGGTGACGAACAGCTCCGCGATGATGAGCGCCGCGCCGAGCAGCAAGAGGAGCAAGGCCCCCGTGCTCACGGGCAGCGCGGACGAGGCCACCAGCGCGAGCACCAGCGCGACCACGCCGATGAGTCCGGGGGCGATACCACCCGGGTGTGCCAGCTCGACGACCAGTCCCAGCGCGGCCATGAGGAACAGCAGATAGACAATCGCGGGATGCGCGAGCGCATGGACCGCGCGCTGTGAAAGGCTCGGAGTCAGCTCCACGAGTCGGGCGTCGCGAGTGGACAGCCGCACCGTATCGCCCCCCGCCACCTGCACCGAGCGTCCATCCGCCCACGCGAGGAACTCCGACTCGCTGGAAGCGAGGTGCTCCACCACGCGCAGTTCGACGGCGGCGTTCGCGCTGATGGAGACGCTGTCGCGCACGGCGGAGGCGGCCCACGAGGCATTGCGGCCCCGCTGCCGAGCGATGCTCTCCGCGAACGCGACGGTGTCGTTCTCCACCTTCCGAGCCATCTGAGCACCGCCGGTCGCCTCCGGGTCCTGTCCGGTGATACCCGCGACAGGATGCGCGGCGCCGATGTTGGTGCCGGGAGCCATGGCCGCAAGCGTGGAAGCCAGGGTGATGAAGACGCCCGCGCTGCCCGCATGCGCGCCGGAGGGCCCCACCCAGACGAGCACCGGCACGGAGGAGCCGAGGAACGCCCGGACGATGGCGCGAGTCGCCTCCAGCGAGCCGCCCGGCGTATCCAATCGAACCAGCAGCGCCGAGTGTCCACCAGCCTCCGCGCGCCGCACGCAGTCGGACAGATAGGCGCCCGAGCCGGTGTCCACCACGCCTTCCAGCTCACAGGAGGCCACGGTGGAGGAGCCGGGCGTGGGGCTCGCTGGAGGTGTCGCCGCGAGCAGGCCCAGGGCCATCAGCATCAAGAGCAACGCGGCTCCGGTCTTCCCGAACTGGACGTGGCGTGAGCGCAAGTCACACCCCCTGAAGAGAGAGGGGGGAAGGATGCGATGGGACGATGTCTCGCGCGGGAAGGGGCCGTGCGGAGGACATGGCGTCGAGCAGCCTCAGGTGGTCCAGCAGCAGCCGTGGCATGAGGAAGTGCTGGCGCACATGCTCTCGCCCGCGTTCACCCAGGAGGTGGGCCTCGTCGGGCTGGCGCAGCAGGTGGAGCAGGGCCTCGGCGCACTCCTCCTCTGTGTCCACGAGGACTCCGCCAGTTCCCTCGGGAAGCTGCAGCGGAATGCCGCCCGTGCGCCCGCCGACGACGGGAGTGCCCTTCCAGAGCGCTTCGGAGACGACGAGCCCGAAGCCTTCGCGCAGGGACTTCTGGACGACGACCTCCGAGCGAGCCTGGAGTGCGTTGACCTCGATGTTGCCCACGCCGACCAGATTGGTGAGGACGTGGATGAGTCCATCGTGCCGGGTGGCCGCGCGGAGCTCCTCGTAGACCTCCCAGCCCTCGGGGTCATCCAGGGCGAGCGAGCCGACCAGGGCGAGCTGCAGGTCGGGGACATGTGGACGCACGCGCTGGTAGGCGCGGACGACGCCCAGCGGGTCCTTCCAGCGGTCAAAGCGACTGACCTGCGTGACGAGGGGCCGGTGGGTGCGGATGCCAATCCACTCGAGCACGTCGCGCGCGAGGGGCTCGGGAAGAGGATGGTTCTTGGGGCTGAGCGGGTCGATGGCTGGCGCGTGGACGCGCACGTTCCGGATGGGGAGCGCGGGAGGAATGAACTCCGGCAGGGTGAAGATGGCGGCGTCGTAGTCGAGCAGGTAGGGCGACAGCAGCTCCCAGAAGCTGGGGTTGGGTCGAGAGGTGTCGATATGGCAGCGCCATATCCATCGCGCGTCGCGATTGCCGCTGAGGGCCGCGAGCGCCGCGGGCTGCGGGTCGTGGACGAAGATGAAGTCGTAGTCCTCGGAGTCGGAGATGAGTCGGCGGGCGTTGAGCTGGGAGTTGGCCAGATAGATGGCCTTCTCGGACTCGGTGAGCTCGCCCGGAGCGCCCTGGAGCCCGTTGTGGATGCGTTTGGTGACCTGGAAGAAGGCCTCGTCGCCGTGGATGAGCTTCCAGTCGGTCACGATGCCCAGGTCGTTGTAGAGGGGGACCAGCGAGCGGAGGATTTCGGAGACGCCTCCCCCATAGGGCGTGGCGCTGAGGTGCAGACAGCGAGCGCCGCGCAGTCGTTCGGCGCAGTGTGAGAGGGCGTCGAGCTGCGCGTCGGGAGCGACACCGCGATAGGTGGCGAGTGAGCGCTTGCCGACATCCACGACATCCAACATGGCTTGAGGCTCCCGGGGTGTGAGGACACTCCCGAGCCAACGGTGCTCATGCCCGACGGGGTCTTCCCGAGGTGCCGCGTGCATGTCCGGTAGCCAGCATCAGAAGTGGGCGCCCGCATGCCGGGCTGCTTACCGGGTGGTGAGGATGCTCCACAGGCAGCACCTTTTCTCGTGCGGCGTGGGCCGCCCAAGTCGTGCCAAGACTCGAAGGGGAGGAGTCATGCGCCGTGTCGTCCTCATCGCCGCCCTGTGCCTGGCCGCCGTACCGCTGGCTTGCAAGACCACCCAGCCCCCTGGAACGGAAGAGCAGGAGCCGCTTCAGGGCCCTGACCAGGTGAGGGAGCCCGTGCAAACCGTACCGGACGAACCGCCCGGGCCCGCCACGCCCATGCCCGCCCAGCCCGACGCGGGCACGACGGAGACGCAGCCGCAGCCGGAGTAGCGCGGCGTCACGCGACAGACCGGAGACGCAGTCGCAGCCGGAGTCGCGCGGCGTCATGCGACGGAGGTCCGCCGCGGCGAGTCGCGAGCCTGGAGGGTGCTCCTCTCCTGGTCCCCGAGGTCGTGACACCATCAGACGGTCCTCGTGACACGGCCGCTCGGCTCGCGCACAGTTCGCGCGGACCCGCGCGGAGGCTGAATCCGCCGGGACAGGCGGAGGCGCACGGTGCAGACCACGGTCTATCTGGCAGAGCGAATCTGGACGCTGGACACGGAGCGTCCGCTGGCGCGAGCCCTGGCGGTGCGTGACGGGCGCGTGGTGGCGGTGGGCACTCGCGACGAAGTGAGAGCGACGGCGCCCGGTGCGCGAGAGGTGGACCTGGGAGCCGCCACGGTGGTGCCAGGACTGGTGGATGCTCACGCGCATCTGCACGGCCTGGGTCGCAGTCTGACGACGGTGCGACTGGAGAAGTCGCCGTCCGTGGAGGAGGCGGTGCGTCGGTTGTCACAAGCGCCCGAGTCCAGCTTCCAGGGCGACTGGCTTCTGGGAAGAGGCTGGGACCAGAACGAGTGGCCCGGTGGTGCCTTTCCGGGGAGGGCCGAGCTGGATGCCCATTTCCCCACGACGCCCGTGTTCCTCACGCGAGTGGACCACCACGCGGCCTGGGTGAACGGCGAGGCGCTGCGCAGGGCAGGCATCTCCCGCGACACGCAGGACCCCGAGGGTGGCCGCATCCTGAAGGATGCGAGGGGCGAGCCCACGGGCGTGCTGGTGGACAACGCCATGGACGTGGTGGCCGCGGCGATGCCGCCGCCCACGAAGGCGCAGCTCGAGACGCGGCTCCGCGCGGCACTGGAGCGCTGTGCACAAGTAGGACTGACGGGAGTCCACGACGCCGGCATGGACCTGGATGCCTTCCGCCTGCTTCAACAGTGGGACGCGGAGGGCA
This sequence comes from Myxococcus llanfairpwllgwyngyllgogerychwyrndrobwllllantysiliogogogochensis, assembly GCF_006636215.1. GTDB lineage: Bacteria > Myxococcota > Myxococcia > Myxococcales > Myxococcaceae > Myxococcus > Myxococcus llanfairpwllgwyngyllgogerychwyrndrobwllllantysiliogogogochensis. The sequence continues at coordinate 24,304 of NZ_VIFM01000126.1, read as the reverse complement.
CGCTCCCGCTGCGCATCTACGCCATGGCGGCGGGACAGGGGGACGAGCGGCACGCCTATCTGGAGCAGGGCCCCTGGCAGGGGCGGATGCTGAAGATGCGGGCGGTGAAGTTCCTGGCGGATGGTGCGCTGGGCAGCCGGGGCGCGGCGCTTCACGAGGACTACTGTGACGAGCCCGGGCAGCGCGGCCTGTTGTTGATGTCGCCCGAGGAACTCGAGTCGCGGGCGCGTGCCTTCATGTCGAAGGGCTTCCAGGTCTGCATCCACGCCATTGGAGACCGTGCCAATACCTTGGTGGTGGATGTGCTCACGCGCGTGTCGGAGGAGACAGGCACGAAGGCGTTGAGACACCGCGTGGAGCACGCGCAGATTCTGCGGCGCGAGGACATCACCCGCCTGGGCGCGGCGGGGCTGGTGGCGAGCGTGCAGCCCACCCATGCCACCAGCGACATGCCATGGGCGGAAGCGAGGCTGGGCCGCGAGCGGCTCCGGGGGTCCTATGCGTGGCGCAGCCTGAAGGAAGCGGGGGCGAACCTCGCGCTGGGCAGCGACTTCCCCATCGAAAACCCGGACGTCCTGGCGGGGCTGTACGCGGCGCGCACGCGACAGGACGCCACGGGAAGACCGGAGGGCGGCTGGCTGCCGGAGGAGGCGCTGTCGGGGTACGAGGCGCTGGAGGGCTTCACGCGGGGGCCGGCGTGGGCCTCCTTCGAGGAGGCCAGGCGCGGCGGGCTGGCGCCAGGACAGGACGCGGACTTCGTGGCGCTGTCGGTGGACCCGGTGGAGGGACCCGCGAAGGCGCTGGTGGATGCGCAGGTGCTGGCGACGGTGGTGGCGGGCGTGGAGGTGTACCGCGCCTCGCCTTGAGCACCGGAGGGCTCACACGCTGAAGATTTGAGAGCGCGCCGCCTCGGCGATGGCGACGACGGCGGGGTGGCGCAGGCGGCGCTCGACGGTGATGGCGTAGAAGCACGTCTCGATTTCGTCGGTGCGGCCGATGACGGAGCAGTTGTACTCGCGCTCCATCTGCGCCTCGATGACGGAGGGCATGGCGAAGACGCCGTGGCCGCTCTGGCCAAAGGCCTGGAGCAGGGCGCTGTCATCGAAGTCGCCGGCGATGAGGGGGCGCAGTCCCTGGCGCTCGAACCAGAGGTCCAGCGAGCGGCGCACGGAGGACTCGTCCGAGGGCAGCAGCATGGGCGCGCCGTCGAGGGAGCGGGGGAAGTCCTTCTTGAGATGCCGCAGACTGTCGGCGGCGAAGAAGGACACGCCACACTTGCCGAGCAGGTGGTTGAAGGAGCGGACGCTGACGGGCTCGGAGCTGGGAGCGTCGGCGAGGACCACGTCCAGCTCGTGCAGGGCGAGCGAGGCGAGCAGCTGGGGCAGGGGGCCTTCGCGGCAGATGATGCGCAGCGACGGGCCTGCTTCGAGCGCGGGCTTCAGGAGCTGCTCGGCCACGAGCTTGGGAATGACGTCGAGGATGCCCACGTTGAGGCGGAGTTGTTGGCCGGGGGGCAGGCCAGCGACCACGTTCTTCAGCTCGTTGCCCAGGCGGAAGATTTCATCGGCGTAGCGCATGACGGTGCGCCCCACGTCCGTGAGGACCAGCTTGCGGCCCTGTCGCTCGAAGAGCTTGTGGCCCAGCGACTCCTCCAGCAGCTTGAGCTGGCTGCTGATGGTGGGTTGAGCGAGGTGCAGTTCTTCGCCCGCCTTGGCGATGCTGCCCGCCCGCGCAACCGTCCAGAAATACAGGAGATGGTGGTAGTTGAGCCAACTCATACCCATAGAGATAACCTATGGGTTGCGTTCAAACTACCTAATTTTCTTAAGAATGGTCCTGGCTTATCTCTACGTGCATTCGGGGGCGAGTTCATCGCCCCGAAGTGACCGGAGGAGGTCCATGGAAGCCATCAACGTGAGCGTGTCCTGTGAGTCGCCTGAGCTTGTCGTGGTCGACGAGGCGGTGGAGGCGCGGGTGCGAGAGCACCTGGTGCTGGTGGAGCGGCTGGCGTGGAAGTACCGCTGGACCGGGTTGCCGCTGGACGAGCTGGTGGCGGAGGGCAACGTGGGGTTGATGGAGGCGGCGGGTCGGTTCGAGGAGCGGGGGATTCCGTTCGGGGCGTACGCGAGCCAGTGGATTCGGGCGCAGTGGGCGGCGAGGCTGCGGGCGAGCGTGGAGGAGGCCTGGCCGGAGCTGGACGCGAGGGAGCGGGCGCTGGTGGAGGAGCGGATGTTGGCGGAGGAGGCGGCGAGCGCGGAGCTGCTGGCCCGGCGCTTCGGGGTGACGGCGGTGCGCATCCGGCAGATCGAGCAGGGGCTGAGGGCGAAGCTGAAGAAGAGGCTCACCGCGAGTCTGACGACCTGGGACGCGGAGGCGATGCCTCGTGCCGCATGACGAAGGGAAGGGGCGCCGGGAAAAGGGTGCTTGACGGCCCTGGGAAGGGCTCGATATGAGAGCGCGGCCTCTCGCGGTGACCCGTACGCCCAGGTAGCTCAGTCGGTAGAGCAGGGGACTGAAAATCCCCGTGTCGGTGGTTCGATTCCGCCCCTGGGCACACAGAGTTGAAAAGTTTGGGGCCCTGGACTTCGGTTCAGGGCCCTTTCTTTTGGGCCTGGTGTGCCGGACGACCTTCGCGGACATGCGCTTCAATCAACACCTGTCGGATTCCTTCAAGACGGTGTGACTCGCCTCGTCCAGGCTCCCTGGCATGCGCTCTCCTGCGACTTCTCCCAAGGACGCCGTTCGCCGGTTCTACGCGAAGCTCGACGAAGCCATCCGAACCGGGGACTTCGACATCCTCGATGACGTCATCCAACTCGATGCCGTGGACCACAACCCGGACCCGGACATGATGCTGGGGCGCGATGGAATCAAGAAGGGGTTCGCCGAACTGCGGACCGCGTTGACCGATATTCGCTTCACCATCGAGGACCTCGTCGCCGAGGGGGACAAGGTCGCCTGTCGTGTCACGACCCAGGCCATCCATCACGGCCCCTTCATGGGATTCGCCGCGACAGGCCGCAAGATCTCCTACACGGTCATGGACATCCTGCGCTTCTCCGACGATGGCAAGTTGCTCGAACGCTGGGGACTTATCGACGAAGCGACCCTGCGTAAGCAGCTCGCGGACGGACAACTCTGCTGACCCAACTGTGCAGGGTTCGGCACGAACGCTTCGGAGGATTCGCGCCAGCCTCAGGAGGCCAAATGGGTGTGCTCCAAGGTTTGGGGCCCTGGACTTCGGTTCAGGGCCCTTTGTTTATCTCTGGAGGTGCAGGGGCATCGCGCCCTGCTCCTAAGCGGCGAAGTCCGATCTGATGCCGGAACGAATCCCTGGTTCTTCAAGCTGTGCCGGGGCCGGTGCAACCAGTAGGCGCCATCATGTGGCGCTGCGCGCAGTGCATCGCGAGGGCTGAAGGAATCTTGGGGCCTGGGGTGTGGTCCGCCGACAAAAGGAAATTTCTCTAGGAAGCTGACTCAGGGGGGTAGAAAGGGGCCATGCATCTATCGTAGTAACTGCGCCCTCGCTGCACGCGCACGCTCCACAGTTTCTCGAAGTTGGAGGCCTGATGAATCTGTTCGAGCGAGTGGTGGGAACGAGGGAGAATGTCCCGTGAGCTACGCGGTCAAGGAACTCTTCTACACTCTGCAGGGCGAAGGGGCTCAGTCCGGGCGCGCAGCAGTGTTCCTCCGCTTCTCGGGATGCAATCTCTGGAGTGGGTTTGCCCGTGATCGGGAGCGTGGCACTGGCGGGTGCTCACGCTGGTGCGACACCGATTTTGTTGGCACCAACGGGCCAGGCGGAGGGCGCTTTGCGTCCGCGGAAGGGCTGGCGGACGCCGTAGCCGCAGCGTGGCTACCGAATATGGGCACCAGCGTACGACCCATGGTGGTGTGCACCGGGGGGGAGCCGCTCCTTCAACTCGACGCACCCTTGATTGAAGCCCTTCACGCACGCGGCTTCTTCTTAGCCATTGAAACAAACGGGACGCGCCCAGTCCCTGCGGGGATTGATTGGGTCTGTGTCAGTCCCAAAGCGGGAACAGATCTGGTCCAGAAAAAGGGGCACGAACTGAAGCTCGTCTATCCCCAACCGGGTTTCGAGCCAGGGCAGTTCGAATCGCTGGAGTTCGAGCACTTCTTCCTGCAGCCGATGGACGGGCCGGAGCGTACGAGGAACACCACTCAAGCGATGCAGTTCTGCTTGAATCATCCCCAGTGGCGGCTTGGCATCCAAATGCACAAGTCGGCGGGGTTCCCCTGAGGCGCGGGCTCGATGACGCCGACGCTCCACATCATCGCGAGTTGTACGGACCGTAAGCGCCTCCCGGTACCAGCAGAGCTTCGCTTGGAGAACGTCAAGGCCGTCGACATTGGCGCGCGTGCGCGTGCGTGGTGGCGGCTCCTGATGTCCCAGCACCAAGAGGCGGTCCAGGCAGCGGAACTCTATGCAGGGGCGCACTGGAGCGCGGTCCTGGAGCTTCCTGTTGTTGCTCGCGCCAACGGATTCAGCCCTCGACTCTGGGTTGCGTCAGCTGGTTATGGGCTGATTCCCGGAGACGCTTCGATCCAGCCATATTCGGCAACGTTTGCGCGGGGGAATGTGGATTCGGTTGTAACGAATACCACAGCGCGAGACACCGCAGAGCAACTGCAAACTTGGTGGAAGGTCCTGTCGGAAGTGGAGGGCCCTTCAAAAGGGCAGCCCCGTAGCATCAAGTCCTTGGCCAAGATGGAGCCGGGCGCCAACATCCTCATTATTGCGTCCCCTGGATATGTCACTGCGCTTGAGGAAGACCTTGTTGCCGCTGCGCAGCAAATTGATCGACCCGAGAGCATACTCATAGTCTCCGCTCCAGGCTCACGTTCAAGAGGCGAATTGGCACCTCATTGGATTCCATCGAGTGCGCATCACCAAACTCGATTGGGGGGCTCGAAGCTTTCGCTGCATGCGAGGGTGGCTCGTGAGTTGATCGAAGGAACACGTCGAGGACGTCTCGACGCAAATGTTGCTCAGCAAGAGTACGAGCGACACATTGAGAGCACCTCGCCACCAGCCATTCCGAACAGGGAGCCAATGTCGGATGCTGAAGTGGCTGTCTTTGCTCGGCGTGCGGTGAAAGAAGGAACGAAGTCCTGGAGTGCGGCTCTCCGCTTGTTGCGTTCAGAGGGCCGGGCATGTGAGCAGAGTCGATTCAAGCGCCTGTTTCTTCGTACCCAGGGGGGCTCATGAGAAAAGTCAAACCTAGATCCATTCAGCGCCGCGCCATCCGTGTCATTCAAACAAGGAAGAACCCACTCTTTCTGTTTGCTTTGACGGCGGATGAGTTGCTGCAGGTGGCAGAGGTCTCTCGGGTTTCGAGAGATACGGGTGGTCGTCTGCTTGGCTATCAGCGTCCTGAGGTGAAGAGGCACGTCCGTAACATCACGGAATACCTCAATGGCGCGGAAGTGCTCTTTCCGAACTCCATCATTCTGGCACTCTCATCATCAGTCGTCTTCAAACAGGTGAGAGGTCCGCGGGTCGATGACGGGAGGGCCGAGGCGGGTAGCCTCAGTATCCCGCTGCCAAGGGCAGGGCAACCCAAACCAGCCTGGATTGTCGATGGTCAGCAGCGTGCGTTGGCGCTCTCTCAGAGTCGTCGACGGGACTTCATGGTTCCTGTTAATGCATTCATCGCGGATGAAGTAGATCTTCAACGCGACCAGTTCCTTCGGGTCAATAATACAAAGCCCTTGCCACGAGGGCTTATCACGGAACTACTACCGGAAGTCTCAACACTGCTTCCGCCGAACCTTGCTGCACGTAGGGCTCCCGCTGCGCTATGTGACTTGTTGAATCGTGATCCCGAGTCTCCCTTCCGGAACCTCATACGACGCTCCTCGATGGATACGGCATCGCGGAAGTCGGCGATTGTTACGGACACCGCCGTGGTGAAGATGATTCAGGATAGTCTCTCTGGGATTACAGGATGCCTGTTCCCTTTCCGGAATATCGCCAGTGGCGAGACGGATTTTGAATCCGTCAGGCGAGTACTTCTTTTGTTTTGGACGGCTGTCAAGGAGACCTTCCCTCAAGCCTGGGGTCTTCCTCCAGCTCGAAGCAGACTGATGCATGGAGCCGGAATCAGCGCCATGGGCCGTCTGATGGACAAGGTCATGAGCAATATCCCCATTCATACTCCTCGAGCACCTCGATTGGTCCGCGCGGAACTCGCTCGAATGCGTCCCGTTTGTCACTGGACGAGTGGGCAATGGGAAGAGTTGGGCATGGCGTGGAACCAACTGCAGAACACGCCGCAGCACATTCGTCTTCTCTCGAATGTGCTGATTCGTGCGTACACGACCAACAGTCGGACGGCCGCGTGAAGTTCTTCTTTCCAGATAGTCAGGACCTGGTTGATCCCAGCTTCGACTTCGACCGCGAACGGCGTTCGACGACGCGTAAGAGGCAGCGGGACGACTTGTATGCGCACGAAATCTTCTCAACCACTCCCTTTGATGGACTTTTGGTGTCCAAGGGAATTGTGGACGGATATGCGGCACTAGGAAGTCGGTATACGCTTGCCCAGCGACATCGCTTGCTGCGCTTGGGGGCGCCGGAGTTCTTCCGCCTCGAAAATGCCCCTAAGAAGCTCACAATCATGGGAGATTGTGGGGCCTTTACGTATGTGAAGGAAGCGGTTCCTCCGTACTCCATTGAGGAGGTTCTGGAGTTTTATGGTGGGTGTCGCTTCGACTACGGAATCTCGCTGGATCATGTGATTCTGCTATTCAAGCCGGAAGCAGACCTTCGTAGCTTCGACAAGGATTTGGTGCCGCCGGAAGTGCGCGCAAGGCGCAGTCTGACCTTGGAACTCGCAGAAGGCTTTCTGCGAAAGCATAAGGCTGGGAAGTATACCTTTGAGCCCATGGGGGTTGCTCAAGGTTGGAGTCCACTGTCGTATGCAGACTCCGTCAAGTCCCTGCAGAAGATGGGGTATCGCTTCATTGCTCTTGGGGGAATGGTTCCGCTGAAGACGCCAGAACTCCTGATGTGCCTGGCTGCAATCAATGAGGTCAGGAAGCCAGGGATTCAGTTGCACTTGCTGGGAATCTCAAGGACCGAGCATCTGAAGGCCTTTGCCCGATTGGGCATCACTTCTTGTGACAGTACTTCTCCTTTGAGGCAGGCATTCAAGGACGACAAAGACAACTACTACACGCCTACGCGCAACTATACGGCGATACGAATTCCTCAGGTAGAGGGGAACCCTGGGCTGCAACGGAAGATTTCCTCGGGTGAGGTGTCCCAAGATACGGCACGAAAGCTGGAGAAGGCGTGCCTAGAAGCGATGAAGCTCTTCGAGGAGGGTCGGAAGTCGGTTGAGCAAGTACTGGCTGTGTTGATGGAGTATGAGCGCTTGTACGATCCGGACTCGAAGAAGAGTCACGAGGATGCGTATCGATTGACGCTCGCCGATGCTCCCTGGCGGAAGTGCCATTGCGAGGTATGCCGAGATTTACGCTACCACGTCGTGCTCTTCCGCGGTGCGGAAAGAAATCGTCGGCGTGGCTTCCACAACATCTGGACCTTCTACCAGCAGCTCGAGAATCAAATCGGGCAAGGGAAGAAGGGGAGCGCGGCCTGAGGGCCCAGCAAGATACGAGACGCAAATGCGAAACGAACTAAAGCTTCCCGCGATTGAAGTGAAGCAGTCTCCAGGTCGTACGCTGTACACGTTCGCCATCGACGGGAAGTTGGTCCCGAAGTTCGCGGCTATCTCTCGCGTCCGGCGCAAGGACGACGGCGGATTGGTGGGCTACCAGCGGCCGGAAGTGCTCTCTCATATTGACGAGATTCGCAACTATCTCGAAAGCAGTGCTCCCATGGTTCCGAACGCTGTCGTGGTTGCGTTCGACTCTCGGGTAAAGTTCAAGCCAGACACGAAGGCAGCTACTTCTCCGTATTCTCGCTTCGGTGTCCTGACTATTCCAATTGAAGAGGACGCTCCTGACGAGAGAAAGCCGGGATTCGTCGTGGATGGCCAGCAACGATTGGCCGCCATCCGAGAGGCGCAGATCGACAGTTTCCCCATTTGCATGACGGCCTTCATCACGGATGACGTAAGTCAGCAGACCGAGCAGTTCATCTTGGTCAACTCGACGAAGCCACTCCCAAAGGGGCTGATTTACGAACTGCTTCCCGGGACGAATGCTCGGCTTCCGTCTCAACTCGACCGCCGCCGCCTGCCTGCTGTGTTGCTTGAGCGCCTGAATCTGGATACTGGGTCACCGCTTCATAAGCTGATTCAAACTGCGACGAACCCCCAGGGGCTGATTAAGGACAACTCTATTCTCCGGATGTTGGAGAGCAGCCTGAGTGATGGCGTGCTGTATAAGTTCTATTCTGAAGATGGTGCTGCAGATGTGGAGAAGATGTTGAACGTCCTTCACGCCTACTGGGCGGCAGTGAAAGCAGTGTTCAGTGCCGCATGGGGCTTGCCACCGAAGAAGTCCAGGCTAATGCACGGTGCAGGCATCATCAGCATGGGGTTTCTCATGGATACGATCAGTGACCGCTTCCGTGAAAGAGAATACCCGTCGGCTGGCCAGTTTGCGTCAGATCTCATTCCATTGAAGGATATCTGTCAGTGGACCACTGGATCTTGGGATTTCGGCTCTGGGGTCCATCGGAAATGGAATGAACTCCAGAATACGTCGAAGGACATCGAGTTGCTGACGAATTTCTTGATGGCGCAGTATAAGAACCGTGTGTGGTTGGTTGCTGAATCATCTTCTCGAGGGAAAAATGTAAAGCAGGCGCGTGCGAGATAGATCGGAGCCCGTTAACGAAGAGTGCATTTGCCTCCCGCAGGCGGCCGCACGCGATATGGGATGTGCGCGAGTTGGACGTAAGCCCGATGGGCGCCGACACGTGATGTGCAGTATGCCGCGCCTTCTGCAGAGCGCCGTTGCCCCGTCGGAGGCAGCGAGTCGTTGACGGTTCTGAGTGAGGGACACCGGGCAGAGTGGAGCCCGAATATGTCCCTGCGCTCTTGGAGTGACAGGAGCATGCCTTGCCCGCGACTGCTGCTGGGGGGCATGGTCGCCACCGTATTCGCCGCCCGCGACTGTGACAGCGTCGGCTGCGACACGCCCATCTGCCGGGCCAGTGTCGCGGCACTCACCGCGCTCGGGCCCATCATCCGCTGCACCCTCTGCGCTTTGAATGCATCTGTGTATGGCGCCGCAATCGTCTGCACTTCTCCTATCAAGCGGTCAGTTCGGTAGTTCAGCCGAAGCGACTTCTTTCCTGACACAAGGGACACCATGCTGCATGCAAGCCTCCATGTCCGTGCCGAACTCCGGTCGTCGGCCGAATACTGTATACCCGCTGACCCGCCTGACGGCGATGGGCGGCTGAATGCTTACGTTGTCCGCCAACGATTATTGAATCCTCCGAATTTTCGACTCTGGAAGTGAGCCAGTGCTTCAGTTTTCCACCCTTTGCGGTAGGCCTCGGCATGTTCGGTACAGAGCGTTCGCAAGTTATCGAAAATCCATCTGCCTCCGCGCTGAACCGGAATAATAGGCAAAATCTCCAGTAGCGAATGTCGCGATGTGTTGGTGCAGTCGTCGTCAGTGCATTTAGCTGAGTCTCTTGTAAGGACGCAGTATCTGAGCTTGTAGCTCTGCCCTTCATCGAGGAAGGGAGCTCCCATGATCCAGCCAATTAATTTGCTTTTGCCTTGATTGCACTGGTGGCAAAGAAGTTGGTAGTTCGTGAGGTTGCTTTTCCCGCCTAGCGCAACAGGCACTATATGGTCGACACGCGGGCGAGCAGATGGTGTCAATGTAACACCGCAGAGTGCACATCGTCCTAGCTGACTAGATTCCAGTTCAAGATACTCTGCTTCCTCAAGAACCGAACCTCGCTGTTCGGTTGATACTTTCTCAATGAGTGCCGAACTAGGCTCGCGACCTAGAGACTCGGCGATGAATTCCGCAATACGACTCGTCTTGATGGTGTCGTTGGGGAGGCACCGTAGAAATACGCGAAGTGATAGTTCCCTTGCTTTCTCGGTTAGAGCATGCTCAAGACTGATGCCGAGTACGGCGGATTCAGTCTTAATCTCATTGAGGAGAGTCTCGATCGGGTCGGAAGACATCGGATTCTATGGCTTCTTGCTCTTGGTCGACACCTTTGCCGCTTCGGTATCTAGGTCTAGGCTCATTCTCTTGATGGATTTAGTAAGAGCTGCAATGTCTTGACTCGTATTCTGTCGAGAGGATATCTCGTCGCTGTATGTCTTGACGGCTGTTTTTAGCGCATTGCTCGTATCTGCAATAGTCCAGACGAGGTGGGGTTGTAGCCGTTTTAGGCTAGTAGAAACGTCTACCCAGAGAGCCTCGGCTTCGAGACTCCCGTGCTGGGGATAGAGCGATTCGAGTTTGTTGACGAGCAGTCCAGCCATCGCCCGTAGGCCGACTGCATGCATTAGACGTGAATCATTGGGTTTTAAGCCCCAGGCTGTCGGCCAATATTGACGAATGAGGTTGAAGCCACGCTTTGCGATATAGGCGAGTGTTTGCTCGGGCTTGTCTCCAAGTGGGATGCTACTCTCGCTAAAGACGGTGAGTACTTGAAAGAGTGAATTGTAGACTACGGGCGGCTTCTTGCCCGCCTTCATCCCAGGATACTGGACAAGATTGAAGAATGGCGAGTCAGGATCCTCAATTGCGAGGCTTCGCGCTGCAAGCGCCCTTGGGCGCTCTGAAGCAAGATACGCAGGGGATTCTGACATTGCCGCGATAAGCGCTCTGGAAAACTGGGTTTCGATTTTGGCCGTTGTATTGGCCACTAGGAAGACTGCTCTTGCCTCCTCCGCAGTGCTTACCTGTGCATTAACGGATAGCGCAAAGTGAGGAACGATGTCGATGTCGACGAGGGAAAGGGCCGCTGTGCGCTGTTGTCCATCCACGAGCAGTGCAGACTTTTCTTCATCGAAGGCCGCTCGGCGGTATGGGAAGTCGATCTGGATAGGTCGAAATTCTTGAATTGTAGCCGAGTCGTCGAGTGGGGATGAAACTCTCGTGTAGTCGCCAAGTGGTGTTATGCGAACAAAAGATTCTGGAGCCTCTTCATCCGTATCTGCGACTTGTTCGGCGACGAGTATGATGAGGATTGAGTTGGGTACTTGTGTTCCTCCAGATATCCCATGGGCGATTGATTTTACATGACGGGCAATCTCATCGCGTTGGTTGCCAGTTTTGGAGAGGCTGTCGAGTCGATCCACTTTGGCGATTGATCGAATGAGTCGTCCGTCGCATGTGAACTGGATTCTAGACTGCCCATTGCTGAGTCGCGATTCTATGCCGACCAGTTTGAGGCGAGAAAAAGGCTTTCCGGCGATGCGGAAGAGAGTGATGCCCTCGGGGTCGAGTGGCCGAGATGTCGTTTGACTTCTTTCGAGGCTTCCTTCGGAATGAAGAGCGCCAAGTGCTTCTAGGACTGTTGCTTGGTCTGGTGTTGCGAGTAGCTTAGCGACCTCCTCCGCAGAGAGTAGAGGGTCTGGGAGGGTTCGGAAGAGTTCGAGAATACGATCTTTTAGTGGGATGGCCTGTGCGCCAATCGAGCCTGCTAGTTCGAGTTCTTCGCGTCGAAGTTGCGACTGCAATGTTTCCACGGGGTTTCCCTCTGGGTGTTGAGTGTCAGTGATGATGTAATGCTGTGAGGCATTGGATAGGAGGAAGTCTCAATCTATCGGTCTCTGGCCCTCCGCGTGTGCTTGTGCCCGTCACGGATCTTGCGTGCATGGCATCCGTCGACAGCCCATTCTTTTTGGAACCTATGGCGAGACCCTCGAGAAGTTGTTGTGGTTCGCGGGTCGACTCACCCTTGAAGGAGACTACATCGAGAAGGGGCGTCTTCGGTGGGAATGAGATGCGCGCACGAGAGGCTGAGCGATTTTCCTGGAATAGGGGCTCGCTGTCTAGGTTGCTGACGTCCTAGGTATGCCAGTAGGATTCTCCCATTCTCACGGTGAGATTGGGGTGGTGTCACAAGGTACTCAACTCAAGGTTGTCGCGAGAAGGGTCGGTTGATTTGCTTCAACTCCTTTCTACCAGGGGGCGCGGAGAGTGGCCAAGGCGGACAGGGCCCGCCGGAGTCCAGTTACGAGTGCCATGGCTCCGGCTCTTGGGGAGGGGCACGGGGACCTGGCGTGTGGAGTGGCATCGCCTCGCGGAAGGGTTCAGAGCTCGTTGAAGATGAGCAGGCCGCGGGTCGAGTCCGCGACGTACACGTAGCCGTCTCCTGGGACGCGGATGCCCATGGCGCCTTCGGTCATCCAGTCAGTCAGGCCGGGGTTGGACTCGCGGAAGGTGTTGAAGTAGGCGATTTCGCGCGGGTTGGTCGGAATGGAGACGTCCAATACCCGCAGCCCCTCCTGGTAGTAGGCGATGTAGAGCCGCTTGTCCTTGAGGATCATGTTGTGGATGGAGGCGTGGAAGCGGAGCTTGTACGTGCCGATGAGCGGGATGTTCGTGGGGTCGGTGACATCCAGCACGCGCAGGTGGGTTCCCTGTCCTTCTCCACCCTCGAAGGCGATGGTCCTCCCCGCGAAGGTGCCCACCGCGCCCGAATGGCTCATGGATGAGCTGTTCTCGGTCTGGAAGGTGTATGTGCCCAGCTCGCGCGGACTCATCGGGTCCTTCACGTCGAAGACCACGTAGCCCGAGCTGAAGTGGTTGATGTAGAGCCGGTCCTGGTAGGCGAAGGAGTCGTGCGCCGAGGGGATATAGGACGTGGTGTCCGAGACGACGATGCGGTTGAGCAACGTCGGGTCGCGCGGCGTCGAGATGTCGAACACGAGCGTCTCCCCGGTGGGCGCGGGCCCGGGCGACACGGCGTACAGCCTGTTGCCATCCACGAAGAGGGTGTGGACGTCGAGGGGCGCGCCCCCTGGCACATTGCGCACGAAGAGGGGGTCCGCGGGGTTGGAGATGTCGAAGACGATGACCCCCGAGCTTCTGCTGGCCACGTAGAGCGTGTCGTCCTTCGTCCACGCGGCGTTCCAGAACGAGTCCCCTGGCAAGGTGATGCTCTTCTTGAGGACGAGGTGGCTCGGGTCGCTGACGTCGAACACCGCGAGCCCACCCTCGGTCCCCGGGTCGAGGTTGGTGGACACGACGTAGGCGTGCTTGTGGGCGACGTAGACGTCCACATGGGACCCACTCTGAGGGACATCCGATTCGGAGATGAGGCGCAGGCCTCCCGATGACTCGCTCTCCCCTCGTCCCCACGTCATCCGCGCGGCCTCGAAGGTGCCCCAGGAGGCTTTTCCATTGGCGCAGCGGGCGAAACAGCCCGTCACCATTCCAGAGGGCTGAACGCCACACCCGACGATGACGGTCTGCCGGACCACGTTCCGCAGGGTGTAGCGTGACGAGAACTGGAAGCTTCCAGTCACCTGCTGACGTGTGAGCGGGCGGCCCTCCATCGTCCCTGTGCCGCCGTCCGGCGGAATCCGGACGCCAACGAAGTCCGGATAGCCCGCGACGTTGCGTACGTCCACCCCATAGATGCCGTGTGCATCGAGGGTGGAGAGCGAGGCGGTGTCACACTTCGACAGGTCGAAGAGCGATGGCGAGTCGCAGTCGACGATGGACCCCTGCACCCCGGTGAAGGTGCACGGCGCGTAGGGGCCCCGGTCGACCCAGTCCGTCGTCTCCACGAGCGGCGTGTACGTCCCATCCCAGGGTTCCACGGGAGGAGGCGGTGGCTCCGCCGGCCCCGGCTTGTCGGAGCAGGCGAAGCACAGCAAGGCGCATCCAATGACAACCGCACGGGGGGGCAGTGAACCGAGGGCCATGCGAGGCTCCTATCGGGAGGCGAGGTCCGGAGCGGACGCCGCACGCGAAGGGAGCGATTAGCGCAGGGTTGCCCTTCGGGTCTGTATGGCAATGCCCTTAGCCCTGCGGGATGGCATTCACCGGGCAAGGATTGTTTGACCTCCGGACCAGGAGATGCCCACCCGGCCGGAGGCTTCACCCCAATCACAGACCCTCCATGGCTGCGGCGGCGATTCGCGGGGCATGGTCGCCAACGTGGGATGCCCGCGCGTGAGGCCGCCCGCTTGCCGCGCCCATCCCAGCGAGCGCCTCCGCCCCCGTCAGGACCATGGCCACGTCAGGCGCCGTGATTCGCCGGCGGACAGGCAGGCGAGGAAGCCCCTCCTGCCGAGGTGCCGTGCCTCCCGGGAAGTCCCGCGAGTCGCCTCGGCACTCGTTTCGGGATTCAGGTACGGTCGGCCCGTTTCAGCAATGGCGTGGCCGTCGACAGCGGCCCGGAGGGTAGAGCGCGATGGTGGTGAGAAGCGAGGCGGGACCGACGGACTCGACCCGACAGGGGCGCCGGTTGCCGCCAGGGATGGGCCAGGTCCTGCTGGCCCTGCTCGCGGGCGGCATCGTGTTCGGGGGCATGCGGCTGACCTGGCCGTCAGGTCCCTTCCCCCGGTTCGAGCGACACGTGCTCCAGACGAGCGACATGGTTCTCGCGCTCGTGGTGGCGGTGGGCACCTTCATGGTCGCCTGGTCCTTCAGCCAGGGCGCCCGGCGGGAAGACCCGGTCTCGGTCCGCCATCGGTGGCGCCTCTTCCTGGGGCTGTGGGCGCTGTTCGCCCTTCCCCTGCTGCTGTGGTGGGTGGGCGAGTGGCCCGGACATTTGCACAGCGATGCACGCCAATCGCTGCTCATCTCGTCGCTGCTCCGCGTGGAGCCCTGGCTGAGCACACTCTGGAGCATCTGGGTGCAAGGGATTCACCGGGCCACCGGTCAATTCCCCTTCCTCTCCCTCTTCTGCGTCGTGGGCCTCGCCGCGCTGCTGGCGGACTTCTTCTCCCTGCTGCTGCACCTGGGGTTGTCGCGACGCCTGGGCGGCGTCTTCATCGCGCTCGTGGCGACGTCCATCCCCGTCGCCGTGCTCGTCACCAACCTCTCCCATGACGCCCTCAATGCGCTGCTGCGGCTGGGAATCGCGCTCATCCTGCTGCGGGTCCTGTCGCGGAAGGTGCTCACCGGACAGTCCGGCGTCACGCCCGTGACGTTGCCCTCACTGGCGCTCCTCACCGGGGTGGCCACGTTGCTGCGGGGCGACAGCTTGGTGCTGTTCCTCTATGTCCCCGCCGTGCTGCTCCTGTCGCGGCAGGTGCGCATCGGCGCCGCCGTGGTGTTGTTGCTGGTCCCGGTGGCCATCAACCAGGTGTTCCGTCGCGTCATCGAGCCGCGGTTGATACTGAACGGGCCCGAGCTGGCGGAGCGATATGCGGTGTCGCTGCTGCTCAACCCGCTCGGGTTCATGGTGGTCAACAAATACGTCACCGCCACCCCAGAGGAGGACCAGGCCACCATCGAAGCCGTGGTGACCTACTCCTGCCTGCGGGACCGCTACATCCTCGAGGAGTCCCCCTGCTACTGGAGCGACCTGCGCGCTCCCATCACGCCCGAGAAGATTGTCAGGCTGCGCGCCCTCGTCCTTCGCATGGCGCGAGACAACCCGGCGCTGATGCTCTCCAACCGGCTCATCACCTTCGCGGGCACACTGGGCCTCAGCCCACGCGCCTCCTTCCCCGTCATGGACTTCCGGGAGACGGTTCGTCCCGAGGACCTCTACTCCCCCAACGGCGCGGAGTTGCTCCGGCGATACGGGTTGGAGCACTCCAAGGCGCCCCAGGCCCTGGCGCGTGTCACCCACTGGCTGCGCGACGCGAGCCTCCCCTACGAGCATGGACGCTGGCTCTACTTCCCCTGGAATGGCCTGCCAGCGCTCCTGCTCACGTTGTGGCTGGTGTCGCGGTGGCGCACCCTGCCCGTGTCGGCGATGGTGGCGGGCGCCATCCTGGCACCCGCGGGTCTCGTCTTCATTGCCGCGCCCGCCAGTCACCCCTCCTACGTCACGGACCTCTGGGTGTTTGGCTACCTCGCCGTGCCGCTGGCCTGGTTCGAGGCCCGCGTCCTGCGCGCGAAGGCCGCTTCCCGAGCCTCAGCGGCTGGGGAAGGCGGGAGCGCGGGTGCGGTCGACGTGGCCCCCGCTCACCTGAGCCACCACGGTTGAGGTGTATGGCCGTCCGGGACGGCTGCTCCAGTCCTTCGCGAGGAAGGCCTCCGGGCTCCTCGCGAACTCCAGCGCGATGCGGCCCGTCTGGAGCGACTGGCGCACCATCCGCACGTTGCTCACCTGGTCCTCCTCGCGCCAGCTGAGCGGGAAGAAGCCGAAGCGCGAGCGCCGGTGGATGCCCGCCAGCAGCATGTGGATGTTGAACGTGAGGCTGTCAGGGAAGCCCAGGTAGAAGCGGGGCTCCAGATAGCGGGCCGAGTACAGGTTGAGACCCGAGCCCAGGTCATGGACGCGGTGGCGCGCCGCCGCGGAGAACAGCAGGTTGAAGACGTGGTTGCCCAGGGTGCGCACGTGCGAATAGCCCTGGAGCCGCGAGCCGCGCATGAAGCGGCTGCCCAGCAGCGAGTCCTGCGCCCGGTACGCCCCTTCGTCCAGGTGGGGCACCAGGTCGTTGATGTCCGCCTGGTCGTCGCCGTGAAGGACGACCACCTGGTCGAAGCCGTGCGCGAGCGCGTACTCGAAGGCCACCTTGTGGGAGCCGCCCAGGTTGTAGTTGTCGTCGTTGACGAGCACCTTGCCCGGCAGATGGACCAGCTTGGACAGGCCCGTCACGGCGGCCTCCACGCCGTTGTCGCGACTGCCGTTGTCCACCACGATGATTTCGGCGAAGCGACGCTGGAGGGCTTCGCCGAAGCGGGCGAGCACCCGGGGAATCTGCCGCTCGCAGTTGTACATGGGGATGAAGACGAGCATGCGTTCGGCGGCCACGAGAATCTCCTTCGAGGGATGAGGTGCTGCGACGCGGGAGCTGCCTGGCGGGCCCCTTCGCGCCATTCAAGGCACGGTGGGGCCCTGGGCCTCGTACTGGCGCAGCTCCTCCGGGGTGCCAAAGGAGGCATAGCGGGAGACGCGCGCGGAGCGCACCGTGCCTCCGGCCTCCAGGAGCAGGTTGTAGAGCAGTGACAGGTAGTACTCCCGCATCCCCTCCGTGATGGGCCGCTCCATGAGGTGCCGGCCCGCGGTGAGGAAGTGGCGCTCGGTGGCGAAGAAGTACGCGCCCATGATGGCCGCATCGGAGATGACCACCTTCTCCGCCGTGCGCACCACCTGGCCCGCCTCGCTCTTCGCGTAGCTGTAGCGGGGAAGCTGGGAGGGAAAGGTGAGCAGGCCGCCCGTCAACGTCGGGTCCTCCCCGGAGAGCGCGCCGCGCACCAGCTCGCGGTAGGCGGGGCTGTCGAACCACAAATCACAGTCCATCACCAAGAGGCCACGCTCGCCCGTCATGCGCCCGGAGGCCGCCAGGGCCGTCTCCACCGCGCCTCGGGTCATCTCCTCCAGAATCACCACGTCCAGCCCAGGGATGGCCTCGCGCAGCAGCGTGGCCAGTTGGAACTGCTCCTCGTGGGGCCTTCGCACCACGGCGGTGTGCACCACGTCCAGCCCCCAGTCCGACAGGCTGGAGAGGGCCTTGAGCACCATGGGGATGCCGTCCACGGGGATGAGGGGCTTGGGCGTGGTGAAGCCCGCATCGGCGAAGCGCGAGCCGAGGCCCGCCATGGGCAGCAGGACGTGGAGCGGACGCATGAGGGCGGGGACCTTTCCGGAAAGACGCTCAGGCCAGACGCTTGCGCGAGGGGTCCTCGCCCTGGAGCGGACTGGCGGACGTCTCCGACGCGTACTGGTCATTGAACTGGTTGAAGAGACGCACGGCGGTGGCGAAGAAGGCGGGCAGGCTGCTCGGGTTGATGCGGGCCCGGTAGGTGAGCATGCGGCAGTAGTGCACGGCCTCGTGGAAGAGCACCGTGCGGCGCACCTCGGGCGGCAGCGTGGTTTCGAAGCGCCGCTGGAGGTGGAGGTACAGCTCCGCGTAGCGCGAGGACATGGACTCCTCATACTCCACCACCGCGCCCTCCACCTTCGCGCGGGAGACCTGGCAGAGGAACTCGTAGCCGGAGTGCAGCGACTGGCACAGCTTGCCCAGGTCCACCACCGGGTCGCTGATGGCGTTCTCGTTGTTGGGGTCCAACACCAGGAAGTCGCCGTCCTCCTTGCGGACGATGAGGTTGTCCACCGTCAGGTCGCCGTGGATGGGGGTCTGCCGCATGCTGGCCAGCTCCGCCAGGGCGCGCGGGTTGGCTCTCAGTCGCGCGAGGGCCGGGCCCATGTTCTCGTAGTGCTGACCGTTGATGCAGAGCGTGTCGTGCGCGAGCAGCGCGGCCAGCGTCGGGCTCAGGGCCGCGGCGTCGTTCACCTTGGCCACGACCTTCTCGCGGAGGTAGCGCTCCAGCATGTCCGGCTCGTCGCGGCGCTCGGCGTGCTCGTAGAGGTGCTGGTCCACGAAGTCGAGGACCCGGTCCAGCACCTGCTTGCCGCGCTCCACATCCTCGGAGTGGATGAACTGGAAGAAGGGGACGTACTCCTTCCGGTACTCCAGGTCGAACGCGTAGTAGTCCTCCGTGCGCAGCTCCCGCAGGGGCCGTGGCAGGTGGGGCAGATGGCGGCGGGACTCCAGCCAGTCGTGCTGCGCCTTCAGCTTCTCCAGGTGCTGGGGCAGCGTCACCTTGCGCACGCGCAGGCCTTCACCGTCCCAGACCAGCAGGGTGCTCGCGTTGGAGCCGCCCTTGAATGTGTGCACCATGCGGAAGTCGCCGCGCAGCTCCCCGGTGGACAACACGTGGCTGAGCGCCTGCCCGGAGAAGTACTCGTCCAGGAAGTGGCTGAACTCACGACTGATGTCCGAGTCGCGGTGCAGCTTGTTCTTCAAGGGCTCCAGGGCGACGGGGGCATCGGCGGCCTGCTCGCGGCCGCGCTGCAGCAGGAAGTAGAGCCCCACCGCGGAGAAGGGGCCGATGAGCACCGCCCAGGACACCAGCGACAGGCCCAGCGGGACGCCGTCGATGCCCAACAGCCCGCGCGCCAGCTCGGAGAAGTAGTAGTGGAAGGTCCCCAGGAAGCCCGGCCCCGACGGCACGCCCACCGCGAGGTAGGCGGAGACGGCGGTGCCCAGGATGGCGAGGGCCCCGTGGCCCGGCGCGAAGCCGTGGGCCAGCGCGGCCATGGAGCCCAGGTAGAGCACCCACATGCCCATGGAGGTGACGACGAAGCGGCCCAGGCGCGCGGAGCGGAAGATGACGTGGGTGCCGTAGATGATGGACCAGAGCACGAAGCGCGTCCGGTCCTTCAGTCTGTCATTGAGCAGCGCGGTGAAGGCGCCGACCGCGCGCAACATGCGGCGGTTCTGCGTGAAGAGCAGCCAGGCGAGGACGGCGACCGCGACGCTCGCCGCGCCCACGCCCATCGCCAGGCGCAGCATCAGCGCCGCTGCTTCAGGGGCCTGCGCGCGCGTCGCGAGTCCGACTCCCACCGCGCACAGCGCCAGCACGAGGCCATCCACCGCGCGCTCGAAGAGGATGGTGAAGAGCACCACCGCGCGGCTGATGCGCATCTGCCGGCCGATGAGGTGCGCACGCACCAGCTCACCGAGCCGGAAGGGGAGCAGGGCGTTGAAGAGGAAGCCGACGGAGAGGCCGGAGAAGAGGATGCGCCAGGTGGTGGGCCGCACCACACGCAAGAGCCGCTGGGCGTTCTTCGCGCGCAGGACGTGGGCCAGCCCCTGGCAGAGCACGGCGAGGGGGATGACCCACACCGCCAGGGTGCTGTCGGGCACCCACTGACCGGACTGGTGAGACCCGTCGACGAAGCGGGAGAGGAAGGCGGCGCTGACGAGCAGCCCCACCGCCACCAGGGCCAGGCCCCAACCGCGAGCATGCTTCAAGGGGCCTCCTGGACGCGGACCACGGTGATGCCCGCGGCCTCGGCCGCCGCCACGCCACTGGCGCTGTCCTCGAAGGCGAGGCACTGCGCGGTGGGCACGTCAGCCAGTCGCGCCGCGCGGAGGTAGCCCTCCGGATGGGGCTTGGGGTGCTCCACGTCCTCGCCGAAGACGGTGACGTCGAAGAGGTGGGCCAGGTCGAAATGCGCCATCAGCGCGCGCGCGTTGGTGGTCGCCGCCGTCGTCACCAGCCCGGTGACATGGTGGGCGCGCACCGAGCGCAGCAAGCCGATGAGCGGCAGGTTGGGGCGCACCTGGTCGAAGGACTCCGGATAGAAGCGGGCCTTGGCGTCGCGGACCCGCACGGCGGCTTGTGCGTCCAGCTTCGCGCCCACCTCGCGCACCATGGCGTCGAAGCGCAGGCCGAAGGCGCGCTGGTAGGCCGCTCGCTCCAGATTGAAGCCCTCCTCCGCGAAGGCTCGCCGGTACGCGACGAAGTTGGCCTCCTCCGTGAAGAGGAGCGTCCCATCCATGTCGAACAGCATGCAGCGGATCATCGACTCCCCGACGACGTGGCCTTGACCTTCGGGCACGCAACGCAAGGCCAGATACCGGGCCCCTGGCGTGAAGGCAAGGTTGGGCCCTTTGGTTTTCGTGGGCCTGGAGTCCTCGGGGCAGGGGCGGGGCCTGTGCTTCCGGTGCTCCCTCGCCCGGTGCTCACCCGGCCGGCGGGGCGAGCGAGGGAGGGGCCGACGCTCGGTGTCGCCGCAGCCAGCGAAAGACAAGCAGGTGCCCGAACAGCGCCGCCTGGACCAGGACCACCGGCAGCCAGATGAAGGGCGCGGTGGTGATGACGGTGTTGCGCGGCGTGGCCTCGAACACCCGGGCGAACGGTGGCGATGCGAGCACCGCGATGGCGACGATGGTGAGCAGGAGCACCAGACCCGCCGTGTTCCAGGCTCCCACGAGCGCGCGGGGCGCTCGCCCCCGGTGGATGAGCCAGGCCATCACCGGCGCCGTCAGTCCCGTGAGGATGTCGAAGTTGAGCCCCTCGAACGTCATCTCGACCGGCACGATGCCCTCGCGGTGCAGCGCCCAGAGCGCCACCTCCACCGCGACGCGGAAGACCTGAAACCCCACGAGGGCCTCCAGCGACAGCCCGAGCACCAGCCGCTCGCCAAACCTGGAGCCCGCGAGCACGAGCGTCAGCACCGTCGCGGGCAGGATGACGCCGAACACCGTGGGCGGCATGGAGTCCATGTCGGCGAGCGCGCCGCGCGCCGCGAGCACGCCACTCGAGCCCAGCACGAAGGCGACGACACCCACGGCCAACGCCGTCCAGCGCAGCGTCCCACGTGGGGTCTCCCCGAGTCGCCGCCCCGCGTGCCAGGTCGCCACCACCAGGAGGCCCGCGACGGCCAGGACCAGCACCCCGAAACCGCTCGTGAGGACCGACGACGGAGCCTGCATGGTGGTGTCTCCCGAGCACTCCTTCTACCTCGACGCTCCGTGGCGCGGCGAATGGGGATGGCGGATCTTCGACGGAGGCCGCTCCACGGAGGCTGGGGTCGAGGCGCCGAGCCCCCGATGCGGCGCCGCTACAACGCGGGCACCGGCCAGCCCCGTGGGTAGATGAGATAGGCGGTGCCTCCCGAGCGAGACAGCCACAGCGGCTCCAGCTCCGAGCGGAAGTAGGTGCGCCGCACGGCGGTGTCGCCAGCGCCAGCTGGGTCGTTCACCACGGGGTTGCCGGTCGCGTCGAAGCCCGCGAGCACCAGGAGGTGGCCCGCGGTGGAGGGAATGGGAGCGCCGGTCAGCTCGCCCTTGCCCCACGCGACGCTGAGGATGGCCGGCACGCCGGCGGAGAGCCACGGCTCCAACTGGGCGAAGCTCGTGAAGCGCGCCACGTGAGCCTGAAAGCCCTGGCGGGCCGCATACGCCGTGTTGAACGGCCAGTTGCCGTGACCGCCGTAGTACCAGTCGTGGGTGCCGCTGACCGCCGCCCGCACACTCGACTCGCAGCCACCGGTGTCCTGCAACCAGTACTTCAGCACCATGGCCGTGGACGTGGGGCTGCACCAGACCTCGCCCCCATCGGGGTAGACCATCTGCGAGCACCGGGGCACGTCGAGCACCTGGTTCCAGCGAGCGGGGTTGCCAGCCGGGACGGTGGGCCTGGCCTCCGGCGAGGTGGAGAAGGTGAGGGCGCTGGCATGCAGCGTGGGCGTGGCCACGCCGTCCGCGCTGAACAGCCGGGTCTTCACCTGCCACGCGCTCGCGGCCGACTTCTTGGCGGTGACGAGCAACGTGTCGATGGAGACCCTCGCCACGGTGTCCGCCTGCGAGTCCACCGAGTGGCGCCGCACCGTGGCGCCCTCCGAGGCCCACACGCCCAGGCTGAACCACTTCGTCCAGGCACCCGCCACCTGCACGCGGACGAAGGTCTCCATCCAGGTCCCCATGGGCGTGGTGGCCTCCCAGGAAGCGATGGCCTCGCGGAAGCCGAACGCACTGGTGATGATGGGGCTGGTGGCCTCGCCTTGAACGAACGAGCCGCCGTTGTAATACGTGCCCCCATGGTAGCCCCCGGGCCCGTACGGGTCCGTGCCGGCCCAGGCCTGACCTGGAAAGAGCTGAAGGGCGCCATCCGCCGCCCTGCTCACGCCGCTGAGTTGCCAGGTGACGAAATCGCCCCGGCTCGCCGCCCAGCGAATGGAGGCGCTCTGCCCCGCGGTGGCCATCGCCGGTACGAGCGCGAGGGTGATGAGCAGCACGAGCACGGCCGACCTGCACTCCCTCATGACGCCTCCTGGGTATCCTGGTCCGGCATTTATTGCCTGTTTGGGCGCCGAGCGCATCCCCAGGGCCCTGGGGGGCCCCAGGTGATGTCTGGATTTGAAGCAGGGGTCCTGGAGGTGACGGTGGCTGCCTCCGCAGGGGAGGCGAGCGGACGTCAGCGTGCGAAGCCGGGTGCACTGGAGGCCCGGGGCGGGGTAGAGAGGGGGCTCGGAGGCGTGAAAAGAGATGGACGCGAACGCAGTGGCGGAGCTGGAGAAGGCGGGCGTGAGGGTGGACGCTCCGGACCGGCTGTTTGTCGCAGTGGAGTGGGAAGACCAGAAGCACGTGGTTCCCGTCGGCGCTCGCGCCCAGGTGCGGGCCGGCGAGGTGCTCACGCACGTCACCCTCCAGCCCATCTCCAAGCTGTGGACCGGTGACAAGAAGCCCCCCAGCTTCGCCAAGACCCCGCCTCCCGAGTACCACCCCTTCTTCATCCTCATCGAGGCGACCGCCGCCGGCTATTGCCGCGCCGTGCGCAACACGGAGACCGACCAGGAGTTCGAGCGGCTCTACCGCCACCTGGCGCGCCGGCCCGACGGCACCGACCGCAACCCCCTGTTCTCGTACCTCCAGGGCGCAGCCCGGCTCTACATGTCCCTGCGCGACGTCAGCCAGGCCGAGTTCGAGGCCGTCGTCCTGCGTCTCCACCAGTCCGCCAAACACCACCAGACGCACGTCGGAAGCATCAACTACTTCCAGGACGTGCTGCGCGGCGTGCTCGGGGCCTGAGCTCCACCCGTCCCGCCGCGTAGGTACGGGGGGCTGAAACTGGAATATCGTGCGCCGCCGCCCGTTCCCGGGCGTCTTCCTCTTTGACAGGAGCACGGATGTTCCGTCAGTCCCTCCTCTGGACGTCGTGCCTGGCGCTGCTGGTGGCTCCCGCCGCCGGCGCCCAGGCGCAAGGCAAGGCGGCCTCCAAGCCCGCCGCCTCGTCCTTCCAGAAGCTCGGCGCCAGCGTCGAGACCCGCACCTTCAAGAACGGCCTCAAGGTCATCGTCTGGCCCGACCACGACATCCCCAACGTCGCCCTCTACAACTGGTTCCGCGTTGGCAGCCGCAACGAATACCCAGGCATCACCGGCCTGTCCCACTTCTTCGAACACATGATGTTCAACGGCGCCAAGAAGTTCGGCCCCGGTGAGTTCGACCGCGTCATGGAGGCCAACGGCGGCTCCAACAACGCCTTCACGTCCGAGGACGTCACCGTCTACCAGGACTGGTTCCCTCGCACCGCGCTCGACATCATCTTCCAGCTCGAAGCCGACCGCCTCCAGCACCTCGCCTTCAACCCCAAGGTCATCGAGTCCGAGCGCGGCGTCGTCTACTCGGAGCGCCGCTCCGGCGTGGACAACAACAACGAGGGCGCCCTCGCCGAGCAGGTCCAGGCCACCGCCTTCGTCGCCCACCCCTACCAGTTCCCCGTCATCGGCTGGCCCTCCGACATCGAGTCGTGGCGAATCGAAGACCTCCAGCGCTACTTCAAGACCTACTACGCCCCCAACAACGGCACGCTCATCTTCACCGGCGCCGTCACGCCCGCTGAAATCTTCGCGCTCGTGGAGGTGTCGCGTATACACATCTGACTCTGCCTACGC
>NZ_VIFM01000125.1 GCF_006636215.1 Myxococcus llanfairpwllgwyngyllgogerychwyrndrobwllllantysiliogogogochensis | reverse complement strand
CTTCACGGGAGGGGCGGGCGGAGGCTCCACGGGCTGGGTCGGCTGAGCGACCACCGGGTCCTGGATGGGCTGATTGCCCGTGCCCTGGCCCTGCTTGGACATCCAGAACGCGACGCCACCACCGCCCAGGAGCAGGGCGATGAGCCCGGCCACCAGCGGCATCTTCGACATGCCGCCTTCGCTGGCGGGAGCGTCCTCGCCGTCGCCGGCATCCCCCGCGCCCATGAAGCGCAGCTTCACGTGACCCAGCTCGACGATGTCGCCGCTGTTCAGGGTGGCCTGGGCGTAGCTCTCGCCGTTGACGGTCATCCCGTTCGCCGACTGCATGTCGATGACGCGCCACTCACCCGTCGCCTCGCGCACCAGCTTGGCGTGGGTGCGTGACAGCGAACGATGGTCCAACGTGATGTCGTTGTCGTCCGTGCGACCGATGCGCAGCTCGGTCCGGATGCACGCGAACTCCTGGCCCCGCAGCTCGTCCGGGGTCAGCACCACCAGCCGGGGCGCATCCTTTGTATCGATGTCCTCCAACTTCCGGGGCCGGTCGGCCTCGACATGATCCAACCGGATGATGGAGGTCGAGTTCCGCCGCTTGTCCGCGGAGGCTTGGGATGGGGGCGTGTGGTCGTGCTCGTCGCCGTCTCCAGGTGCATCCTCCTCACTCTCCGAGCGGTCAGGCTCCTCGGGCTCGGCTTCCTGCCGGCGTGTGGGTACCTTGGTGGTGATGGGGCCAACGGCATTCGCGGCGCCCTCGGCCTGGAGTGCCAGGTCGTAGTCGCCAATCTGGATCAGATCGCCCTCACTGAGGGGCGACTGACCAGCGATGCGCTCTCCGTTGATCCGGGTGCCATTATAGCTACCCAGATCCTCCACCACGACATGGCCGTTCAACCGCACCAGTCGTGCGTGACGACGAGACACGTTACGTTCGGTCAGGCGGATGGTGTTTCCCTCCTGACGTCCGATGGTGATCTCGTCGCGCACGAAGGGAACAACGGTCTTGCGCCCCTCGTCGTCTTCGATGATGAGCTTCAGCACGGGTCCGATCCGCGTACAGTCATAGCAGAACGGCCTTTCAACGCACAAGTCATGCATCCCCCTCAAATGACAGGGCTTTCTCCCCAGGAGGCGGGGCAGCCGGGTCTGTTGTCCATCGGTCAATCGGCCGGCCAAGGGAGCGCTCGTCCGATTCCCTGGGTCACCCTGGCCCTCGCGGGGCTCCTGGTGGCTGTCCACGGGGTCCTCGTTGCCCTGGGTCCTGTCGACGTGGACGCGCTGGTGCGTTGGGGCGCGAAGGCAGGGCCGCTGGTGCTCGAGGCGGGGCAGGTCTGGCGGCTCTTGTCGGCCAACCTGCTGCACCGGGATGCGCTGCACCTGGCGCTCAATGTCACCGTGCTGGTGGCGGCGGGGACGGCGCTCGAAAGAGCCTGTCGCCGTCGTGACTATGTCGCGCTGCTCATCGCCACCGGACTGACCACGATGGCGAGTTCGCTCGCCTGGTCGGGCGCGGTGAGCGTGGGTGCCTCCGGGCTCGTCTATGGATGCATGGGCGCGCTGCTGGTGCTGGGCCGGCGTCACCGCTCGCGCCCGGGCTTCCGCGTGCGGTGGCTATCCGGGGAAAGCGCGCTTCCCACGGTGCTCGTGTTCCTCTGGATGGGTTGGACCTCCGTGGGCGTGGACAACGCGGGGCACCTGGGTGGACTGGTGGCCGGGTTGCTGGCGGGAGCGTTCCTGGATCCACGCGATTCCGAGCGGGCCTCTCGGACGAGTCTGGCGAGGCCGCTGGCAGGGGTGCTCGCGGCGCTGTTCGTGGCGGGCGGGGTGGTGATGGAGCGCTCGGGCTGGCGCGTGGAGCGGGACGACGGGTTCGGCGTCGCGGTGGCGATGCCCGAAGGCTGGCGGGGCGAGGTGGACGGGCAGGGACGGAGGACCTTCTCCAATGGATTGCCCGGACTGGGGCGCGCCACGTTCTCCGCGGAGGCCATCGAGGCGGGCGAGCCCGTGGATGGTCTGGCGCAGGCCCGGCACTTCCACGACGAGACGCTGCCCTTGGGAGCGCCCGGACCCGAGGGGCGGACGTTGTCGGTGCAAGGGCCGTCGCGGACGCTGGTGGGAGGACGTGTCGCGCAGCGGCTGCGCGCGGAGCTCGAAGGGCCCGATGGAGGGCGCCACCTGCTCGCCTTCTTCGTGCCTCGGGGAGAGTGGGTCTACCGCCTCGTCTTCACCTGGCCCGCGCGGTGGCCCGCGTATCAGGAGGTCGTGGGCCGGATGGTGGCGGAGCTGCGCTTCGACGAACCCTCGGTGCTGCGCGAGGCGCGAGGGCGGGCGCTGTTGTCGCCCGGAGCACCGGGACCTCAGCGGGAGCTGGGCGCGGTGTTGCGGCGGCTGGGGTTGTCGCGGGAGGCCGTCACTCCGCTCGCGGAGGCGGTGCGTTTGTCACCCTCGCACGTGGGCGCTCGGGTGGAGTTCGCACGCGCGCTGCTCGATGCCGGTCGCGTGGAGGAGGGGTGTCATGCGGCGGACGAGGCCCAGGTCTATGGCCCCTCGGACACGGGGGCGCTGGAGGCGGGCGTACGGTGCGAGCTGGCCCGGGGCGCGCTTCCCCGGGCGTTGGAGCGACTGGAAGAGGCGCGACGCGTGGACCCACAGGATGCGCGTCTTCGGGCCGCCGAAGCCGCGCTGAGGACGGTGCTGGAAGCGTCTCCGTCCTCGATTCCCCGAGAGACCTCGGAGCCAACGCCGCGCTGACGCGTTGGCTCCGAGGCCTCCTTCGGGAAGCCGTGGGCTCTGCCCGGCCTCAGTCCTCGTCCTTGAGCAGGAAGTCGTTGTTGATGACCTTGAACGACAGCCTGCCGCCCAGCGTGGGCGAGTGCCGCTCGACGAGCGGGCGGATGACGATGCCCTCCTTGCGGTTCTTCGTGCCCGGGTAGAGGCCCTGGGCGAGCCGCAGGTAGTGCTCCAGTCCCTGGTCGAACGTCCGCGCGGCCTCGCCCGTGACGACGTGCTCCACCGGCACCGTGCGCAGCCCGTGCCGCGCGCAGAACGAGACGAAGTCCGCATGGCCCAGGAACTGTCCCGTCCGGGTGTCGTGAACGCTGAAGACGAACAGGTCCACCTCGGCGAGTCCCAGGCGGTTCTTCTGGATGCCGGGGCCACACAGCTCCCCCTGGATGGCGAAGCCCGGAGGCAACGCGGTGTCCAGCGAGTACCGCTTCGCCACGGTCCACGCCCGGTTCGTTCCGGGTCGCAGAGACCAGTTCCGGGAGCACGCCACCAGCGGGCCGTCGAGCGACTTGAAGAACGTCGCGGAGGTCCCATCCAGCTTCGTCGTCACGAAGAAGTCGTGGCCTCGAAGCTCGTCCAGGACGCCGAGCGCCGACTGCAGGCGGATTTCATCCGTCCTCGGCACCTCGCCTGGGAAGGGCCCGGCCACGTCGCTGCCCTCGGGCGGTGCCGGCTCGTACTTCACGACCCCCAGGCTGTCGCGCACGTCCGTGCCCTCGGGGGGCACCGTGCCCTCCAGGATGGACGTGGGCAGCGCGAGCCCCTGGGACAGCACGCCCCGCAGTCGCGCGGTCTTCACGCGAAAGCTCCGGGCCCTGAGGAACTCCGCCCAGGGCGCGCCCTCCGGAAGCTGGCTGTCGATTTCGAAGAAGACGCACGCGTCACCGGGGGCGAACTCGCCCTTCCTCACCACCACGTCCCAGCCCATCACCCGTGCCTTCAGGATGTTGTCGGCTCCAGGGATGGCCTCCAGGTGGTCGATGCGCTGAATCGAGACGAGCTTTCTCTCCATGACGGGACCTCCCTCCTCGCCACCGGCGAGAGCCGGGGCTCCCGAGCGACGCCCTGGAAGGCTCCGGCTGACGGTGCCTCGATATCAGGAATCCCTGGGCTTCGGGCACGGCGGACTCACCACCGCGCGCTGAAGGCTCGCACCACGAGGCCCGCGCCGAGCGTCCACTCGTCACGTCGCGAGAGGCCCGCGTCACCCACGACGTAGCCGCCAGAGAGCCGCAGCGCCACGGGTTGGTCCGCCACGGCGAGGAACACGCGCTCCAGGGAGGCATCGGCGCGGGCGCGGAAGTCCGTTCCACCTTCGAGGCCAAGGGTCCACCCCGCGAGCCCCGAAGCACGCAGGGCCCACAGTCCATCTTCGCTCTCCAGGCCCAGGTCGAACATGAGCGAGGTGAAGGGAGACAGCGCGTGCTCGGTGGTGTCGCCCGCGCGGCGCAGCGTGTGGCTCGCCACCGGGCCGAAGCCGAGCCAGGCGCGCCCGGTCTCCGAGCGCAGCGGGTCGACAAGGAGCCCCATGCGCCCCGTCTCCAGCGTCCACCCCGGACCTTCCCACTCGCGCCGCTCCAGGTTCGCCGCGCGCAGCGCCACCGTCACGTCGAACGGGAAGGGGATGCGCACCGGGCGCGCGGTGGGAATCAGGATGAAGCCTTCTTCCAGGTGGCGGCGCAGCAGTCCGTCATAGGCGGTGAAGCCCCAGCCTCGCCGCTCGCCATCCCAGAGGTCCACGCCCAGGAGTCGGTGGTTGGTGAACCAGGGCGTGCCCTTGCTGCGGCTGGTGCGCCCGGTGCGGATGCGCACGCTCGAGTGCAGCGTCAGCGCCCCCACGCCGTCGCGCACCGTCGCGCCCGTGCCCACCACCCAGCCATCCCCGGGGTCGAAGCAGGTGGGAAACGGCTCGCCCCGCGAGTCCGTGGGGAGACACGGGTCCGGTGACGGAGGGCCCGCGCCTGGCGCCGAGGCCAGGAGCAATGCGAGTCCAAGCGCGAGCACGTTCAATCCCGGGCCTTTTCGGCGATGGGCGCGGAGCGGCGCGCGGGGGCCCACAGCGAGAAGCGCAGGCCCGCCGAGGCGGACCACTCCCAGCGCTCCGGCAGGAAGGCGATGTCGTTGCGCCACACCCCGCGCGCGTCCGCCACCAGGCTCAGCGGCTGGTCGTTGATGGCCAGCAGGATGAGCTCGTAACCGGCGGAGAGCCTGAGCCGCTCGGGCCTGAGCGGACGACCCTCCACGGCGCGCGACAGGAGCACCTTCTCCGCCTCCATGCCGAAGCGCAGGTGGTGGAACCCATCCCGGTCCAACGTCAGGTTGCCTTCGAGCGCCGCGCCGGGCACCAACGTGCTGATGCCGTTCTCGTAGTCGCGCTCCGCGGAGGGACCCGCGCGCACGCGCACGTAGGACACCAGGTCTCGCGAGTGCCACAGGTCCAGGGTGGCGTGCAGGGTGCCCCAGGTGAGGAACCCGCCCCGGGCCTCGCCGCGCTCCAGGTCCTCCACGCGCAGCGTCTCCAGCCACACGCCCAGGTTGATGCTGACGTCGTACCGTCGCGGCTCACCGAAGAAGGTCGTTATCCGGAAGAGCGGCTCATCGCGCTCGACGCTGAAGTCGTAGCGCAGCAGCGAGAAGTCGATGGAGGGCTCGCCGAGCGACAGCTCCGTCTCCAGGAAGTGCAGCCGGTGCAGCCGCTTGCGCGCGGCCAGCTCCAGCGCGATGCCGAAGTCCAGGCGCACGCGGTCCTCGCGCGCCTCGTCGCCGGGCCACAGCGGGCTCCAGGCGCCGCCCAACCAGACGCGCCGGTGCAGGTCGAAGTTGAACTGCATCACCCGACCGCGCTCGTCGCGATACCAGCCCGGCGGCGCGTCCGCGATGGAGGGCTCCAGCCGGTACGTGCGCAGCTCCTCGTTCGGGACGGGCGCGGCCTCCTCGGGGACGCAGGGACGCACCCGCTCCAGGAAGCGCTCCGTCTCCTGGCCGTCGACATCCAGCTCGCGGCGCGGGGTGATGAGACAGCGACGCTGCTCGTGACTGCACTGCGCGCGCCACTGGCCGGAGGGCACGTTCGGCGTCGGCGGCAGCTCCAGGCACAGCGCGGGCCGCTCCGAGTCCTGGAAGGGCAGCGGCACGGCGGGCGGCTGGATGATGGGTGGCGCGACCTCGGCGGGGGCGACCTCAACGGGGGTAACCTCAGCGGGCGGGCCACCCTCCACCTGCCCCAGGAGCAGGGCACAACCCAACGTCACCGCGGACACGAGCATGGAGCCTCCAAATCTGGACGGGGGCGGGCAATACAAGGCCCGTGCCCCCGCTCGCCCGGCGGGCTCCCTCCATGTGGGCCTCCCACCTTCGTGCAGGCTCCTGCACAATGGCGCGCACGCTGCCTCACGGTGTGCCTCCGGCGGAGGTCGACCGGCGAGGGTGGCGGGGATATAAGGCCGCGTCCTGCCCGTGGTGCGCAGGCAACCGCCCGAAACGACTCAAGGAGCCCTTCACCCGTGGCGAGCGACGGCGAACAGCAGGAACAGCAGCAAGAGCAGACCTTCGCCGAGGCCATTCTCGGCAAGGAGACCTTCTCGGCGCGGTGGATGCAGCGGTGGCTCGCGCTCTCCGCCACCACCCGGGTGGTGTTTTCCACGGCCCTCTTCGCGGGCCTGCTCTTCATCCCCTACCTGGGCGCGGTGGGTTTGTGGGACTGCTGGGAGACCCACTACGGCGAAGTGGCGCGGATGATGATTGTCCGCCGCGACTACCTGTATCCCTTCTGGGAGAACGCCTGGTTCTTCTCCAAGCCGCCGCTGACCATGTGGATGCAGGCGCTGGGCATGCAGGTGGTGGGCACGGTGCGCTCGGGAGGCCAGCTCGGGCTGTACACCGAGTGGGGCATGCGCGTGCCCTTCGTGGCGCTGAGCATCACCGCCGTGACGCTCCTGTCCCTGGCCGTGTCGCGCGTGGTGAACCGCCGCGCGGGCCTGGCCACCGGCTTCGTGCTGGCCACCATGCCGCTGTACTTCCTGCTCACCCGGCAGACGGTGACGGACACGCCGTTCGTCACCACGTTCGTCTGCGCGATGGCGTGCGCGCTCATCGGCCAGCTCGATGACACGACGAAGCACCGCGCCGCCTGGTGGTACGGCTTCTATTTCTTCGCGGGCCTGTCCACGCTGGCCAAGGGCCTGTTGGGCGTGGGTCTGCCCGCCGTCATCCTCGTGCTCTACGCGGCGCTGGCCGTCATGCCCTGGGACGGGCCGAGCCTCGATGCGCACCTGCGCTGGCTGACGGACGGAGGCTTCCGCAAGGACGTCCGAGAGGGCCGCCAGCCCATGCCGGTGCTGTGGGCGCAGATGCACAAGATGCACCTGGGCACGGGCATCCTCGTCTTCTTCGCGGTGGCCGCGCCCTGGTACGTGGTGATGTCCCTCTTCAAGAGCGTGGACGACGAGGGCAAGCTCTTCTGGTACCGCTTCTTCGTTCACGACCACCTCAACCGCCTCACCGCGGGCGTGCACACCACCACGCCGGGTGGCACGTTCATCTACTTCATCGAGCAGGGGGGCTTCGGCATCTTCCCCTGGGTGGCCCTGCTGCCCGGCGCCTTCGCCATCATCGCGAAGCTGAAGCTGCGCTCGGAGAAGAAGGCGGACCACCTGGCCATCATCGCCGTGGTGTGGGTGGCCTTCTCCTTCTGGCTCCTGGCCTCCAGCGCCACCAAGTTCCACCACTACGTCTTCCCCGTCCTGCCCGGCCTCGCGGTCCTCATCGCGCTCTTCATCGACCGGCTCTGGGAAGAGGGCATCTCCGCGCACGCGGTGAGCCTCATCTTCGGCCTGGTCCTCTTCGTCCTCGTCGGCAAGGACCTGGCGGAGAACCCGAAGAACTTCACCGACCTGTTCGTCTACAACTACGACCGGCCCTATCCGCAGGACCTGGTCACCAAGCCCATCGCGTTCTTCTCCCGCGCGCTCTGGACGGGCGACCTCGTCACGCTGGTGCTGCTCGCCTTCGGCGTCTACCTGTCGTTCGAGGCGTTCTCGCCCAAGACGCGTGAGAAGGTGACGCCGGGCTCGCGCGCGGTGGCGCTGCTCATGCTCCTGGGTGGCGCGGCCACGCTGGCCGCGGTGGCGTCCGGCGCGAAGGTGTCCGCGACGGGGCTGGTGGGCGTGGCGGTGGCGGTGGTGGGCGGCTTCCTCGGGTGGCAGTCGCTGCGCCCGAAGACGGAAGGTCGCGCGTCGCTCCAGGCCCTGGCCGCGGTGCTGGCGCTGGCGGGTGTGGTGCTGGCGGTGCGCGGCTTCAAGAATCCCGCGGGTGAGGACTCGCTGCTGCGCTCGCTGTCGGAGCCCGTCAACATCAAGGGTGCGCTGGGCTTCGTCTTCGCGGTGGCGGGCGCCATGGCCGTCGTGGCGACGCTGATGCGGGCGCGGGTGATGTTGTTCGGCACCTTCTGGGTGCTGGCCGCCGGCTTCGCCCTCTGGTTCAACTGGAACCACTGGGTGGACCTGTCCCATCACTGGACGCAGCGAGACCTCTTCTGGCGCTACTACTCGCAGCGGCAGGAAGGCGAGCCCATCGTCGCGTACCTGATGAACTGGCGCGGCGAGACGCTCTACTCCAGCAACACCGTGGAGCAGTACCGCAGCGGTGACTACAACGCGAAGCTGCGCTCGCTCGTCGCGCGGCCCGGACGCGAGTGGGTGCTCGCCGAGCAGAAGATGCTCTCCTCGCTGCGCAGCGCGGTGGGCGCGGACAAGGTCGTCACCCCGGTCGACAAGGACATCAACAACAAGTTCGTCCTGGTGACCATCGATTGAGCGGCATCGACGTCCGGGGTCTGGGCAAGCGCTTCGGCGAACGCGTCGCCGTGGAGGGGCTCACCTTCCACGTGCGGCCCGGTGAGGTGTTTGGCCTGTTGGGGCCCAACGGCGCCGGGAAGACGACGACGGTGCGCATGCTCACCGGTCTGTTGACCCCCAGCGAGGGTGAGGCCGTGGTGTGGGGCCACCGCGCGGACCGCGACGGCGAGGGGCTGCGCAAGGTGGTGGGGCTGCTCACCGAACAGCCCGGTCTCTACGAGCGGCTCACCGCCCGGGAGAACCTGCGCTTCTTCATGAAGCTGCACGAACTGGACGAGTCCAAGGCGTGGCCGCGCACGCAGCACTACCTGGAGCGCTTCGGACTGGGGGGCCGCGAGGAGGAGCCGGTGGGTGGCTTCTCCAAGGGCATGCGCCAGAAGCTCGCCATCGTCCGCACCCTCGTGCATGACCCTCGCGTCATCTTCCTGGACGAGCCCACCAGCGGCCTGGATCCGGAGTCCGCGCGCACGGTGCGCGACGCTGTCGCGGAGCTGGCATCGGAGGGACGCACGATTGTCCTCTGCTCGCACAACCTCTCGGAGGTGGAGCGGCTGTGCGAGCGCGTCGCGGTGGTGAAGCGGCGGCTGCTCCTGATGGGGCCGGTGCGGGAGCTGCGGCGCTCGGGGCAGTCGCTGGACGTGCGGGTGGACGGCGAGGCGGAGCGCTTCCGCAACGCGCTGACGTCGCTGCCCTTCGCGCCCAACGTGCTGGCCGAGGGCATGCGGCTGCGCGTCATGCTGGAGGACGAGGCCCACGCGCCGGACGTGCTGGCGTGCCTGGTGGGCGCGGGCGCGCGCGTGCACAGCGCGGTGCCGGCGCAGCGTCCCCTGGAAGAGGTGTACCTGGACCTGCTTCGTGAAGAGGGCGCTTGAGCCATGGCATTCCGTCCCCGTCGAGCCCTGGCCGTGTTCTGGAAGGACTTCCTGGACCTGCGCAAGAACGTGGGGCTGCTCGTCTCCATGGCGGTGCTGCCGGCCGTCATGGTGCTGGTGCCCATCGTCGTCGTGTGGACGTACGTCAACACGCCCAACAGGGCCGACTTGCGCAGCGTGGCCCAGTTCTATGACCCCACGCTGCCCTTGGGCGCGAGCGCGGCGCGCTTCCTCATCGACAAGACGCTCACCGACTGGTTCGGGCTGTTCCTCGTCATGCCCGTCTTCGTCCCCATCCTCATCGCGTCCCAGAGCGTCGCGGGCGAGAAGGAGCGGCGCACGCTGGAGCCGCTGCTCGCCTCACCAGTGACGGCCGCGGAGCTGGTGGCGGGCAAGAGCCTGGCGGCGCTGGTGCCCGCGGTGGTGATTACCTGGGTGGCCTTCATCATCTTCTGCGTGGGCGTGGACATCGTCGCGTGGCCGATGGTGCAGGGGCCCCTGATGCCCAACGCCCTGTGGACCTTCGGCGTGCTGGTGATTGCCCCGCTGTTCGCCTTCTTCGGCAACGGCGTCGCGGTGCTCATCTCCGCGCGGGTGAGCGAGGCCCGCATGGCACAGCAGATTTCGGCCCTGGTCGTCCTGCCGCTCGTCGGCATGGTGGGCGGGCAGGTGGCCGGCGTCCTGAAGGCCGGGCTGGGCTTCTATGCGCTCCAGGGCGCGGTGGTGCTGGTCCTGGACGTGGTGCTCCTCTTCGCCAGCATCCGCCTGCTGGACCGCGAGCGCCTGGTCAGCCGCTGGGGCTGAAGTCTCCCCGGGAGGCCCCCCACCCGTTCACCGGCGGCCACCCCAGGGCCGCCTGGCGGGCGAGCGGCTAGGCAATCGCCAGTGAAACTGGCATCTTCCAGGGAGGGCTGCCGGGCGGAAAGCGGGCGCGCTTTCGTCACGGACGCCATGTTCTTAGAGAGGGTCGGGTGGGGGCGCGGATTTGCCGGCCGCCATGGCGGCCACGGAGGCGCTGACTAGCAATGGGTATCTTCGACACCATCAAGGGTGAGGCGAAGCGCAACTTCATCGCTCGCGCGGACACGGCGAAGGGGGAGATCATCTACAAGTATCCGGAGAACAACATCCGGATGCTCACCCAGCTGACCGTCGACGCCGATGAGGTCGCCCTCTTCGTCAAGGACGGCAAGGTCGAGGGCAAGCTGGGGCCCGGCCGTCACCAGCTCGACTCGAACAACATCCCGTTCCTGTCCGCGCTCGTGGAGAAGTTCACGGGTGGCAACCTCTTCGTCACCGAGGTCTTCTTCGTCTCCGTCCGCGAGTTCGCGGGCGTGAAGTTCGGCGGGCCCATTGGCGACGTTCGGGACCCGGAGACGGGCCTGGGCATCGGCACCATGGTGTACGGCGACTTCTCCATCCGCGTGACGGACCCGGAGAAGCTCGTGGTGGGCCTGGTGGGCATGGGCCGCTCCAGCAACGAGGAGCTGCTGGGCTGGTTCAAGAACCAGGTGCTCAAGGTGACGCGAGATCGCATCGCCGAGCTGCTGGTGAAGAAGCGCTGGCCGCTGCTCGACGTGACGAGCGGTGCGTACACCGAGGAAATCGAGACCGAGGTCATCAGCGGCCTGAAGCCCCACGTGGACGGCTACGGCCTCACCGTGGTGCGGATGGGCAACTTCCACGTCAGCATCAAGGAGGAGGACGAGGGGACGCTGAAGAAGCTCTCCAAGGACGTCGCCTACTCCCGGCTGGCCGGTGGCTTCCAGCAGTACGCGCAGGGCCAGGCGATGCTGGGCGCGGCCGAGGGCATGGCCAAGGGCGGTGACGGCAGCGGCTCCGGCAACGCGCTGGGCGGCATGGGCATGGGCATGGGCTTCGGAATGGCCCAGCAGTTCATGAACCAGCAGGGCCAGCAGCAGCGCCCCCAGGAGCCCGCGCAGCAGGCGGCTCCCGCCGACACGCGCAGCCCCGCGCAGCGCCTGAAGGAAATCAAGGAGCTGAAGGACGCCGGCGTCCTCTCCGACGAGGAGTACAACGCCAAGCGCGCGGAGCTGATGAAGCTCCTGTAGTCCGCCCGGGAGGAAGTCCTCCCCGGCACACCGTCAGGGCCTCCGTCCCCATGTGGGCGGAGGCCCTTCGTGTTTCTAGCGGCCGTCGCCGGTGCCCGCCTTGGGCGGAAGCGTGGGGCCCTGCTGCGTCCCCTGCGGCGAGGTGAACTCCTCCAGCCCCGGAGGCGGCGCGGGCTGGGTGAAGCCCTCCAGGCCGGGCGCCGCGGGGAGGATGCTGTCCTCCACGCCCTCCAGGTTCAGCCGGATGGGCACCTGGAGCGTGGTGCCCAGGCGCAACAGCAGCACGTCGGGTTCGATGCCCTTCTCGCCAATGGCCTCGGCCACCTCGCGCGAGGACAGCCCGTTGCCCTTCGCCCACAGCGCCTTGAGGAACTCACCCGACTGCGGCGCGTGCCACCACGCGGGACCGAAGCGCGCCTTGAGCTGCGCCTGGAGCTGGCCCGCGAGGAACCACGCGCGGAAGCTGTCCGCGGACTGGAAGAAGTCCTCCTGGTCCACCAGGTAGCGCGCGGTGTCCTCGTCCGTCATCGGGATGTCGTCGGTGCGCGACATGACCTGGCGGTACAGCTCCTTCGGGTCCACCTCCACGCGCCGGTGCAGCTCCAACTGGTACAGGAGCCGGCCCGCGGCGTGGCGGATGAGGTACAGCTTGTGCGCGCTGGAGGCCGCCAGGTACTGCGAGCGCTGGTCTCCACTGACGCCCGCGTGCTCCTCCAGCCACACCGGGTCCTCCAGCAGGTCCTCGAAGAGCGACGAGTACGCCTCGCCCACCGTGGGGTTGCCCAGCCGCGCCAGCTCGAAGCGCGTCTCCTTCGTGAAGGCCGAATGCAACGCGTGCCCGAACTCGTGCAGCACGCGCGCCTGATGCAACACGCCCGAGCCCGGCTTGAAGGACAGCCGCACATCGTCCGGCACGCGCACCGCCAACGCCAGCGGCCGGGTGTTCTTGCGCGGCAACTCCCGCGCGTCGATTTGAACGTTCTTCAGCTCGGCCAGGTCCAGGCCCATCCCCGACAATGTGCCGTGCGCCTTGAGCAGGGACTCCCCTTTCGGGAAGGCGTCCTCCACCTCGCGCGAGCGGAACAGCCGGGGGATGTCCGCGCGGGTGATGTCCTTGAAGGGCACTCCCAGCTCACGCTGCGCGAGCCGCTCCATCACCAACCGGTACGGTGCCTGCGTGGCCTGGAGAATCTCCTCCGCCAGCACGCTCAACTTGCCCAGGTCCGCCTGCCGCAGCTCGCTGCCGAAGGCCTCGTACGAGGGGAAGCCCAGCTCCTTCACCAGCTCCTCGGCGCGCTCCTCCTTGCGGCGCAGCGTCTGGTTGAGTCGCTCCAGCGGAGGCGTCGCCGCCGTGTACAGCGCCTTGCGCCGCGCCGCGCTCCGCTCGTTGGCGAGGAGCCGCTCCAAATCCCGGTAACGCAGCTCCTTGCCGTCGACGGTGAAGGTGAGTGACGCCTCCAGGTTGGCGGACGCGTCGTTGTACTCGGCCAGCGCGTGCGACAGGTACTCGCCGGCGAAGTGCGAGTGCAAGGCGGTGAGGGCGCGCACCTCGCGCGGGTCCTGCGTGAGCTGCCGCAGCCGGTCCATCTTGCGGATGTTGTCGAGCGTGAAGAGGTCCTCTTGCCCCGCGTACGTCCCGGAGACGTCCACGTGGCGGCCCTCCGTCCAGAACACCCAGACGAGCCGGTGCTGCGCCTCCAGCAACGTCTCCGCTCGCGAGGCCAGCGCGCGCACATCCGTCGTCAGGCGCTGCTCCTCCGTGGGAGGCTGCCGGGAGTCGGCGGGGGGCCCCTTGGGGCAGGCGCTGAGGCAGAGGGCAACAGCGAGGAGGAGGGGAATCCTTGGGTGCATGTCGGGCCTCATGTTACTTCCGACAGGCCCATGCCCAACCTTTCTCAATGGCGGGCCGCCCGGGGACGCCAGGCCCTCTACTCCGCCCTTCGACGTTTCTTCGTCGCCCAGGGGTATCTGGAGGTGGAGACGCCGTTGCTCATCCCCACGCCGGGAATGGAGCCGCACATCAACGCCTTCGAGGCGGGCTTCATCCCCGAGACGGACGTCGGCACCGCGCGCACGCTCTATCTCCACACCAGCCCCGAATACGCGA
The DNA here is from genome assembly GCF_006636215.1 of Myxococcus llanfairpwllgwyngyllgogerychwyrndrobwllllantysiliogogogochensis. Taxonomy (GTDB): domain Bacteria; phylum Myxococcota; class Myxococcia; order Myxococcales; family Myxococcaceae; genus Myxococcus; species Myxococcus llanfairpwllgwyngyllgogerychwyrndrobwllllantysiliogogogochensis. Next base: position 17,645 of record NZ_VIFM01000125.1, on the reverse strand, counting down.
TGAAGCGTCTGCTCGCCGACGGGGCCGGCCCTCTCTTCCAGCTGTGCAAGGTGTTCCGGAACGGCGAGGTCTCCGCCACGCACAATCCGGAATTCACGATGCTGGAGTTCTACCGGCCCCAGGCGGACTACCACGCCATCATGGCGGACCTGGAAGGCGCGCTCGCTGAAGCGGGGCGCTCCACCACGGAAGGCGAGCCCGGCGCCGACCCGGCCTTCTTCACGCGCACGCCCTACGAGCGCCTTACGGTGCGCGACGCCGTGTTCAAGGCGACGGGCGTGGACATCCGCGTGCACTCGGACGGGCCCTCGCTCAAGCGGGCCGCCGAGGCCGCTGGCGTGCGGACGGGCGACGCGGAGAGCTTCGATGACGTCTTCTTCCACCTCTTCCTGCAACGCGTGGAACTCGGGCTGGGCCACGAGCGGCCCACGTTCCTCATCGAGTACCCGGCGTCCATGGCGGCGCTCTCTCGCCTGAAGCCCGGGGACGCCTCGGTGGCGGAGCGGGTGGAGCTGTACGCGAAGGGCCTGGAGCTCGCGAACGGGTTTTCCGAGCTGACGGACGCAACCGAGCAGCGGGCGAGGTTGCTCGAGGAACAGGACCTCAGGCGCAAGCTGGGGCGTTCCGTGTATCCTTTGGACGAACGGTTCCTTGACGCAGTAGGTCGAATGCCGCCCTCGGCGGGAATCGCCGTGGGGCTCGACAGAATCCTGATGCTGCTGCTCGGGGTCCAGCGCATCTCGGACGTGCTCCTGTTCCCCGCCCACGAGTTCGTGTGATTCGAGACATCGTCCGGACGGCGTTCGCGGGTGTTTCAGCAGTGGGCCTGACGGGGGTGTTCTCCTCGGTCATCTCCGCGTTGTCGGTGGGAGGCGCGCACCGGGAGGCGGACAAGGCCCTGAGGGTCTGGGCGCGGGGCGTGCTGGCGTCGGCGGGTGTGCGTCACGAGGCGGTGGGGCTGGAGCACATTCCCACGGAGGGCCACGTCGTCTTCGTGTGCAACCACCAGTCGCACTACGACGCGCCGCTGAACATGGCGTACGTGGAGACGCACACGCGCTTCGTGGCGAAGGCGGAGCTGTTCAAGATTCCGGTGTTCGGCGCGGCGCTGCGGCGGGCGGGCAACATCCCCGTGGCGCGCAGCGGCGGCAGTGAGGACCGGGCCCGGTTGGAGGAGGCGGTGACGGCGCTGCGCGAGCGGGTGAGCGTGCTCTTCTACGCCGAGGGCACTCGCAGCGAGGACGGACGGCTGCGGCCGTTCAAGAAGGGGGCCGCGACGCTCGCCATCCAGGCGGGCGTGCCGGTGGTGCCCATGGCGGTGTCGGGGACGCGGCTCATCCTTCCCAAGGGAGGACGGGCGGTGCAGTGGGGCCAGCGCGTGGCGCTGGTGGTGGGCAAGCCCATCCCCACGCAGGGCCTGACGATTGAAGACCGCGACGCGCTCACGGGCGAGCTGGAGGACGCGGTCGCGCAACTCTACTCCGAGGCGTGCAGGCGCTCGGGAGACGTACCCACATGAAGAAGTCAGCACCTCAGAAGTCGTTCGCGGCTCATCCCTGGCACGGCATCACCCCCGGGAACGAGTCTCCTGAAATCGTCACCGCCTATATCGAAATCGTCCCCACGGACGCGGTGAAGTACGAGCTGGACAAGGAGTCAGGCATCTTGAAGCTGGACCGGCCGCAGCGGTTCAGCAGCCAGTGCCCGACGCTGTACGGCTTCATTCCCCAGACGTACTGCGACGAGCTGGTGGCGAAGCGCTGCGCCGAGCGCACGGGCGTGAAGAACATCCAGGGCGATGGGGACCCCATCGACATCTGCGTGCTGACGGAGAAGGTCGTCAGCAATGGCAACCTCCTGGTGCGCGCGGTGCCCATCGGCGGCTTCCGGATGATCGACGGCAACGAGGCGGACGACAAAATCATCGCGGTGCTCGAGTCCGACCTGGTCTACGGAGAGCTGCAGCACATCGCCCAGCTCCCGCGTCCGCTGTTGGACCGTCTCAAGCACTACTTCCTCACCTACAAGCAGATTCCCGGTGAGGGAAAGCGCAGCGTCGAAATCGCGGAGGTCTACGACAGGCCGGAGGCGATGGAGGTCATCCGCCGCAGCATGAAGGACTACGACCGCGTCTACGGTCAGTCCCCCTCGACGCCGGTGCGCAGCCGCACGCGTCGCCCCGCGCGGAAGTCTCGCGCGTCCTGAAGTCGAAGCCACGCGCGGAAGCGGGAGTGAGTCCCGCTCCGCGTCGTCGGGCCTCGCCGCTCAGGGCTGGTTCGGGTCCGTGCCGATGCCCTTGAACGGGTTGAAGGTGTACGTCGTGGAGAACTGCGACGCCGGGCTGAAGTAGTAGGCCGCGAGCTTCGCTGGATCATTCGCGATTTCGCCTCGGAGGATGGGGCCGTCGTTCTGGTCATCCCAGCCCCAGGGCGAGTTGGCGGAGTTCGAGCCGCAGTTGCCCGCCACGAGTCCGCAGTCGCCGCTGGTGTCTCCCCGGAACGTCCCGTACGAGGAGAACAGCGTGGTGAGCTCCCGCCTCGGCCAGAGCCCCTCCGCGCCGTAGATGTCCACCAGCTTGTAGCGCACGTCGGAGTCCGTGGCGGACGAGGGCTGCTCGGCGAGCGAGAGGGACGGGAAGTACTTCACGCCGTCACCGACGATGTCGTACGCGGGCCACGCCTTGAGGCCATGGCCCTTGGCCTCCTGCGCGGTGATGGGGTGGAGTTGTCCCTCGAATGAGGCCAGCGACAGCGTGCCGTCGAGCGACTCCGAGCCCGAGCCGAGCGGACTGCCCGAGGGCACGAACGAGAAGAAGTCCTTGTGCGCCACCGTCACCGCGCCGACGAGCGCGCCGTACTCGCTGCCATCGCGCTGGATGACGAGCAGCACGCCCTCGCCGTCGTTCTCGTGCTCGGTGTCGAAGATGCTGTCGGACCAGTCTCGCGGGTGGAAGAACGTGTAGAGCAGGTACCAGTGCGTGCTCGTCTCCACCACGGACTGATACGCATGCGCGGAGAGCACGCGCGAGCCGGTGTTGTCCCAGTTGTTCGTCCCGCTCCAATCCCCGTCGAAGTCCACGCGGGTGAGGAAGTCGGACTTGCCGCTGAGCGAGTGCGAGCCCGTCACGTCCACGTCCTGGTAGTGGATGGGCGCCCACCGCTTCGTCAGGGCCGCGCGCGCCGCCGTGGAGCCCACACCATCGAGCAGCGCCCGCCGCGCCTCTCCGAACGGGTCGTCTTCCGAAGAGCCCTCACCGCAGCCGGGCAGCAACGCGAAGGTCAACGCGACGACAGTGAGGACGAGGACATCGGAAACACGACGGAGGAGCGACGTCATGCGGGCCTGCCTTTCGGGAGGCGGACACTCCATGTCATCCAGGATGGGTTGTGAAGACGGTCTTTCGTGAAGAGCGCGTTAAGCCCGAGTGACCTGGTGGTTCCAGGGGGAGGTCCGTCGGGATGCGCATGAGTCCTTGGTGGGTGGTGCCGTCGATGTTGGGGCTGTCGTCGTTCGCTGGGGCGCAGGTGCCCCAGGCAGGGGTGTCCTCGTTACCCCTGGAGCGGCGGGCGAAGTCGTATGTCGATGAGGTGAGCTATTTTCAGACGGAGGTGGAGTTCCAGGCGTGGTTCGAGCTCCGCGCTCACCTGCGGCAGAACTTCGACGACATCTGTGGCGACACGTTCTGTGAGGGGGACTACGCGAACATCGAGTCCATCGTGTTTCGCTGTTCGGTGGAGACGCGGACGGGTGTCATCGGGCAGTGCCTCTGGGTGTTCGGTGGGAGCGCCGAGAACATCGATTCGCGCACGGGAGTCATCTCCACGCAGACGCGGACATGGGCCTGCAGGAGTCCGCTGGCGCGTGGCACGACGATGGCGAAGCTGCTGACGGCGCTCGCGGGGCCGGAGCCGCTCTACGCGACGTTGCCGGGGACGAGCACGACGCTCTACGACGGCCTGGTGGACTGCCTTTAGGTCGCGCTAGCGAAGCTCGACGAGGCGCACGCGCTTGTAGATGCGCTTGTCCAGGGGCAGGCGGGTGTCGATGAAGCCGAGCGCCTCGTCGAACTCGAAGGTGAAGGTGGGAATGGGCGGGCTGATGGAGATGATCAGCTCGAACTCCCAGAGGCTGACGATGCGCTCGCGGCTCCCCACGGCTTCGGCGGGCGGCGGTGGGAGTTTCTCCGCGGCGGAGCGCACGTCCTTCACCGCCTCCTGGTCCACTTGAGGCTGGTGGCTGGGCTCCACGAGCAAGACGTCGAGCAGGCGTCCCTGGCGGTCCTGGACGACGCGGATGAGGGCTCGGCGCGTGGAGCGGAAGCCTTCGCGCATCTTCTCGCGCAGCTCGCTGCGCATGCGCAGGGCCGGGTCTCCCACCGTGCTGGTCGGACGGCGCTTGTCGTCCACGGGCTGGTTGTTCGCGACGAACGCGCCCGAGGAGCCGTAGTTGGCGGCGCGCTCGCTCCAGGCGCGGCCATAGGCGCGACTGCGCTCCATGCCCATGTCGAAGTAGCCCTGGAGGCCGTGCTCCTTCACGGAGCGGTCCGCGTCCCACAAGGCGACCAGCTTCTTGCCGAGCTGGCTGAAGTAGGGATGCACGAGCCCTCGGTCCACCTTGCCGCGCCCCACGCTCTCCGAGACGAGGTCCTCCACGAGCGCCTGGGGCGTGGGGGATTTGCGTGCGTCACGGATTCCCACGTCGGGCGCCGACGTCGTGTCGCTCAGTCGCATCGGCGCCGCCTGGGTCCGAGCCGCCAGGAGCAGTCGCGAGCCGGAGGGCTCCGATAGTCGTGTGGAGTCCGCGGTCCGCGCCATGCTCTCCGGCGCGAGCGCGAAATCCGTGAGCGCGCTGGAAGAGGGCGCCGCGCGCGGAACATCGTTGGCGAGGAGCGGATTGGCGCGGGGGAGGTCGCTCACGGAGCCGCGTGGCGCGTGTTCCCTCGCCAGGTCGATGGGCGGCGATGTATCGGCGAGTGCGTCGCTCGGCACGCGGGGCTCGCGTTCCGGTGCCTGCTGCGCGGCGGCGGACGTGTCGGTTCGCGGGCTGCTCCGCTCATTCTCTCGAGCGAAATCAGCGGGGGATGTATCGGTCCGCGGGCTGCTCGGCTCACTCTCTTGTGCACGCTCGGCGGTGGCGGCCGTATCGGCCAGTGGTGTGGTCGAGGCGTGGGGCGTGCTCTGTCGTGCTCGTTCCGTGGCGGCGGACATCTCTGTCGCCGAGTTGCTCGGTGGAGGAGGCCCGCTCTCTTCGGCTCGCGGCGTGGAGTCGGGCGCATGGGGAAGCGTCTTGTCTCCACGTGGGCGCTCAGTGAGCGCCTGCTTGTGCGCGCTCGACGCCTTCGGGGGACGTGCCTCGCTCTCCTGTGCCGGGTTCGCCACGGCCGACGAGGTCACCTCCACCTCCACCCATTCCAGCTCGGCGGGGCGGGGGAGGGCTGCCGGTGCCCGCGTGGCTGGAGGCATCCCGTCGACGGCCAGCCACAGCAGCCCGTGCACGGCCACACTGGCCGCGAGCGCGGGGAGCAGGCGTCGGGAGGGGGCCGGCGACATGGACTCTGCTTTTAATCGAGTCGACACCGCACGCCCGGGAAAGCGAGCCAGAAGGGTAGGAAACCCATCATGGCGCGCGTAGTCTCAAGAAACACCGGAGGAAGGCACCCAGGATGGCGACCTCGCTGCTCGCGACGGATGGCTACAAGTTCAGCATGGCGGAGGCCGGCTGGCCGTTGCGCCGGGAGACGTTCTATTACTCACACCGCAAGGGCGGTCTCCAGGTCATGCCCCTGGACCTGGCCGCCTACGTGCGCTCGCTCCTCCCTGAACCGAAGCCCGAGGACTACGACTTTCTCGCGCGCTACGACTACGAGATGGGCGTGGGCTTCAAGGCCGCCATCCTCCGCAAGGAGAAGCTCTCCATCCGCGCCATTCCGCGCGGCACGCTCTTCTTCCCGCGCGAGCCCATCCTCACCCTCACCGGCCCCTCCGCCCTGGTCTCCTGGGTGGAGCCGCTGCTGCTCCAGCTCAACTTCCGCATCCAGGTCGCCACCCAGGCCCTGATGGACCGGGATGTGCTGGCCCGCGCGCTCGCCCGCGTCACCTGCGAGGAGCAGAAGACCATCGCCCTGGAGACGCTCGACGCGGTGGGCGTCAAGCCCGTGCCCATCACCGTGGACTCGGACGGGTATGCCCAGCGCGTGCGCGCCACCGTCCAGGAACTCGTCGACGTGGTGGAGGACCCCGCGCGCATCTTCGAGGTGGGCCTGCGCGCGGCGACCTGTCTGGGGCAGCACGACATCGCCCTGCGCGCCTGCAAGGACGTGGGCGTGACGCGCACCAGCAACGTGGAGGGCGCGCGCTCGCTGGGGATGATGCCGGTGGGCACCATGGGGCACGAACACATCCAGCGCTACGGCTCGGATGATGCCGCGTTCCGCGCCATGCGCGAGCGCCGCCCCCAGCGCTCCAGCTACCTGCTGGACACCTTCGACACGCTCACCTCGGGCATCCCCGCCGCCTTCCAGCTCATCCGCGAGGACCCGGGCTCCGGCGACTCCATCCGCTTCGACTCCGGCAACAAGAAGCTCCAGTACCTCTACGCCGTGACGCGCGCGCGCGACATGGGCATCAAGCCCGTCAACATCCTCGAGGATGGTCTGGACGCGGAGGCCACTCGCGAGTTCGAGGAGCTGCGGCGACAGGTGGGCTGGGATCCGAGCGCGCAGTTCTACGGCTACGGCGGCCACATCGTCGCGCGCACCATGGACTGCCCCTTCACGCGCGACAGGGTGGCCGCCATCTACAAGCTGTCGCAGACGGGCCCCCAGCCGGTGATGAAGTTCGGCAACGAGCTGGCCGAGGGCAAGCAGAGCATCCCCGGCACTCCCGTCCTCTTCCGCCGTCGGCATGGCTCCGGCCCCATTGGCCTCGTGGGCCAGGAAGGCGAGCCGGTGCCGGAGGGCTACTTCCCGCTCATGGAGGCCGAGCCGGAGAAGCCGTCCCTGGTGGGCGCGCTGGAGGCGAGCGCGGAGCCCGCGAAGATTGCCCAGACTCCCGCCACGAAGGCGCTCGTCGAGGAGCTGACGCGGCGTCACTTCCCCAAGGGCCGCTGATACAGGCCCACCCCTGGAGGACCGCATGTCGCTGCCCATCCCCCGCTTCCACGAGGACGCCCGCTCGGGTCAGCTCTACCTGGAGCGCACCGCCGAGGTCGCCGACGAGGCCCGACGCTATGTCGCCGAGCACGGCGTGCGCCCCGCGCGCGAGGACCGGGTGCGCATCGCCGCCTTCGGTATCGACGTGCAGGTGGCCTTCTGCACCCCCGGCGCCAGCCTCTTCGTCCCCGGCGCCGTCGAGGACACCCAGCGCACGCTGCGCTGGCTCTACTCGCACCTCAACCGGGTGACGGAGCTGGTGTTCTCGCTCGACACCCATCGCATCTTTCAAATCTTCCATCCCGCCTGGTGGAAGGACGCGGAGGGACGGCACCCCGCGCCGATGACGCAGGTGTCCGTGGCGGATGTCCGCTCCGGCCGCTGGCGGGCCACGCGCTTTCCGGAAGAGAGCCTGGAGTACTGCGAGCGCCTGGAGGCGCAGGCGCGCTACGTGCTCACCATCTGGCCGTACCATGCGCTGCTCGGGGGCCTGAGCCACGCGCTGGTGCCGGCGTTCTACGAGGCGAGCGTGTTCCACGCCCTGGCGCGGGACACGGCCACCCACTTCGAGCTGAAGGGCGAGCACCCGCTCACGGAGAACTACTCCGTGCTCATGCCCGAGGTGACGGAGGTGAAGGGGCAGCGTGTGGGCGAATTCAATACGCGCCTCTTCGAGCGGCTGATGACGTTTGATCGCCTCTACGTCTTCGGTCAGGCCAAGTCGCACTGCGTCCTGTCCACGCTGAGGGACCTCCGGGAGCACATCGAGCGGACGGACCGCTCGAAGATGGGGCGGGTCCACATCCTGGTGGACGCGATGAGCCCGGTGCCCGCGCCGCCGCTGGAGCCGCTTCCGCCCTCGCTGGACTTCCCACGACTGGCGGACGAGGCCATCGAGGAGCTGCGGCGGGCGGGGATGCGGGTGGTGCGCACCACGGAGCCGCTGGACGTTTGAGCCGGACTTCCGGCGTGGGGCGTGCGCCGGGATTCACTCGGTGTGGTAGAATTCCGCCTCCGTCCCCGGCCTGCCGTTGATGGCTTGCCGCTGGTGAAGGGGGAGTCATGTCACGACAGAGCTCACCGGCGTTCTCGCTGAAGGTCGGCCCCCATGGCCCGGACGGGTTGGGCGTGTCGGGTGTCTCCGGCTCCGAGGGCCTCAGCCGGCTGTACGACTTCCGTGTGGACTTCTTCACGGTGGACGCCGAGCCGCTCGAAGTGGCGGAGCTCGTGGGCCAGGACGCCCTGGTGACGTTCTCCGTGCGGGATTTCGCCGCCCGGCACGTTCACGGCTGGGTGCGCGAGGTGGAAGCCCTGGGGATGAAGACGGGGCGCAGGCGTTACCGGGCGCACGTGGTGCCGCGGTTGTGGCGACTGACGCAGGCCCACAAGAGCCGCATCTTCCAGGAGAAGACCGTCCCGGACATCCTCAAGGCGGTGCTGAAGGAGAACGGCATCGAGGTGCGCGCGGCCCTGTCCGCCGCCTACGCGCCGCGCGAGTACTGCGTGCAGTACCGCGAGACGGACTTCGCCTTCCTCAGTCGGCTGATGGAGTGGGAGGGCATCTTCTACTTCTTCGAGCACGCCGAGGACGGGCACACGCTGGTGCTGGGCGACAAGCCGAGCGCGCACGCGCCGCTGCCGCAGGGCAAGGCACTGCCCCTGCGTCCCAGTCTGGGCAAGGCGGTGGTGGAGGAGGAGTACCTCTCCGCGTTGGAAGTGGTGCACCGGCTGCGTCCGGGCGCCGTGCACCTGAAGGACTACGACTTCGAGAAGCCCGCGCTGGATGTCTCCGGAAAGACGGAGGCCGCGGAGGGCGTGACGGCGCTGGAGCTCTACGACTATCCCGCAGGCTACGTGACACCGGGCGTGGGCAAGTCCACGTCGAGCGTGCGCGTGGAGGAGGCCACGGTGGGAGGCCGGACGCTCGCGGGTGACAGCGTGGCGCCTCGGCTGACGCCGGGGTTCCTGCTGGAGGTGGAGCTGTCCGAGGAGGACGTCTTCGCGGGCGAGTACCTGGTCACCGACGTGGTGCACTCGGGCCTGCAGCCGGACGTCTCCGGGGGCAGCGAGTCGCTCCAGGGGCTCTATCGCAACCAGTTCCAGCTCCTGCCCAAGGCGGTGCCCTTCCGGCCGCGCCGCAAGACGCCGCCGCCGCGCATCGCGGGCCTGCAGACGGCCACGGTGGTGGGGCCCTCCGGCGAGGAGATACACACCGACGCGCATGGCCGCGTGAAGGTCCAGTTCCACTGGGACCGCGAGGGCAAGAGGGACGAGAAGGCCTCCTGCTGGGTGCGCGTGGGCCAGCCGTGGGGCGGTCCGGCCTGGGGCGACGTGTGGCTGCCGCGCATCGGTCAGGAGGTGGTGGTGCGCTTCCTGGAAGGCGACCCGGACCGACCGCTGGTGGCGGGCGCCGTCTACAACGGCTCCAACATGGCGCCGTACCCGCTGCCGGACGAGAAGACGAAGAGCACTCGCAAGAGCGCGTCGAGCCCGGGCAGCGACGGCTTCAACGAGGTGCGCGTCGAGGATTCGACGGGCGCGGAGGAGATCTTCACCCACGCGCAGAAGGACGAAGACCTGCTCACGGAGAACAACAAGGACCAGCAGGTCGGTGGGTACGAGTCGCTGCTGGTGAAGAAGGACCGCAAGCGCACGGTGGAGGGGTTCCAGTCGTTGCTGGTGAAGAAGCACGACGTGGCGGTGGTGGAGGGCAACCAGTCGCTGCTGGTGGAGAAGGACCGTGAGAGCACCACGCTCGGGAGCCACGACGAGGCGGTCGACGGCAACCAGGTGATGTCGGTGGGCGGCAACCTCTTCGTGGATGTCTCCAAGGCTTCATCGGAGATGGTGGGCGCGGCGAAGGCCACCACGATTGGCGGAGCGCTGGCGGTGTCCGTCGCGCTGGCCTTGAACGAGGCGACCGGAGGTGTGAAGTCGCTTCAGGTCGGTGCCGCGCACTTCGAGAACGTCATGGGTCACCGCAGCGAGACGGTGGCGGAGAAGACGGAGCGGAAGGTCGGCACCGACTGGAAGACCGAGGTGAAGGGCGGCGCCACGGTGACGGTGGGCAAGGACCTGAAGGAAGAGGTGAAGGGCCTGTTCCAGATTGCCGTCAAGGAGGAGACGACCTTGATGGCCAAGACGTACTCGCTCAAGTCCGACAAGCTCTCCGTCATCGTCAACGGGAACCTGGCGTTGCAGGTGGAGAAGTCCGGCAACGTGAAGCTCTACGCCAAGACGCTCACGCTGGATGGCTCCGAGGTGAAGTTCAAGGGCGCCAAGGTGAAGATGGAGGCGGCGGGTTCGGCGAAGAGCGAGTCCATCAGCCTCAAGGAGATTGGAAAGCTGCCGCCGGCCGAGTCGGGCTCGATGAAAATCAAGATGAAGAGCCGGAGCGGCGGGTCCGTGGAGGGGCGCGAGTTCGAGCTCAAGCTGCCGGATGGCAGTGTCCGCAAGGGCACGCTGGACGGGCAGGGCGGCGCGAAGCTCGACAAGCTGCCGGAAGGTGAGTCCGTGCTGTCGTTCCCGAAACCGCAGGGCTGATTCGCTGGAAGGACCCAACTCGCAATGAGCACACGGCACAAGGTCAAGCAGGGGGAGTGGCTCTCGAAGATTGCTCGGCAGTATGGGTTCGCCAAGTGGCAGGAACTCTGGGACCACCCGGACAACGCGCCCCTGCGCGCGAAGCGGACGAATCCGTTCTGCCTCCAGGTGGATGACGAGGTGGTCATCCCGGAGCTGCCGGGACTCAAGGTCTCCGCGGGCTCCAGCTACAGCTTGCAGGGCGGAGACCCGCCGGACCGCATCCGGCTGGGAATGCGACGGGCGAACGCGCCGCTGGGGCTCAAGCGCTACGAGCTGAAGCTGGGCGAGAAGTTGCTGAAGGGGACGCTCACCTTCCAGGGGCTCCTGGACCAGCCGCTGCCACCGGAAGCGACGGAGGCCACGCTCAAGGTCTGGACCTCCGAGGAGCCCGAGCTGTCGTGTGAGTGGCAGTTGAAGCTGGGCCACCTGGACCCGCTGGATGCGCTCAGTGGCGTGCAGGCGCGACTGGCGAACCTGGGTTGGTACAACGGCCCCATCAACAACGAGCTGACGGAGGACACCCGCACGGCGCTGGCCAGCTTCCAGTTGGCGCTGCTCCTGACTCCCACGGGTGAGCTGAGCAAGGAGACGCTCGAGAGCCTCGCGGACCGGCACGAGCAGAACGGAGGCACGGAGGTCCTGCCGCCGTCCTTCGGGTCGGACGATGACGAGGAGGAAGTCGAGGAGGGTGGAGGCTCACCAGGTGGTGAGTCGTCGGCGGGAGCGGGAGCACCTCCGCCCCCTGCGACGGGTTCGGCGAGTGCGAGTCCGCAAGGTGGTGGTTCGAGCACGGGTGGCTCGGCGAGCGGCACGGGCACGGGTGGCTCGGCGAGCGGCACGGGTGGCTCGGGCACGACGACGGGCGCGACCGCGCAGAGCGGCACGGGCACGGGTGGCTCGGGCACGACGACGGGCGCGACCGCGCAGAGCGGTACTGGCACGGGTGGCTCGGGCACGACGACCGCCGCGACGGGGCAGACTGGCGGAGGGACCGCGACGGGCGGCGCGGCGACGGGTGGCACGGCTGCCGCCGCCACCGCGCAGCAGAGCGCCACGGCCGTGGACACGCACCGCTACGGTGGCTTCGTCCTCCAGCGAAGGGACCGCGACGACCAGCACCGCTGGGGTGGCGCGGTACAGCCTGTCGCCCAGGGCAACAACGGCGCTCCCACCCTGGTCGCTCCCGGTACTGGCACCGTGGGCAATGCCCTCACTGCGCCCACGCACGTGCTCCGGCTCCAGCGTGACCTGCGCGAGCTGGGCTTCCTCATCGGCGGCACTCCGGACGGCGCCTTCGGACTGGGCACCGACTGGGCCGTGCGCGAGTTCCAGATCTACTCGAAGATGGAGAACGTCGCGCAGGAGGACACCGCCAACACGAGCACCAACTACGTGGAGCGGCTGTCCCAGGTGGCCAACACCCAGGTCTACCAGGGCGCGGTCAGCGGCATCGTCAACGACGACACCGAGCAGCGCATCCGTCACTGGCTCACCAATCGTTGGCGCTGCCCCGTCATCGTCCGGGCGATGAACGTGGCGAACGGCAACCCCACCACGGTCTTCCAGGACAACCTCTGGCGGCACGACGACTGCGCCAACACCGCGCCGCGCATCTACGTGCGCGACTTCACCGGCTACTACACGCTGCCCACCGGCCGGAACGAGGACGACCTGCGCGTGCTGGGCACGTACACCACCTATCCCAGCTACGGCGGGCCGGTGAGCATGCCCACCCGACACACGTGGGCGACCTCGGAGTTGCTGCCGTCCAACCTGGTGGGCGTCGCCAACTACAACTCGATGACGGCCTCCCAGCGCTCCACCTACAAAGTGGTCCGCGCCGCCGCCGAGCAGGAGAACCTGGGGTACTTCGACTCGCTCAACGCCTACGACAACGCCTTCATCTCACTGGGGCCGTGTCACTGGACGCTGGGCATCCTCTTCGCCGGCAGCGCCGAGCCCTCCGAGGGTGAGCTGTGCGGCTTCCTCGCCTACCTGCGCTCCAGCAACCAGGCCGCCTTCGAGGAGGCCATCGAGTTCTTCGGCCTGCGCATCGACGAGGACTGGGACGCGGGGGCCGGCAACGGCGCCACGCTCTACAGCAGCAGTGGCAAGAAGTACTCGGGTTGGCCCGCGCAGCAGCGCGACGACGCGACCTGGGCGCGGATGGACGAGACGGAATCGGCGGGCAACTACTACAAAACGTATCACTGGTACTACCGCTTCCAGATGGCGGGACGGACCATCGAGGGATTCCAGCGCGCCATGTGGAACGCGGCCCGCATCCGCCTGCGAGACATCCGCGACACGCCCTGGGGCACGGGTGTGGCCAACGTGGGCACCGGCGCCAACGCGCGTGCTCCGACCGTCGGCGACGTGGCGACGTCCGAGAAGCTCATGGGCATCCTGCTGCGCTGGCACATCTTCCGTCCCGGCCATGTCGCGGCGCAGAACTCCGCGGGGCAGCGGCTGCGCAATGCCTTCACCGCCGCGAAGCAGGCGAACCCCACGCTCAATTGGACCCAGGCCCCCAACCTCTGGACCAACGCGCACGAGACGGCGCTCATCACCCACATTCTCGCGGAAGCCTCCAGCGTGAATGACTCGGTGGACAACGTGGCGAACTGGCCGGGCTGGCTTGGGGGCACGGTGCAGACGACGAATCCGCGCAACTACCAGCTCGCGCTGCCCGCGGGCACCACGCTGTTGTCGACGCGCAACTCGTTCAACTTCGACGTGCCTTGAGTCGCCGGGAGGCGGAGTCGCCCGTCAGGGCTTCTCCGTCTCCGTGGATGCGTCCTGGTAGGTGTCGCCCTGGAAGCGCATCGTCACGCGCTTCGTCGTGGGCGCATCGAGCGTGCCGCCCTTTTCCCGGTGCACCACGTCGCGCCAGCCCTGGGTGCGGGTGTCCAGCGGCTTGAGCTCCAGCGTGTACTCGGGGCCCCAGACGGGGGCGTACCGGTCTCCGCTGCAGTGGACGTAGAGGGCCTGCACGGTGGCGCCATCGCTCCCGGCGTCCGTGGGGAAGACGACGTAGAGGTCCTGCTGGCCACGGCCGTCCAGGTCCACTTCCGCCGCGCGCAGGGCCTTTCCATGGCCAGGGTCCGGCTCCACCTGAAGGGCAGGGCGCGTGCCCTTGCCCACCGTGGTGATGCGGAAGGTCTCATCGCGTGCGCAGGGACCCGATGCGGACGCCGTGGGAGCGGGGCTGCCCGCGCCTGGGGCTGTCGCGGGCGGTGTCGTGGACGCGGGGCTTGGGTTGCCTCCCGTGCCCTGTGCCGTCGTGGCCCCCGTGCTTGGGTTGCCTCCCGCGCCCGGAGCCGTCGTGTTGCCAGTGCTCGCGTTGCCTTTCGTGCCAGTGGCCGGCGTGACCCCGGAGTTCGAGCTTCCGCCCGTGCCCTGCGCCATCGTGGAGGGAGATGCACTCGTGCCCGGCGCATGGCCCGTGCCGCCAGTTCCCTGACCCATCACCGGAGAATCCGCACGGGAGGGCGGAGGGGCTTCACCACTTCGAGCCTGGGACGAGGGGGACGCCGAGGCGGTGCGGAGCGAGCCCTCGGTGCAGGCGGACGCAAGGCATGCTGCGGTAGCGGCGAGCAGGACGTGGCGCATGGCTGTGAAGTGTACCGCTCCCTCCCGTGCGTGTGCAGGCGCGCGCGCCCCATCCCCTTGCCGAGCGCCTCGCGGGAGAGCCCTCCCGCGCCACAGGACAGGTCTCCTTGTGCGGCGGCCTTCATCCCGGGCGAGGCCTAGACTGTCAGCGACCGGACTTGAGCCGCGCCACCGTCCATCGCGCCACGGCTTCACGGAGCACGTCCGCCGCCGAGGCCCCCGGACGCGCCTGGGCGCTCAGGTCCACCACCGTGTGGAACAAGTCCAACTCCAGTCCCTCATCGCGCTGCACCGAGCCCGCGAACAGCTCCACCGGCGTGCCGTGCTCTCGCGCCAGTCGCGCCAGCCCACCAGGCCCCTTGCCCAGGGACGTCTGCCGGTCGAAGCGGCCCTCGCCCGTGAGCACCACCTCCGCGAGCAACACGCGCCGCTCCAGCCCCAGCGCGCGCGACACCAACTCATACCCGGGCACCAGTCGCGCACCCGCGAGCGCCGTCAATCCGAAACCGAAGCCGCCAGCGGCGCCCGCACCGGGCCAACCCGCCGCCGTGTCGCCCACCACGCGCGCGAAGTGCGCCAGCGCCGCTTCCAGCGCCTCGACCACCTCCGCGTCCGCGCCCTTCTGCGGACTGAACAGGTGCGCGGCGCCATCTGCCCCGAGCAGCGGCGACGTGACATCCGTGGCACCCATCAGCTCCACCTGTCCGAGCCGGGGATGACGCTCCGTCGCCTCCACCCGAGCCAGCGCCGCCAGCGCGCCTCCACCCGGCGGCAGCGGGTTGCCGTGCACGTCCAGGAAGCGATAGCCCAATGCCGTCAACGCGCCCGTGCCGCCGTCTGTCGTGGCGCTGCCACCCAGGCCGACGATGAGCCGCTCGCAGCCCGCGTCCAGCGCGGCGCGCATCAGCTCGCCCGTGCCATACGTGGAGGCCCGTCGCGCGTTGCTCGGAGTGGGCTCCATCCGCGTCAGCCCGGACGCCGCCGCCATCTCCACCACCGCGGTGCGGCCATCCTCCAGCAAGGCCCAGTGGGCCTCCACCTGCTGACCCAACGGACCATGCACATGGCACACGCGGCGCTCGCCCCGCGTGCCCGACAGCAGCGCGTCCACCGTGCCAGGGCCACCATCCGCGAGCGGGGCGACATCCAGCACCACCTCGGGCGAGATTTCCCGCACGCCCTTGGCCATGGCCTCGGCGGCTTCCGCGGCCGTGAGGGTGCCCTTGAACTCCTGCGGTGCCACGAGCCAGCGAGGAGAAATCACGGCAGCGACTCCCGACTTTTCATCGGGTGGCTTCGATGACCTGTCGCTCCCTGCATCCGACTTCTCCGCAAGCCCACGCCTCCGCATCCGATTGACGCTGCAATCATTGCCCCGTCAGCGGACGAGTTCACCCTGATACATGCGCTCCTGTTATCAAAACTCCCGAATTGCAACGTTGCCTTGACTCCAAGAGCCGGATTCATCGCAGACCGGGTGCGGGCGCGGTACAGACAGACCCGTCAGGGTGTCTGTCGCGACGCCGCCGAGGCGATTGCCTCCGCGTGCCATTCGAGCAGGGGACGCGGCGCTTTCAGCGTGGCATCCCGGCTCTGGGACACGCGCTCCAGGCGCTCGAGCAGCACTCCCACGGTCTCCGCGGGTTGGCGTGCGGGGCCGCGAATGCGCTCGCAGAAGAACGTGCGGCAGCCGAACGGACGGTCCGCGTACACGGTGCAGCGCTTGCCCGCCGCATCCAGGTAGGGGCACCCGCCGTCCGCGCGGGGTGGGGGCAGGGGGCGGCCCTTCGTCAGGAGTTCCCATTCGGGCAGCCACAGCCAGGGCTGGCGGCCCGTCGTGGCCAGCTGGCAGCACTCGCCGCTGGCGGAACACGAGAAGGGGACGTAGGCGGCGTCCGCTTGACGGTAGATGGTGCGCACTTCCTTCAGTGCGCGCTCCTTCTCGCGAGTGCCCCCTGGCGCGCGCGAGTCCTCGTCTTCATCCCAGTCCCGGGTCCGCATGGTCAGCGCCGTTGTCTCATGCCACCGGAGCGCGGGTCGATGCGGGGGGCCTCACAGGGCGCGCAGCACGTAACACTTCAGGTAGCGGGTTTCCCGCAGGTTGAGCAGCACGGGGTGGTCCTTGCCGGCGCCACGTCGCTCGATGATCTGCATGCGGCGGCGCGCATCCGCGGCGGCGGAGGCGAGCATGTCCTCGAACGCCTGCTCGTCCACGTGGTACGTGCAGCTCGCGGTGATGAGGATGCCGCCGGGCCGCAATAGCTGCATGGCGCGGAGGTTGATTTCCTTGTAGCCGCGCACCGCGGCGGCGATGGCGTCCTTGTTCTTCGCGAAGGACGGCGGGTCCAGGACGATGGTGTCGAACTTGCGACCCTCGTCCACGGCGTCGCGCAGGAAGTCGAAGGCGTTGGCCACCACGACGTTCAGGTTGGAGAGCTTGTTGGCGGCGGCGTTGTCGCGCAGCTGGGCGGCCGCCAGCTCCGAAATCTCCACCGCCGTGACGCTCTGGGCGCGCGTGGCGAGCTGGAGGGCGAAGCCTCCCACATACGAGAAGCAGTCCAGCGCCTCGCCATGGGCGTACTGCGCGGCGACGACGTGGTTCTCCCGCTGGTCCAGGAACGCGCCCGTCTTCTGTCCCTCGAGCAGGTCCGCGCGCACGCGCACCAGGCCCTCGTCGAAGGAGACGGGGCCGGGCGCCTCGCCGCGCAGCATGCCCTTCTCCGGCGTCAGGCCTTCCAAGTGACGCACGCTCACGTCCGAGCGATTGACGATGCCTTTGGGCTGGAACTGCTCCTGCAACAGGTCCGCGATGAGCGCCTTGCGCTGCTCCACGGCGGGCACCAGGAACTGGACGCTGAGGTAGTCGCCGTAGCGGTCCACCACGAGGCCCGGAATCCCGTCCGCCTCGCCGTGCATCAGCCGGTACGTCGTCTCGCCCGGGAGCGCGCGGGTGCGCAGGGCCTGCGCGGCCAGCAGGCGCTGACGGAAGAAGTCGTCGTCCACGGCCACGTCGTCGAAGCTGAGCCAGCGCAGCGAAATCTTCGACTGGCGCGAATAGAACGCCTTGCCGATGAACCAGCCGCGCCCGTCCACCACGCGCACCACCTCGCCGCCGACGAGGCCCGGGTCGCCGTTGAGGTCCGCGCGATAAATCCACGGGTGCCCCGCCTGCCAGCGGTCCACGCCCCGGCGCACCAGGGAGACCTGGGGCAGCCCGTCCGGGCCAATCTCGGGGGAAGTCCGGTCCGGGGCGACCTTTTCGGGACGGTGGTGGGGGCGGCCACGGCCCGAACCGTGA
>NZ_VIFM01000124.1 GCF_006636215.1 Myxococcus llanfairpwllgwyngyllgogerychwyrndrobwllllantysiliogogogochensis | reverse complement strand
GAGCCCGAGCCCCGCGTGCTTGCGCCCCCTGTCCCGACCGTACCGGTGCGCCGCGAACTGCCCGCCGACGACAGCCCCGTCGCCCCCATGGGCAGCGTCGAGCAGCTCGGCCTGTTCGGTGGCGGCGGTACCTGAGCCCCAAGGGAGGATGGCTGTCTTTCAATGCACGGAACCTCGCCGCGGGCTCGCGTCTCGCGCGGTCGTTTTGGCTGGTGCCCCGCCTTCCTTCCTCTACACTCCTTGTGAACCTACCCTCCCCATGGAGTTGACCTGATGTTCAGCGCTTTCTCGCGCCCCCTGCGATGCTTCGCCGCCACCGCCGCGCTCCTGTCCCTCGCCGCATGCGGTGACGACGACACGAAGGACCCTGTCCCCGAACCGCTGGCGTGCGACGCGCAGACCTATACGGAGGCCGTCCGCCACGCTGCGGAGCCCACGACCGAAGACATCTCCACGCAGCTGTGGGCCATCAGCCCGTCCAACCCGAACCTTGTCTGGAATGA
Organism: Myxococcus llanfairpwllgwyngyllgogerychwyrndrobwllllantysiliogogogochensis; assembly: GCF_006636215.1. Classification (GTDB taxonomy): domain Bacteria; phylum Myxococcota; class Myxococcia; order Myxococcales; family Myxococcaceae; genus Myxococcus; species Myxococcus llanfairpwllgwyngyllgogerychwyrndrobwllllantysiliogogogochensis. The sequence goes on along the minus strand of NZ_VIFM01000124.1, from coordinate 30,917 downwards.
GACCAAGACGGCCGTGCGCATGGCCATCTGGACCACCTTCCAGGGCTACACCCTGGGAGCGAACACGCTCTCTCGCGAGGTCTGGGTCACGGCCGCTCCCCAACTCCAGACATTCTGCAAGACGGTGTCCGCGGAGAACCTCGTCCCGCGCGTCAATCAGTATCTGGGATTGCCCCCGGCGACCGAAGGCGACAACGCGCGTTACATCGTCGAGCTGTGGGTGAAGCCCGGAGACATGTTCCGCCCCTGTCCGGACTCGGAGATCGACGACGGCACGTGCGGCCTCCAGTTCCCCACCACGGCCACCACCGAGCACAAGAACTGGATCAACGCCAACTTCGCCTCCAGCTATGGGTTCTGGCAGAAGACGCAGTACCCGTGGACGGGCCTGGGCTACACGTATGACTGGTGCAACGCCGACACGCGCGTCGGGGCCAGCGAGTTCGTGGTTCGCGCCACGTCCATCGTCGAAGTGACGGGCAAGTTCGAGCGCGCCGTCTACTGCGCGCAGTAACCTGCTCACTTCGTGAGTGCGTGAGGGCGGGTCCGCTTCCGGCGGGCCCGCCCTTGTTTCTCCACGGGTCACCCGGACGCCACCGCCACGTTCGCCATCGCCAGGATGGCCTGGGCGGTGCTCTTGCCCGTCGCCGCCGCGCCCTCCATGTAGCCCTGGGCTTCGTAGAACGAGCTGGTGTGCTCACCCGCGAAGTAGAGATTGCCCACGGGTGTCCCCTCGGTGCCCGCGAGTGACGTGAACTGCCCGGGCCGATAGGACGAATAGCTTCCCAGGGCGTTCGGATTGCTCGGCCAGTGCTCCAGGTGCGCGACGATGCGCCGGTCCACGCCCCGCTTCACCGCGCCCGCCGTCCCCGGCACCACGCGGCCCATCGCCGCCACGAAGCGCTCCGCCTCGCCCGCCACGTTGCCTGGGTCCATGCCTGCCCCACGCGGCCCACTGGCGAAGTCCGTCAACACCGCGTCGCCCGCTGTCGCCCGCGTCGGGTTCGTCTCCCACGTGGCCTGATGGTTCATCAGGTCCGAGTAGCTCGCCCCACTGCACCCGCTCGCCCGCCACACCGGCCCGCGATACCCCACCATCATCTTCGCGTTGGTGCCGTACCCCAGCTCCCGGATGACCCGCGTCTTCCACGCCGGCAGGCCCAGGGACGCCGCCAGCTCCACCCGTCGCAGGACGGTGAACGGAATCGCGAGCACCACGACGTCATACGTCGCCGTGTACGACGTGCTTCCGCGCCGCAGCGTGAGCGAGAGCGCGCCCGTCGGAGTCTTCCTGACCGACTCCAGCCGCTCGCCCTGTCGGACCTGTCCCGGCAGACGCGCCGCCAGCTCGCGTGGAATCTGCTGATTGCCGCCGAGCAGGCGATACCGCTCATCACTCTCGCCATACGGCTCGAACCGTCGACACTGCTCGGTCTGAATCAGGAACAGCAGGTTGAGACAGCTCAGCTCATCCGCTGCCTGGCCATACTCCGCCTCGTACGCGGCGATGATGGCGGCCTTCACCAGGGGCCCCGTGTTCCGGGCCTCCAGGTAGGTCACCAGGTCCAGCAGGTCGAACCGCCGGTCCAGCTCCGTGTGGTCGGCCGCCGTGGGCGCCTCGGACAGCCTGCTCAAGTCCTGGTTGATGGCCGCGATGAGCGGGCAGTACTCCTCCAGGATATCCGCCTCGGAATAGAGCTGTCCGCCAAAGAAGTAGAAGACGTCCCCCGGCACCCGCAGGAGGTCTTCCCGCTCCAGGTGGAACTCACGGGCATAGCCCAGGATCGTCGAGTGTCCGGAGTCGATGAACTCCCCGCCCCGCTCCACCACCTGCCCGGGGAAGATGACCGGCCCACCGAACGCGCCTCCCATCGAGAACACCCGGCCGCCCGTGCGCTCCCGGGCTTCATGCACCGTGGCCTGCACACCCGAGCACCTGAGCTCATAGGCACACGCGAGGCCCGCGAGCCCCGCACCGACGATGCCCACGCGAAGCGCGGCGGGAGGACGGGCCTCCTCGGCCCGCGCCGCCCGCACCGCCATTCCCATCCCCAGCGCCGTCACCCCCTTCAACACGGAGCGGCGGTCCATTCGAGCCACGCGTCGGGCTTCGAGCGCGTTCGCCTCCGGTGACGCGGCGGCGAGCGCCTTCCGGGTGGTTTGTCGGAACAGGTCGAAGAGCGGTGTGCGGGGCATACAAAACTCCAGAAACGAGAGGGATTGCGCCCTCTCACCTTCCAAAGCCTGTCGCGGCGCGCAGCGCTTGATACAAGGGTGCCTGTCATTGAACACCCCAACTGTGAAGCAGTGAGCCCTACCCGGCCCTGTAGCCCGTGGAGTGTCTGTCACGTGCGCGACGGGTCCTCGTGTTGGGGTGCGGGCGTCCGCCGTTAAGGCGATGCTTGGGCTTGCGGCGGATGAAACCGCTTGCATCCCCGCGCCGGTAACAGGTGATGAGGCGCTCGTCATCACTCACCAGGACAATCCAGCCCCGCGCCTGCCGTGCCAGCGACGAGTCCTGGAGTTGCAAGGGCAGGTCGCGCTCCAGCACGGTGACATGTGTCACCCCCGCGGCGCGGGTCCGAAGTCCAAAGTCGAGGATGAGCTCGAGGACTTCCTGTCGAAGCACCCCGAGCGCGCTGCGCTCGAGGAACGTGAAGGTGGCGGGAGACGAGCGGGAACGGGACTGACGGCACCGGGCCATGGCGGCTTCCTCCTGTTGTCCCCTTGCCTTTCACGTGCCGTTCCAAGCCGCCCCGCACGACATTCCGAGGACTTGCGGGGCCGTCCGCGGCCGTCCGCGCGACAATTCGTCAATGCCTCGCCAGGCGTGTGACAGCGAGACGCGGGCGACGTCTCAAGGACGGGGTTGAACCGCGGGCCCGGAGCCCGCGAGGAGCCCGCACCGCCAGGACGCCCACCATGTCTGGAGACGTGGAAACACGGCGCTGAAGGCGATGAACCACACGACACCGGCGAGCAGGTCGACCGCGTAGTGGTAGCGCAGCACCAGGGTGGAGAGGATGAGCGCCGCCGCCACGGGCACCAGCGCCCGGAAACGCCAGGGATGCGCGCGCGCGTCATGACTCAGCAACACCAGGGTGATGTACACGTGCAGGCTCGGGAAGAGGTCGTAGGTGGACGAGCCGCTCGCGACGACGGCCGCGTTCAGCCGCGTCAGCCACCCTCCTTCGAGGGGCGCGGTGAACAACTCGGGATACGCCGCCATGGGGCCGATGGCCGGCACCAGGTAATAGCCCGCGATACCCGGCACGTAGGCCGAGAAGACATGGCTGAAGAAGCGCTCCGCCCGCTCCCGGGGCCCCACCACCGCCCAGGCCATCGCGAGGTGGAGGTACACATGGAACGCGAGATAGCTCGCGCTGAACACGTCATGCACCCACGGCGCGCTCCACCGCTGGAACCAGGCCGACGGAGTGCTCCCTCCGAACACCCGCGCGTCCAGGCTGAACAGCCACGCGTCCTGGGTCTCGAGCCCCAGCGCGGGAATGGTGGTCTTCACCGACGCGTAGAAGAAGAACGTCGCCACATAGGCCAGCACCAGCCGCACCCGGAAGACGTGCGCCCAGGCGTCCAGCCGCGCGAGCACCACCACCGCGAGGATGAACAGGGCCGTGGCCCCCGCGACCTGGAGGAAGCTGACGGACCGCGTACCCGCCACGAGCAGGAGCGCGCACGACAGCGTCACTCCGAAGGTCGCCAGCAGCGCTTCGTGAAGGAAGGGGCGCTCAGACATCCGCGGAGGAGACCCGCCGGGCCTCTCGCATCAGGGCGCCACTGAAGACACCCCGGACGAACGAGAAATACGACGGGATGAAGGGCGCCCCCTGCTCGACGAGCTCGGTCCGCAGGGACTGGTGCAGCACCGGCAGGTTGTACCAGGGCACTCGCGGGTACAGGTGGTGCTCCAGGTGGTAGTTCTCATTGCACATGAAGAACCGCGTCACCGGATTGGAGAGGATGGTCCGCGAGCCCCGCACCGGATGACTGCTCTGCGTGAGGAAGGTGTGCTGACTCATGCCCCGGATGTTGACCAGCGTGTTGATGATGACCATGGGGATGACCCAGGCATGCAGCAACACGGGCCACGGCACGAAGACGCCCGCGAGCACCGCCCCCGCGACGACCATCGCCACCTCGAAGGCAATCCACCGCTTCTCGGACGCCGTCCCGTGCTTCCAGCCCAGGATGGGAATCATGGTGATGTACGCGGGATATCCGAGCAGCAACCGGCCCACGTGCATCGCCAGCTCCAGCCAGCGTCGTCCCGTGTAGTTGGCGTAGTGGTCGGGGTCCAACCCACCGCCCAGGTCCCGATGGTGCCGCAGGTGCAGCACCTTGTAGGCCGCGAGGTTCTGCAGCACGGGCCACGCGCACAGCATCCCGCCCAGCCGGTTCAGCCACGGCCGCGTGGAGAGCCCACCGTGCACGGCCTCATGGGTGAACAGGCTGATGCCGTGAAGCGAGGCCGCCGCGACGACGTAGAGCAGCCCGCGCGCGAGCCAGACCTGAGCAGACGGCAGGGCCTCCAGCGCGAGCACCGTGGCCCCCCACGCCGCCACACCGTAGAGCGCGAGGAACACCCCGAGCCGGGGCAGATGGCGGGCGTCGACCTGCTCCAGCTCACGCAATCGCTGGGGAGTAAGGGACGATGAGAGCGTCGGCATGGGCTGTTCCTGTGGGTGACATCATGCCCTACAATCCGCCCCCTCGCCGAAGCAACCCTCGCCCCCCGCTGACGACTTGAGCACCACGCCCCCCCGTCTGAAATTCGCCGTCGTCCGTGAAGACCCGGAGCTGGAGCAGGAACTCATCGGGCGCACCCAGGCCCGAGCCCTCCTCACTGTCGCGTCCGGAGGCTGCACGCTCCTGACCCTGGCCCGGCGCAATCCATCCCTGGAGCTGGTGGGCTTCGACTTCAACCCTCGACAGCTCGCCCACGTACGGGAGAAGGCCGCGAGCCTCGGCACCGCGAGCCTGGAGGCTTTCAACGTGAGGGCCACCGACGCCACGGGGTTGAATCAGCGCGGCGAGTTCGAGGGCCTGTTCCGCACCCTGCGCCACTTCCTCGAGGAGTTCGCGGCCCCAGCGCGCGAGCTGGCGGCCTTCTTCGCGCCCACGACCTCCGCCGCCGAACGGGCCGCGCTGCGCGACGGCTGGTTCGCCTCGTCCTACTGGCCGGTCGCCTTCCAGCTCGCGTTCGCGGACCCGTTCCTCCACGCCATGTTCGGCCCGGCGGCGACCCAGCACGCGACGCCCGGCTCCTATCCCGGCTACTTCCAGGCGACCTTCGAGCGGGGACTGCGGCGCGAGGACGCCCACCGCAACCCCTACCTGCAGCACGTGCTGCTCGGCGCCTACTGTCCCGAGGACCGTCCAGAGTACCTGCGCGCGGAGGCGCCGCTCCCCGTCACGCTGGTGCAGGGCTCGCTCCCCGACGTGCCTGACCTGGGACGCTTCGACGTCATCTCGCTGTCCAACATCTTCGACTGGTCGGACGACACGCTCGTCGCCGAGTGGGCCGCGCTGCTGTCACGCGAGGCTCGCCCCGGCTGCGCCGTGTTGCTGCGACAGCTCAACAACCAGCGAGACCTCCGCCGCTTCTTCAGTCCAGCCTTCGTGTTCGACGACGCGCTCGGCAAGCAACTCCAGGCCCGGGACCGCAGCCTGTTCTATGAGCGCATCGAGGTCGGCTTCCGACGGACCGACTCACCATGAGCGGCGTGCGCTACGTGGTGTGCCGGCCGGACACGCTCGGCCCCTATGTGGAACGACTGCGCCAGCTCGAGCGGGGCATCGAGTACCCCATCGCCGACGGCGCCGACCACTTCTTCATCGACCACGGGCCCGAGTACCACCCCTTCTTCTCGTCCATGGGGGACGCGTACTTCCTGCTGGCGCTGCGCGGCGAACAACTGCTCGGCTCCGTGACGGGAATCTCCCGGCGGGTCTTCCGAAGCGACACCGCCGCCCAGGGCTTCTACATCTGCGATCTCAAGGTGGCTCCGCACGCGCGCGGCACGGGACTGGCGCGGAGGCTCATCTTCCAAGGGCTCACGCACCTGTTCCGCATCCCCGCGCTGCGCGGCATCCGGTTCCTGTACGGCGCCGCCATGCGGGGCGCGCGCGGCGACGTCATGCACACTGCGCGAGGCTGGAATCCGCTGCGCATGGGGCGACCGGAGAGCCGGCTCGCGCTCTACTTCGTTCCCCCGGCGCGGCTCGCGGCGCTGGAGCTCGCGGGCGCTCCCACGCAGGTCCCGGGTGACGGGCTGGTGCTCGGGCCCTCGTCTGGCCGGAAGCTCGAAGGGGCGGGCTGGTGCACCACGTCGGGGAGCAAGGACCTCCAGCTCCGTTCGACGAACAAGCCCTGGCCGCTCGTGCACCTCGCGGCGCCTCCCGCCGCCTGGACCCGGGGTTGGGGGCATTACCTCCGGGAGTGCGGGCGGGAACTCGACGGGCGGAACCCGGACACGCTGGCCTGCTTCACCCTCGACGAGCGATTGAAAGCGCAGCTCGACTGGCTGCGGGACGCCGGCATTTCTCCCGACACGGTCTGCACCGTCTATTCTCTCGACCTGACCCGACTTAAGGGAACCCCTGCATGGGTGCACCTTCCCTCCTCCGAAATCTGAACCTGCGTCACCACATCGCTGGCCTGAAGTCGGGCTGGAACGTCCTGGAGACGTCGTCGTACCTGCGCGCGCTGAAGGACGGCTCCTTCGAGCGGAGCGACTTCATCGAGACGCAGCTGCAGTTCTTCTCGGCGGTCGCGCACTTCTCGCGGCCCATGGCCCTGCTCGCCAGCCGCCTTCCCCGCCCCGAGCTCCGCCTGCCGCTGGTGGAGAACGTCTTCGATGAGCATGGGCGCGGCGCGCTCTCCCACGGCCACGAGCACACGTTCCAACTGCTCCTGGATCGGCTCGGCGCGTCCGGGGAGCGGCTCCAGGATGGCGCCTTCGGTCCGGAGGTCCGCAAGTTCAACGTCGCGCTGACGGGCATCGCCGGCTTCGAGACACCGCACACGGGCATCGCCGTGTTCGGCATCATCGAGGACCTGTTCAGCGGAATCTCCGTGGAGCTGGGTCGCGGCATCGTCGCGCGAGGCTGGCTGACCGCGGACCAGGTGGTGCACTACCCCACGCACGCCACGCTCGACGAGGAGCACGCTGACGGCTTCTACCGCCAGCTCGACGCGCCCTACGACGCGTCACCCGCGGCCGCGCGCGACATCGAGCAGGGACTCATCCTGGGAGGCCACCTCCTCCTCGGCCTCTACGAAGACCTGTACCGGGCCCGTCGGCGCCGACAGGCCTGACACGTCCCGCGCACGTCCCTCAGGCGGCGCGGCCACCCGCTCCGGACGCGGGCTCCAGGTTCGGAGACGCGATGCCACTTCGCTCCGCCGTCACCGGCTGTGCCACCGCGTAGCGGTCCAGCTCCACGGCGCAATGCGCGGAGAAGACCTTCACCTCCGCCGAGTGCTCCCGCACGAGCGTCCGCAGCCGCTCCTGGTTCGCGAGGCGCGCCGCGTTGTCCGTCGAGCGCAGCCGCTGGAAGAGCGCCAGTCCCGGCGGACTGCGCGGCGACACGGGGTTCAGCTCCTTGTGGTTGAAGTAGGCGTCACCCGCGTGCAGCAGCCATGACCCTTCCGTCTTCACGGCGACACCGCAATGCCCCGGCGAGTGCCCCACGAGCGGCACCAGCAACACCTCCGTGGACAGCCCCGGAATCACGCGCACCGCGTCGAAGCCGAACCACCGCTCCCCTTCCACCGCGTACTGCCTCCAAGACGGCTGGTGCTCCCACTGCACGGGCCGGTAGCCGAACTTCGCGTTCTTCGCCGACGGCACCATGGCCGCCGCGTGCTCGTCACGGAAGACATGCACCTGCGCGCCAGGGAAGTCCGCGAGCCCGCCAATGTGGTCCAGGTCGAAGTGCGTGGGGATGATGTGACGCACGTCCTCGCGCCGGAAGCCCAGTCGCTCCACCTGCGCGACGGCCGTCTCCCGAGGGTCCAACCGGGGCGAGTTGCGGCGGAGGAAGCGCTGGCCCAGTCGGGTCGGGTCCTGGAGGTCCTTGAGCCCCAGCCCCGTGTCGACCAGGACGAGGCCATCATTCGTCTCGATGAGGAGGCAGTGGCAGACCATCCGGGCCCGCGAGAAGAAGCCGCCTTCGCCCAGGACGAAGCGCGCGCCGCCGGCGGGACACAGGGTGCCGCAGTTGAGGTGATGGACTCGCATGAAGGTTCCTCGGGGGAAGCAGGGGTGTCGTGCCCTCCCAAGGTAGAAACGCGGGCCTCGGGTCGATTGGAGAAATCGGCCATGAGCGCTCGCCTGCCCTGGCCCCGGATTGAACCCGCCCCTCGCGTGCCGCATGCTGGCCCCGTGACTTCCCAGTCGCTCCAGGTCGAAGCCCACGGCGCGCTCGCGGGCTTCGTGCGTGGCTTCCGCGCCGTTCCCCGGGACGCGGGCGGCGGCCCCGCGTACGTCCGCCTTCCCGATGGAGAGGCCGAGCTCATCGTCCGCCTCTCGGACACCCGGGGCGACGCCTATGTCATCGGCACGCGCCTGCATGTGCTCCAGAAGGGCGGGACGGAGGTGCCGCCCCTGGCCGTCGCCGTGCGCTTCAAGGCCGGAGGCGCCTACCCCTTCTTCGGTGTGCCCATGGCCCACCTCACCGACCGCGTCGTCAACCTCGACACCCTGTGGGGCGAGGACGGAGCCCACCTCCGTGAGCGGATGCACGAGAGCACCACCCTGGTCGCGAAGGTCCAGGTGCTGGAGACCGCGCTCACCGAGCGCCTGCGTCGCGGTGACGTGTTCGAGCCCGCCTCCGCGCACGTCGTCCGCCGCGCGGTCCGCGCCATCTCCCAGTCACAGGAGCTGCCCCGGATTGAAGCACTGGCGCGAGGACTGGGCGTCAGCGAGCGACAACTCCGGCGCGCCTTCGACGACGTGGTGGGCATGAGCCCCAAGGTCTATGCGCGCATCGTCCGCTTCCAGCGCGCCATGCGGGCCTCCACGCGCGCCGCCACGCCAGACTGGGGCGCCATCGCCGCGGCCACCGGCTACTACGACCAGGCCCACCTCATCTCCGACTTCCGGAGCCTGACGGGTGTCACCCCCGTCGCGCTCCTGCGCGCGGGCCCCTTGGCCGTGATGCCCGGCTTGCGCTAGCAGGGAGAGCCATGCCCCTTCTCGCACTCGTCCGCCACGGTCAGTCCCTCTGGAACCACGAGAACCGCTTCACCGGCCTCGTGGACGTGCCCCTCACCGAGAAGGGCCGCGATGAGGCCCGCCTCGCCGCGCGCGCACTCCAGGGCATCAGCTTCGACGTCGCCTACACCTCCGCGCTCACCCGCGCGCAGGAGACGCTCACCATCATCCTGGAGGCCCTCGGCCAGCGCCCGCCCATCATCCGCGACGCCGCCCTCAACGAGCGCCACTACGGCGACCTCCAGGGCCTCAACAAGGCGGACGCCGCCCAGCGCTTCGGCGAGGCCCAGGTGAAGCTGTGGCGCCGCTCATACGACGTGCCGCCGCCGAATGGCGAGTCGCTGGAGATGACCGCCCGGCGCGTGCTCCCCTTCTACGAGCGCGCCATCTCCGGCGACGTCCGCCTGGGCAAGAACGTCCTCGTCGTCGCCCACGGCAACTCGAACCGCGCTCTCGTCATGAAGCTGGACCAGCTCACCGGCGAGCAGGTGGTGGGGCTGGAGCTGGCGACCGGCATTCCGCTCGTCTACGAGCTGTCGGCCGAGGGGTCCGTGCTGTCCAAACGAACCCCCTCTCCCTGAGACATGAGACAGGGGGCCCCTTGTCGTCTGGGGGCTTTGAATGCCATGAGACTCGGCCCGTCAGAACTGTCGAGTACACAAACAAGGACGCTCCCGATGAAGTCCCTCGCAATCGCCGTCGCCCTGCTGACCGCCGCCACTTCCTTCGCGCAGACCTCCCCGCAGGTCGAGAAGCAGCAGGCGCCCGACGCCACGATGGAGAAGTTCCGTCCTCCCCCGCCGGGCCGTCCGCAGCCGTCGCAGCCCTCCCAGCCGCAGTACCCGCCGCACAACAACTCGGGCCCCTTCGTCCCGCCGAACAGCACCGGCACCCTGGTGGTGGTCAGCCGCGAGGACCTGGCGCAGCGCCTGGAGCGCCTGGAGCGCCTGCTGGAGGACATCGAGGACCGGGCGGACCGGGACTCGCGCAACAAGGTGCGCAAGGCCCAGGAGACGCTGGAGAACGTGAGGCGCCAGGTCGCCGATGCCCCGCTGCTCGCCACGGTGATGCCGCGCCCGCCGCCCCCGCCGCCGGAGCCGATGGTTCGCCCGATGGGGGACGGCGCCTTCCAGCGCTGGTACGACGCCATCGCCCGGGAGAACTTCACCGACGACAAGCTCCGCGTCCTCAACACGGGCCTTCAGAACAACTACCTCCTCGTCTCCCAGGTGATGCGGTTGATGGACCGCTTCTCCTTCAACGACGACAAGATCAACGTGCTGCGCGCCGTGAGGTCGCGAATCCTCGACACGGAGAACAACTACCAGCTCTACAACGCCTTCACGTTCTCCTCCGACAAGAAGCGCGCCCAGGAAATCTTGTCGCAGCGCTGAGCGCCAACGAGCAGACACGCTGAATCGGGGCGTCGCGGGAACCCACCCGCGGCGCCCTTCGTGTTTCCACCGCCGGAAGCCTCACGGGCCGGACAGCTTCTCCAGCAGGGCCCTGGCCTCCGGCGAGTCCGCGTTGCCGTGCACGACGGCCAGCACCTGTCCCCGTTCATCGAGCGCGATGGCATAGGGCTCGCGACTGGAGGCCAGCCCCAGCGACTTGCCCACATCGCCGCTCTTGTCGAGCCAGGTGTCCGTCCAGAACGCCTCGGGCACCTTCTTCTTCGCCCGCTCCCTCGCGGAGTCCGCGCTGACGAAGAAGGGCACCTTGAAGGTGAGCACGGAGGCCCGGTGCACGGAGTCCGGAACCTGGGTGGCGGCCGTGTCGAACCAACGGCGCATCTCCTCGCCGCCGTCCTTGTCGGTGAGCACCACCAGCAACGTGCGCCGTCCCCTCCACTCCTGACTGCGGTGCGTCTTCCCCTCCAGGTCCTGCGAGGACAGCTCCGGCAGGGCCTCCCCTGGCTTGGGCGCCGCGCCCGCCAGTGAGGCCACCAGGAGCGAGGCGAGCAGGCAGGAGGCCCTCAGCCCTCGTCGAACAGACCCACGCGACTGTCGCGGCTCCATCACCACCTCCGTCGCCCGAGGGCGCGCAGGTGAAGTGGCCATTGCCTCGGGAGGAAGCCAGGGGAGCGGCCCCGTGAGGGGCCTGCCTGCTCGGTGGTCCGGGTGGCTACACCGTTCGGGAGAAGCGAGGCCGCTCGGCCCGCGCCAGGCGCGCGTCGAACACCATGGCCACGTTGCGCACGAACAGTCGGCCCAGGGCCGTCAGCTCCAACTGCGTGCCCGAGCGGACCACGAGGCCGTCCACCTCGAAGCGCCGCAGTCGCTCCAGCTCGGGCGCGAAGTCGCGGACTCCATCCTCGCCCAGGTCCACCCAGGCGTTGCACATGAGCTGGGTGATGACCGCGCGGCGCTTCCGGTCGTCCTCGGTGAGCAGCAGGCCGCGCTCGGTGGCCAGTCGCCCCCGCGAGACGCGCTCGTAGTAGGCGGGCAGCGGACGGACGTTCTGCGCATACGCGCCGCCCACGTCGCTGATGCCCGTGCTGCCCAGCGCCACCACGTCCGAGGCCGCCTTCACGGTGTAGCCCTGGAAGTTGCGGCCCAGTCGGCGCTCGGACAGCGCGCGCGCCAGCTCGTCCTCCGGCACCGCGAAGTGGTCCATGCCGATGGCCTGGTACCCCACCCCCACGAACGCGGCATAGGCCGAGCGGAACAACTCCAGCTTCACTGGCGCGGTGGGGAGCGCCTCGGCCGGCATCCGCTTCTGGTGCTTGAGCACGTCCGGCATGAAGGCGAACGAATAGACGGCCAGCCGGTCCGGCCGCATCTCCAGCACCGTCTCCAACGTCCGCGCCCAGCCCTCCGGCTCCTGGTAGGGCAGCCCGTAGATAAGGTCGAAGTTCACGCCGGTGAAGCCGAGCGCGCGCGCGTGCTCCAGCAACGCGCGTGTCCGCTCGGGCGTCTGACGGCGGTTCGTCGCCTCCTGCACGCGCGGGTCGAAGTCCTGCAACCCCATGGACAGGCGGTTGAAGCCCAGGCTCCGCAGCAACGTGAGCTGCCCCGCCGTCGTCACGGAAGGATGGACCTCGATGGCGACCTCGGCGTCAGTCAGTGGCACGAAGCGCCGCGTGAGCTCGGTCCACAGTCGCTCGAGCTGCGGCTCCGTGAGGAACGTGGGCGTGCCTCCTCCCCAATGGATTTGCGAGAGCGAGCGACGCGCGCCCAGGCGCGCTGTCACCAGGTCCAGCTCCATGACCAGGTGGTCGAGGTACCGATCCGCCGCGCTCGTGTCCTTGCTGATGACCACGTTGCAGCCGCAGTACCAGCAGAGGCTGTGACAGAACGGAAGGTGGATGTAGAGCGACAGCGGCTCGGCGGAGTCCCGCGTCCCCGCGCTCAGCAGCCGGGCCTCCAGCGCCTCCGGTCCGAAGTCCTGACGCCACTCCGGCGCGGTGGGATAACTCGTGTAGCGAGGCCCGGAGACGTCGTACCGACTCAGCAGCTCCGGCGTGGGCCGGGGGACACCTGGCAGCGGTTCCATGTCCCTCCACCCCATTCCAAGGCGCGTGCCACGCCTGTCGCCCGAGGTCCCCGGAAGCGCCCGCAGAATCTGCGGAGTGCCCCAGGGGACACGCACGGCTTTCGTCGAATGGAGTGTCCGTGAGCCTGCCGCCCTGCTCCCTCAGCGACGCGGGGACGGCGGGCCGAGGAAGCGCGCCTCCATCCGCTTCAACTCGCCGGAAGCGGAGTCCGCCACCTCGACGAGGAAGGTGAAGGGAACCTCGACACTCCCCTGTGGGACGAGGACGAACAGCGGCACCCGGAAGCTCTCCAGCGAGGCGAGCCGCACCTGGGCCTGCGGTATCACCACCTGCGCGGAGGGCGGGCCCCGCACGGTGATGGAGAAGGTGGACTCCTCCGGGTTCTTGTTCACCAGGTGCACCTCGAACTGGTTGCGCACCGAGCCCGCCTCCACGAGGTAGGGCGTTCCCTGGAAGCGCAGCAGGTTCGCCTCGAACGGGATGCGCCTCGCCACGCTCCACACGAACCCACCCACGGAGGCGAGCAGCAGTACCGCATACAGCACCAGCCGGGGCCGCCAAGTGCGCCGGGGCTGGCCCGCGAGCCCGTTGAGTGAGTCGTAGCGGATGAGCCCGCGCGGGCGCCCCACCCGGTCCATCACCTCGTCGCACGCGTCGATGCACTGCGCACAGGCCAGACACTCCATCTGCAGGCCGTTGCGGATGTCGATGCCCGTGGGGCACGCGGTGACACACTTGCGGCAGTCCACGCAGTCGCCCTTCAGCGGCGCGGGCCGTGTGGGGAGGGCCTTCAACAACCGCCCCCGAGGCTCGCCCCGTCGCGCGTCGTACCCGACGATGAGCGAGTCCCCGTCCTGCATCGCCGACTGGAGCCGCCCATAGGGGCACACCACCACGCAGAGCTGCTCCCGGAACCACGCGAAGTTGAAGTACAGCGCGCCCGTGACGGCCATGGCCCAGGTGAACGCCACCGGAGCCGCGCTCGGCCCTCCGGCCACCATGGACACCAGCCCTCCGGCGGACACGAAGAGGCTGAGCGCGGCGTGGGCGATGAGCAACGACACGCCCAGCCAGGCGCCATGCTTCACCACCGCGCGCGCCACGCGGCCCACCGTCCACGACGTCCCTTCCTGGCGCAGCCGCCGCTCGCGAGGCCCGTCGATGAGCCGCTCCAGCGGTCGATAGAGCCCCTCCAGGAACACCGTCTGCGGACAGGCCCAACCGCACCACACCCGGCCCAGCCACGCCGTGACGAACAGCAGGCCGAACCCCAGCGCCGTGCACAGGAAGAGGACCCGCCAGAAATCCTGCGCGTTGTATGTGGCGCCGAAGAGGAAGAAGCGTCGCGCCGCCACGTCCAGGTGCACGGCGGGATGTCCGCCCACGTCTATCAACGGCAGGGCCACATAGATGGCGATGAGCACCGCGAACGCCACGCGGCGCCAGGTGATGAAGCGGCCCCGCACATCCGACGGATGCAGCGCCCGCCGCGAGCCATCCGCGTGGATGGACGAGAGCTGGTCGATGCGGGGGCCTTCCTGCTGGGGGGCTGTCGCCATGTCGGAGTCCTCGCGGCGCGAGCGCTACGGCTGCTCGGGCTCGCCCTGAGGCGCCTTTCCGCCAGCGGCGTTCGTCCCCTTGAGCGTCAACACGTAAGCGGTGACGGCCTTGACGCGCTCGGCCCCCAGCGTCCGCTCCCAGGCGGGCATGCCCTTGGCCACGGCGCCGTCGGCCACGACCTTGTGGATGGCCATGGGTGCGCCGCCGTGCAGCCAGAAGCCGTCCGTGAGGTTGGGGCCGATGAGGCCCTGTCCCTGCGCGCCATGACAGGCCGCGCAGTTGGCCTGGAACACGGCCTTGCCACCCTCCAGCGACGTCGGGTCCTTCACCAGCTTCAGCAGCAGGTCGTCCGATGCGGGCGTGTTGCTGGCCATGCGCTGGGCGTGTTCAGCGGACTCCGCGGCGTACTCGCCCAGCTGTCCCGGCCCTGCCTCCGCGATGTGGTACCAGAACCAGTAGCCCGCGCCGAAGACGAGCGTCGTCCAGAGGATGAACAGCCACCAGTTCGGCAGGTTGTTGTCGTGCTCCTCGATGCCGTCATAGATGTGTTTGACCAGCGACTTCTCACTCATGACCGCCCTCCCCGCGCTCCGACAACGGCAGCCGTGAGAGCGCGTCGAAGTCCTGGCTCCTGCGAGCTCCGAACACCCAGGCGCAGACGCCCAGGAAGATGGCGATGAACAGGACGAGCGCGAAGAGGGGAAGCTCTTCCAACGTCATGCCCTGGTAGAATTGCTTGTACATCAGCGGCCTCCTCCCTGGACTCCCGCCGCCGAAGCGGTGGGCGCGACCTCTGGCGGCGGCACCTCCTGCGGGCCTCGACCCAGGCGCTGGAGGTAGGCGACCAGGGCCACCATCTCCGAGTCCCACGCCACCTGGACCCCCTGAGTCGCCAGGTCCGCGGCGATGGCCTCACCCTGGGACTTCTGCCGTGCCTCGGCCGAGTCCACGTCCGTGTTGGTGTACGGCACGCCCAGCTTCCGCATCAGCGACAGCTTCTTCGGCGCGTCCTTCACGCGGATGCGGTTCTCCGCCAGCCACGGATAGGGCGGCATGTTCGAGCCGGGACTCGTGGCTCGCGGGTCCATCATGTGCGTGTAGTGCCAGAGGTTCGGATACCGGCCACCCACGCGGTGCAGGTCCGGCCCCGTGCGCTTGCTTCCCCACTGGAACGGGTGGTCGTAGATGAACTCCTCCGCGCGGGACACGTCGCCGTAGCGCTGCGTCTCCGCCACGAAGGGGCGAATCATCTGCGAGTGGCACGTGTAGCAACCCTCGCGCACATAGAGGTCTCGGCCCTGGAGTTCCAGCGGCGAGTACGGCTTCTGTGCCTCGCCATGCGCGGGCACGGCCTGCTGGATGAGGATGGTGGGCAGCAGCTCCGCCACGCCGCCAATCAGGATGGCCACCAGCGTCAGCACCGTGAAGGCCAATGGGCGGCCCTCGATGAGCGCGAACCATGACGGCCGTCCCGCCTCGCGGTCCTTGCGAGTGACAATCCAGGCCAGCTCGCCCAGCGCGACGATGGCGCCCATCAGCACCAGCGCGCGCACCGGCTTCGCCCAGCCCAGGAACATCGTCACCGTGAGGATGGCGATGGCGAACACCAGCGGACGACCGGTGACGACCTGCACCCAGCCCGGCGCGGGCGTCGTCGTCGCGGTGGGCACGGGAGCCGGCGTGTCTTCCACCACCACGGTGGTCTCTCCGTCCACGGCCTTGCCCGCGCGCGCCGTCTTCCAGAGGTTCCACGCCATCATGCAGAAGCCCACCAGGTACATGGAGCCGCCGACGAAGCGGACGATGTACATGGGCCGGATGGCGAGCAGCGTCTCCACGAAGTTCGGGTACAGCAGCGTCCCGTCCGCGTGCGTGGCCCGCCACATCAACCCCTGGTTGATGCCGCTGATCCACATCGACACGATGTAGAGGAGGATGCCCACCGTCCCCAGCCAGAAGTGCGCGTCCGCCGAACGGGGGGAGTACAGCTTCGTGCCGTACAGCCTGGGCACCAGCCAGTAGAACATGCCGGCCGCCATGAAGCCGTTCCAGCCCAGTGCGCCGCCGTGCACGTGGCCGACAATCCAGTCCGTGTAGTGCGCCAGCCCGCTCACCGTCTTGATGGACAAGAGCGGCCCCTCGAACGTCGCCATGCCGTAGAACGTCACGCCGGCGATGAAGAACTTGAGGACCGGGTCATCGCGCAGCTTGTGCCACGCGCCCTTCAGCGTGAGCAGGCCGTTGAGCATGCCACCCCACGACGGCGCCCACAGCATGACGCTGAACACCATGCCCAGGGACTGCGCCCAGTCGGGCAGCGCCGTGTAGAGCAGGTGGTGGGGACCGGCCCAGATGTAGATGAAGACCAGGGCCCAGAAGTGGATGATGGAGAGCCGGTACGAGTACACCGGCCGCTCCGCCGCCTTGGGCAGGAAGTAATACATGATGCCCAGAATCGGCGTGGTCAGGAAGAAGGCGACGGCGTTGTGGCCGTACCACCACTGCACCAGCGCATCCTGCACACCGGAGAAGACGGAGTAGCTCTTGAGCCCGTCCAGCGGCAGCGCCAGGCTGTTGACGATGTGCAGCACCGCCACGGTGATGATGGTCGCGATGTAGAACCAGATGGCGACGTACAGGTTCTTCTCGTTGCGCTTCGCCAGGGTCCAGAAGAAGTTGATGGCGAAGACGACCCAGATGACGGTGATGGCCAGGTCGATGGGCCACTCCAGCTCCGCGTACTCCTTGGAGGTGGTGATGCCCAGGGGCAGGCTGATGGCCGCGGCGACGATGATGAGCTGCCAGCCCCAGAAGTGGATGTTCGAGAGCACGTCGGACGCCATGCGCGCCTTCAAGAGGCGCTGCGTGGAGTAGTAGACGCCGGCGAACATCATGTTGCCCACGAACGCGAAGATGACCGCGTTGGTGTGCAGGGGCCGCAGTCGGGAGTACGTCAGATAGGGGATGCCCAGATTGGCCTGCCACCACGCGAGCTGGCTGGCCACCAGCGCACCCACCGCCATGCCCACGATGCCGAAGACCACCGCCGCGAAGATGAAGCGGCGGACCGTGGTGTCGTCGTAGACGATTCGCTGTTGTTGCACGGAGTCACTCCTGGGAAGCCGAAGGCGACGACGGCCCGTCGGAAGACGCGGCGGGGCGAGCCGCGCTGTCCTCCTCGAGCGGAAAGAGCGCGAGCCGGTCCGCCTGCTCGTGGTCCCGGTGACGCATGCTGTAGATGAACAGCAGCACCGAGCTGGCCACGAGCATCAGGCTCACGAAGACCTGGAGCACGAGCACGTTCATGCGGGCACCTCCGTGGGACGAGCCAGGGGCACCGAAGCACCGCGTGGAGCCCGGGGCGCGGACAGGCGCCACAAGGTGAACAGGACGGTGGCGAGGCTGGTGGCCGGCATCGCCACGGCGGCACGCAGCGGCGTCATCCAGCCCGCGAGGCACACGGCGACGGCCACTGCGTTGTAGCCAATGGCCAGCACCAACAACCTTCGCACCACGTGCCGCAGGTGACGCGACACTCGCAGGGCTTCGCGCAGGGAGGAGAGCCCCTCGCCCACCAGGAAGAAGTCGCTCTTGCCCGGCATCACCGGGCGATCAATCGCGGGGGTTCCCGCGCACAGCGCCCGCTCGAAAGCGAGGCTGTCGTTGACGCCATCGCCCAGGTACAGCGAGTCCGTCGCGCCAAGGCGCGAGACGGCCCACGCCTTGTCCTCGGGACGAAGGCCACCCAGGGCACGCTCCAGGGGCACGCCGAGGGAGACCGCCAGCTCGCGCACCCTCGCGGGTGCGTCGCCCGAGATGAGCCAGACAGCATGGCCCTCGGCCTGGAGCGCGAGGACCTCGCGGCGTGCGTCCGGTCGCAGGGCCTCACGCACCGGGAATGAGGCCAGGGGGGAGCCGTCGCGAAAGAGCACGGTGCCACGAGGCCCGTCGGTGCCGTCGGCGCGCAGCAGGGCACGGGGAAGGACCGGAGCTCCGCTCTCCGAGCCATGCGACGCAACGCCTGCTTGCGATAAGGCTGCCTCGCCTCCCGCATCGAGCCGAGACGTGAAGCCAGTTTCTCCGAGTCCCTCCTCGAACAACTCAGCGCCGTGGCCATGCCCCGCGGAACCTGGCGCGATACTGTCTCGCACGAGGTGCCAGTCCGCGCGTCCCAGGCGCCACGACACGCCATCTCGCACCCACTCCAGGCCCTGTCCGGGATGCTCCGTCACCCGCGCCTCCGAAACGAAGCGGGCGCCCATCCGCGAGAGCGAGTCCGAGAGACACCGACTCACCGGATGGTTGCTGCGCGAGGCCAGATTGAAGGCCACGTCGCGCGCCTCCTCCGTGAGCGTGTCGAGCGAGGCCCGGTCCGCCAGCTCCATCCGCCCGAGCGTCAGCGTCCCCGTCTTGTCGAACAGCACCTGACGTACACGCGGCAGGCGGTCCAGCAGGTCCGTGGAGCGAATGAAGAAGCCCTCACGGCGCAAGCGCGCCTGCACCCACTCATAGGCCAGCGGCGTGGCGATGCCGATGGCGCAGGGACACGTCACCACCAGCAGGGCCACCGCCACCTCCAGCGCCTTGTCGGGCCCCGACGGCCACCACAACACGAGCCCCAATGCCGAGACCGCCAGCACGGTCACCACCCACCGCCGCGACACCGCCTCCCAGAAGCGCGTGTGGCCCGCGCCTCGGCTCGTGCCCTCCGGCGCGCGGCGCAGCAGCGCCACCAGCGGCGAGTCCTGGAACGACTGTCGCGCCTTCGCGCGCACCGCCTCGCGCCCCGCATTGAAGGCGCCCGCGGGCAGCGCTTCCCCCACGGCCACCTCGCGCTCATCCGGCTCTCCCGTCATCCAGTCCGTGGAGACGCGCGCGCTCGCATCGAGCAACTCCGCCTCCACCGGCACCAGGTCCCCAGGCGCGATGACGAGCAGGTCACCCTCGGCGACCTGGGACACTCGCACGGTGGCGAGCCGCTCTCCCTCTTGTCTACGAACGAAGAGCCCGTCGGCGCCATCGTCCTCCAGCAGGAAGCGCCGGTTGCGCTCCAGGACACGCTGCTGGAGCCAGCGTCCCACCAGCATCAGCGTGACGAAGGTGTTGAGGGTGTCGAAGTAGGCGAGGTCGCCGCGTCCTCCCCGGGCCTGCACCAGCGAGGTGCCGAACACCAGCAGGATGCCCAACGCGATGGGCAGGTCCAGGTGCGGCACGCCTCGACAAAGCCCCTGCCACGCCGAGCGGAAGAACGGCCATCCTCCGACGGCGACGACGAGCGTGGACAACCCCAGGCTCAGCCGCGTGAAGAGCTGGAAGACGTCTCCATCCTCCGGCGCGAGCCCCACGTAGAAGCTCACCGAGAACAACATCACGTTCATCGAGAGCGCCACGCAGATGCCCAGGCGGATGGGCAGGTCCAGGCTCGCGGGCGCGGGCCGCTTGCGACTGGGACCAAAGAGGTATCCGAAGCCCTCCACCATTCGCAGGAAGCCGCCCACGTCGAAGGCCCCGCGCTTCCACTGCATGCGCGCCTTGCCCAGCGCGGGGTCCACGGTGAGCCCCGCGCCACCGGGCTGACGGCGGAACAACTCGTTCATCAGCCAGACACACGCGGCGCAGTGAATGCCCTGGACGTCCAGCTCCAGCGAACACAGCGCGCCCGGCGTGGCCTCCGCGCGGGCCACCAGGGGCTCGAGCCACGCGAGTCCTCGACCTCGAGCAGGCTCCGCCGCGGGCGCCGTCTTCCCACCCGTGAGCTGGTAGTAGCGAGTCAGCCCCTGCGTCACCAGCAGGCCATGCACCACCTCGCACCCCGCGCAGCAGAACTCGCGCGAGGCCGTGCCCTCCGGCACGCGGCTGCCACAGTGGAGGCAGACGGCCACATGGGGCCGGGTTTGCGCGGAGTCGGGCATGCGAGCTGTCACCTTGCGAACGGCATGCCTGTTGCGAAGGACCCGCTCATGCCCATCGACGTTCCGCTGCTGCTGACCTCGCTGACTCCGACGCCGACGCTGGTGGCGGGCGCGCTCGGCGCACTCACCGTGGGACTCACCAGCAGCGTTCACTGCTTCATCATGTGTGGGCCGCTCGCCTGCGCGGGGCTCCCGGCGATGCGCGGGCCCGAGCGACACCGGGCGCTGCTCGCTTATCAAGGTGCTCGCCTGGGGGCGTACGCGCTGGTGGGAGGCGCGCTGGGCGCACTGGGCGGCGGCGTCACACGCGCGCTCGCGGTATCCACGCGTCCGTACCTTCCGTGGCTGATGGCGGCGGCGCTCGTGGCCTCCGCCCTGGAGCTTGGGAAACGCCTGCCCCCTCTGCCTGGGCTCTCGCGGCTGGCGGGCGCCCTCTCGCGCTGGAGCGCAAAGTTTTCGTGGGTGGGTCGCGCGGGCGCAATGGGTGCGGTGACGCCGCTGCTTCCCTGTGGCCTGCTCTACGGCGTGCTCACCGTGGCGCTCGCGAGCGGCTCGTTCGGTGGTGGCGCGCTGGTGATGGGAGCCTTCGCGCTGGGCGGAGCTCCGGCGCTGCTCGGCGCACAGCTTCAAGCAGGGCTGTGGAGCAAGCGGCCCCGGCTCTCGGAGTTCCTGCTTCGTCGGGCCATGCCACTTATGGCGGCGGCGGTGCTCGTCTTCCGCGCGGTCGACACATCACCGCGCTGTCACTGAGCGTCGGCGGTCCCCACGCGATGCGTCGGGGTGCGCTTGTCGCACGCGGTGGCATCGGCGAGGCTCCCGGCACCTTCTCTTTCGCCCGCCGAGGAACGATGACCGCGCCGCGCACTTCGAGCACTCTCGCCGCGTTGCTGCTGCTGTCCGCGAGCTGCACCACCTCGCGCCCTCCGACACAGAGCGAGTCTCCGTCCGCGGCGGTCTCCCAGGCCGCTGCCGCGCTCACGCCCGCGCAGGTGGCGCTCCGCGCCTTCGTGGACGCGCACTTCGACGAGCAGTTCCGTCGCTTCCCGCTGTCAGCCACCTCCGCGGGCGTCCACACCTACGACGGTGAGCTGCGCGGCTTCACCGCCGAGGAGCGCGCATCCCACCTCGCGTATCTCAAGGGCCGACTCGCCGCGCTGCCGACGGCGGTGGACCGCGACGCGCTGCCGCCCCTGGACCGGGCCGACTACGACATCCTGGAGAACCACTTCCGCGCGCGCATCCTGGACTCCGAAGAGGTGCGCTCCTGGGAGCGCAACCCCAACACGTACCTGAGCCAGGCCTCCGTCTCGGTCTTCCAGCTCATCAACCGGGACTTCGCGCCACTGGAACAGCGGATGCACTCGGCGGTGAGCCGGATGGCGAAGGTGCCGGACCTGTTCGCGGCGGCGCGGACGACGCTGAAGAACCCGCCGAGAATGTGGACGGAGATTGCCCTCCAGCAGGCCCAGGGCACCCGGTCGCTCTACGCTCAGACGCTGCCCCAGGCCTTCGCGCCAGTGAAGGACGCCGCGCTGAACGAGGCGTTCCAGAAGGAACAGGCGCGCTGCCTCGCGGCCATCGACGCGTACATCCAGTTCCTGCGTGAGGACGTGCTGCCCCGCTCCCAGGGGAACTTCGCGATTGGCGAGGAGACCTATCGCAAGAAGCTGCTCTACGAGGAGGGCGTGACGGAGAGCATCGACTCGCTGCTCGCATGGGGGCAGGCGGAGATGAAGCGCACCCAGACCCAGTTCCGGGAGGTGGCCGGACGACTGGGGCCTGGCAAGGCGCCCATGGACGTGTACCGGGAGCTGAGCAAGGAGCACCCGACGCCCGCGGAGCTGGTGTCCAGCACCACCGCGACACTGGAGGAGATTCGAGCGTTCCTCATCCGCGAGCGCATCATCACCGTGCCCAGCGAGGTCCGCGCGCAGGTGGCGGAGACGCCGTCGTTCAATCGCTCACTGTCCTTCGCGAGCATGAGCACGCCCGGTCCGTTCGAGAAGCAGGCCACGGAGGCCTACTACTACGTGACGCCGCCAGACCCGATGTGGAACGCGGAGCAGACCGAGCAGCACATGAGCTTCTACAATCATCATGCGCTGCCGCTCGTCTCCATCCATGAGGCATACCCCGGCCACTACGTGCAGTTCCTCTGGACGAACCGGGTGGAGTCCAAGGTGCGGCGCCTGCTGGGCTCGGGCTCGTTCTCCGAGGGCTGGGGCCTCTACACGGAGCAGATGATGCTCGACGAGGGCTACGGTGGGCGATCGGGGCCCGCGGCCGACAAGCTGCGACTGAACCAGCTCGCGCTCTACCTCCAGCGGCTGGCGCGCTACGTCGCGGGCCTGTCCCTGCACACGCGCGGCATGACGTACGAGCAGGCGGTGCGGCTGTTCGAGGAAGAGGCGTTCATGACGAAGACAAACGCGGAGCGCGAGGCCCGCCGGGGAACGTCGGACCCCACCTACCTGGTCTACGCACTGGGCAAGAAGCTGCTCATGGAGCTGCGCGAGGACGCGAAGGCGCAGTGGGGCCAGGACTTCTCCCTCCAGCGCTTCCACGACGCGGTGGTGTCGTACGGCTACCCGCCCGTGCCCATCGTCCGGCGACTGCTGCTCGGCGAAGGCCCCGCGAAGGCGACCGCGCACGAATAGGACTCGCGCGCCGCACCCGACGGCGGCGAAGGCGTCTCGCCACGGCGAGTCCTCCTGGCGGGGCCGTCAGCCCAGCAGCCCCTGGACGACGGCCTGACGCATCACCTCGGCGAGCACGTCCATGCCCTGCAGCGTGTTCACCCGCCGCACCGACACGTCGCCTGTCGCCATCTGCGTCGAATCCGCCACGACGAAGGGCAACGGACGCCGGCCCAGGCGCAACAGGCGCTCATCGTGAAAGGCGTCCGGCGCGCGCTCACACAGCATCCGCATGAGCATCGTCATGTTCGCGATGCGCGAGGGCTGCATCGCGGGCCCCAGGCAGGAGTAGTCCATCCCGTGCTCGCTCAGCACCGCGCTCCCACCCTCTCGCGCGAAGACATAGATGAGCTGCGACGTCTCCTCGGACTCCTGGCGCACCGTCTTCGCCCCCGTCCGAGGCAGCATCAGCCCGTGCGTGGCAATCGCCAGGCCGTACGCCTTGGCGACATCCAACTTGCTCGGCTGCTCCTTGTGCTCGCTCTGCGTCCGCACCGAGCTCGCCCCTCGGATGACCGCGACCACCTCGCCCCACGCCACGTCGAGTGACTCACCCGCGCGCGACGTGAACGTCACGGTGTCCGCGTTGAACGTCACGCGGCGCGCCACCACCCGCCCCTGACCAAGCCCCTGCTCGTCCACCGCGAGCACCGCCAGCCCCAGGCGCTTGAGCGACGCCACCAGCGCCTCCGCCGCCTCCGGCGCCAACCGCGCGAGCAACGCGGGCGGTTCCGGCGCCAGACGCATCCGAGCCTCCGCCGGCGCCATGCCCGTCGCGGATGCCAGGGCCATCGCCGCCGCCTGCATGTCCGGCGGGACCTCCACGAGTGCGACCACCTTCATGTGCCCACCTCGGTCCCGCGAATCCCCTCAGTGGAGCACGTTTCGACTCAGGACCGCGAGCGCGACGCGCGCAACTCCAGCTCCGTCGGCTCCTGGGACTCCGTGGGGAAGTCAGACGGCTCGAACACCTGGCGCAGCTCGATTCGCGAATCCGCGCTCCCCTCCGGGTGCGGACATCTCCGCGCCCACTCCAGGGCCTCCTCCCGCGACTTCACCTGAATCATCCAGAATCCAGCAATCAGCTCGTTCGTCTCGGTGAAAGGCCCGTTCGTCACCGTCCGCTTGCCTTGTGAGAAATCAATGCGCGCGCCGCGAGAACTGGGATGAAGGCCCGCCGCATCCAGGAGGACCCCCGCCCTCACCAGCGCTTCATTGTAGCGCTCCATCTCGGAGGTAAGTGCCTCGCCCTGGAGCGCTCCCGCCTCGGTGTCCTGGCTCGCCTTCAGCAGCAGCATGAATCTCATCGTCGCATCTCCTCGTCGGTCCCAAAGGCACGCATCCGACGGCGTGCCCCTCCGCCATGAGCCGAAGCTCCATCCTCGCGACGAACGAGACACCGGCGGATCGACACCGCGGCATGACCCACCCGCGCTCCGGGTATGCGACCCCGTCCGACCGCGATGTCGCGGCCGGCCCTGGATTAATCCGGGCATTTTCCCGACGGCGAAATCGCCAATGGTTCCAGCCGGTTGCGCGTCTCCAATGGGGAAAAACAGGGGTCGTGTCGATCCCCTCGAAGCCCATTCGTCGTCGCATTGAAGCCGGGATTCATACCCACCGAGGCGGCTGACCGGAGACCCCGGAGCCTCCCCTTTTCCCAACACCCCATCAGGAGTCGTTCACATGGCCAAGCTCATTGGTATCGCTGTCGTTGTGCTCATCGTCGGCGTGCTTGCCTTCATCGCCACCCGCCCGGACAGCTTCCACATCTCCCGGACGCGGCAACTCGATGCGTCACCCGACGCCGTCTACGCGCTCATCAACAACTTCTCCCTGTGGCGCCAGTGGTCGCCCTACGAGAACGTCGACCCGAACATGGAGCGCACGTACGAAGGCCCCGTGGAGGGAGTCGGCGCCAGCTACCTGTACAAGGGGAACCGGAACATCGGCGTGGGCCGGATGGAAATCCTGGAGAGCAAGCCGGGCGAGCGCATCGACATCCGTCTGGAGTTCATCGAGCCCTTCGCCGCCGTCAACCAGGCGAGCTTCGTGCTCGAAGCCGTCGAGAAGGGCACGCGCGTCACCTGGAGCATGTCCGGTCCGAACACCTTCATGGGCAAGGCGATGATGGCCTTCGGACTCATGGAGTCCTTCATCGGCAAGCAGCTCGAGAAGGGCCTGGTGGACCTGGAGACCGCCGCACGGACCCCCGCGCGGAAGTCCGCGCTCATGGAGACCAGCGCGGCCTCGCCGTCACTTGCCCACTGAGGGACTGGGACTCCTTCGACGTCACCTTCCGGAGCCCCAGGTCCCCCCCCTGGGGAGGCACACCCATGATGCTGTTGATGTTGCTCGGCCAGTTCGGTTCAGCCGCGCTCGAGAATCGCCGCCACCGCTTGCCCGCCGCTGGTGCACAACGTCACCAGCGCAAGCGACTGCCCCCGTCGCTCGAGCTCATCCAGGGCGGTCCCCACCAGGATGCTCCCCGTCGCGCCCAGCGGGTGGCCCAGGGCGATGGCGCCTCCGTTGACGTTGACCTGGTCCAGGTCGATCTCCAGCGCCCGCGCCGTCTGTAGCACCACCGCCGCGAACGCCTCGTTGATTTCCCAGAGGTCGATGTCGCGCGCCTTGAGCCCCGCGGAGTCCAGTGCCTTGCGCGCCGCGAGCGCCGGCCCCGTCAGCATGAGGACGGGGTCACTGCCCACGGCGGAGACGGCCCGCACGCGAGCCCTCGGCTTCAAGCCGTGCGCGCGCACGTAGTCCTTCGACGCCACGAGGATGGCGCCCGCGCCGTCCGCGATACCACTCGCGGTGCCCGCCGTGTGCAGGTGGCGCACCGCGCCTGCCCGGGGATAGGCCCGGAGCGCCAGCGCATCCAGCGTCTCACCGTCGGGCCCCTCGGCCCGAGCCCCCAGTTGGGTGAAGGCGGGCGCGAGCGCGGCCAGCTTCTCGGCGGTCGTGTCCGCGCGTGGGTGGTCATCCACCGCCAGCAACACCTCTCCCGTCTGGGGATGCTTCACGGGGAACAGGCCGCGCTGGAACCGTCCCTCTGCCTGGGCTCGCACGGCGAGCTGTTGCGAGCGCAGGCCGAAGGCATCCAGCTCCTGCCGGGTGAAGCCTTCCAGCGTGGCGATGAGGTCGGCGGAGATGCCCTGGGGGACCTGGAAGAAACGCCGGCGCAGGTCGACGTTTCCGCCATCTGTTCCGCCGCCATCCGCGTTGAGACCGTAGCGACTCATCTGTTCGACGCCACCCGCGACGACCAGTTGCTGGGCGCCGGACGCCACCCCCATGGCCGCCAGTGACAGGGCCTGGAGGCCCGAGCCGCAGAAGCGGTTGAGGCTGAAGCCCGGGATGCTGATGGGCCACCCCGCGGCGAGCACCGCGTTGCGCGCGATGTTCGCGCCCTGCGCCTCGATTTGCGACACGACGCCCACCACCACGTCATCCACGTCCGCGACGTCCACGCCCGTGCGCAGCGGAAGCTGTTTCAACGTCTGCGCCAGCAACTCCTGCGGGTGCAGTCCGCTGAGCGCGCCCTTGCCGGGTTTGGCTCGGGCACGAGGGGTACGGACCGCATCCAAGATGTAGGCATCCATCGACGAGCCCTCCATTCGCGGGGTGGCTCCACGCCCGCCCGTGTGAAGCAACCATATTATACTCATAATATGGTCGCAATGTGAAGGCGGCGGGCAGGCGGGCGGTCCCCGTCAAAGGGCGGCGGGCGACGCGATGACGTGTATAATGGTGTACAGCGAGGTGAGATTCGGATGCCCCATCCCCCGGAGCAGAAGCAGTCCACGCACGAGCGAATCCTGGAAGCGGCGGGAGGGTTGTTCCGCCAGAAGGGCTTCCTGGGGACGAGCGTGGACACGGTGATGCGCGCGGCGGGCCTGACGGTGGGCGGCTTCTATGCGCACTTCGGCTCGAAGCAGGCGCTGCTCATCGAATCACTCCAGCGCATCATGAGCCGACAGCGCGTGGACTGGCCGCAGGGGCTGGAGGACCTGAAGGGCGCGGAGTGGCTGAGCCACCTGGTGCGGCGCTACCTCTCGCGGGCCCACCGGGACGCGGAGGTCCCCGTGTGCGCCCTGCCCGCCGTGCTGTCCGACGTGGTGCGCGGCGATGCTGACTTGAAGGAAGCGCTGGCGCATGAGCTGAATCTGACGGCGGAGACGTTCGCCAGACACCTGCCCTCGGATGAGCGCGCCAGTGCACGGGAGCGGGCGCTGGCGACGTATGCGCTGTGCGTGGGCACGCTGACGCTGGCGAAGGCCACGGCGGGCACGGCGGTCTCCGACGAGCTGCTCAAGGCCGCACGGCGCGTCGCCATGCTGGCCGCGGATTCGTCGAGCCCGGGAGACAGCGGCTCGACGCCGTGAGGAGGACTGGCGAGGCTCCACCGGGAGCCACTCGCCGCCTCGACGTCATCACAAAGCCTGGAGTGGGTGGTGAGGCCCCGCAGTGGCAACCGCCGCCTCGACGTCGCGACGCCTGGGGTGGGCGGGCCCCTGCAGGTGTTGCCGCCGCCTCGACGTCACGAAGCCTGGGGCAAGCGCGTGAGTCCCAGCGGGGAGCTACTCGTCGGCTCCACGTGATGAGGTTCGCAGACGGGCCCTGGCCCCAGGCCCGTCCCTTCCGGCGCGGAGCGCCACTCGTCATTCCGTAGGAGCGGCGCGCAGCTCCACGGGATGGGTCCGCAGCCATTCCTGGCAGCGGGCGATGCGCTCAGCGGAGGCGGACAGCCCCATCTGAAGCAAGAGCTGCCGATACGGCTCGAAGCTCTCCGGCGTCCAGGTGGTGAGCGCCTTGAGGTCCGCCAGCGCCACCATCTCCTCGGCGGAGCGCCCCGCCGCTTCCTGCCTCGCGGTGAGCAGCGCGGCAAGGGACATGCGCGCGGGCTCGGCCTCGAAGGCGATGGCGGCATCCGCGTACCAGCCACGCAGGGCCTCATCCACCGAGGCATCCTGGGCCTTCTCGCGCATGCGCCCCAGCATTCCCTTGAGGAACTCCTCGTCGAGCGCGCCCTTCACGCCCCGCAGGAGCGCCGTCACCGCCTCGCGACGCACCGGGGGCGCTGAGTCCGGGGGCAGTCCCTTGAGGGCCTGCATCGGCTCCCAGAGGACACAGGTGAGCCACAGCTCCTCCTCGGGCGCGAACACGGGCGGCGTGGACGGCTCGCGCAACTTCATCTCGACGCGGGTGGCGCGCTCCTTGGCTTCGCGAACGATGCGCTCGGCCAGGCCCGGGTCTTCCTTCACGTAGTCCACCAGCGCATCCACATCACCCTCGCGGGCCTGTTGGAGCGCCTTGCGAGCCTCTTCGGACAGCGAGGCCTCATCCATCCCGCTCGCCAGCGCTTCGTACTTCGCCATCCACTCCTTGTGGTGGGTGCTCCACTCGCGGAACTGGACGTCGAACACGAGGTCGAGGACGGGGTTGTCCTCCATGCGCGTCTTGCCCACCCGCTTCGACGCGGCGGCGAGCAGGCTGGCCGCGCGAAGGGCTCGCCGGTCCTCCGAGGAACGCCCCGGCTCTCCAGCGCGGCCGTGCAGCGTGGCCGTCAGCTTCTCCAGGAAGGACTTCGTGGCGAGGGCCTTCACCGTGCTCACCAACAGCTCCCGACGCGCGCTCGACGCGTCCAGGACCTCGTCCTCGGAGATGCGCGCGAGGGCCGCACCCACGTGCTTGTCGAAGGACTCGGCGTCGAAGCGCAGGCCGGGCACGGGGCCCCACTCGGCCAGCAGGCGGGCCACTCGGTCCAGCGCGGCGGACAGGTCGCCGACGTCCGGGTTCTTGAGCAGCTCCATCGCGGCGCGGAAGTCCTCTTCGAGCGGACTGGAAACATCGGCGGGAGGCGCGGCACGCGTGCGGTCCTCGGCGGCGTGGCAGGCCTTGTACTTCTTGCCACTGCCACAGGGACACGGGTCATTGCGGCCGGGCTTCTTCGTGCTCAAGGAAATGTGCCTCTCGGCTCGCGGGGGCGAGCGGTGGAATCCGCCGCGCACCGTAGCAGGAGGTGGACGGGTCGGGGCGAACAGGCAACTCCCCTCCCCGTCCAGTGGACGCTCGCGCGCCCGGTGCGTCCGCTCAGTAACTCGTGGCCTCATAGACCCGCTGGTCCGAGCAACCATGCGTGCTGGTGATGGTGACCCGTCCCAGCAGGTACGCCATCCCGGTCGGAGCGATGCCGCCGAAGGTCTCGATAGAGGCACAGCACGAGCCGGAGAACGGGCCTTCCATGCTGTAGTCCTCGTCATAGTAGCCCGGCCCCATGTCCAAGGCCGCCGCGTAGACATAGGTGTACAGCGTCTTGATGTTGGTCGCGTAAGGCGCCGGCTCCGTCCAGCGTCCCTTCGCGGTGACTTCACCCACCAACAGGTGAGGCGCGTTGTTGAAGAGGACGTCGGGCTCGAAGACGCCCCCGCAGAAATCGAGCCCGAAGCTCGCGGCGCGCCCCGGTGGGCTGGAGACCTTGGGCGGCACGACGGGAGGAGGCAGCGAGCCCCCTGGAGCAGAGGCCTCGCGGAGCTGGGCCTCCAGGGCATGGAGGCTCCGCGCGTTGGCTTCGAGCCGAGCCGCAGAGGACCGCGGGGCCTGCTTGAGCAGGGACTCCCGCTCGGCGCGAGTCTTCCGCAGCACGTACTCGAGGCCCTCGACGCCAAAGCCGACACGCTCATGGCCGCCGCCGACCCTCGGCCGCTCCCAGACGCCTCGCTCCACCTCCGTCCACTGAGCCTCTGCCGGAGCCGGCTGGACGGTGGCGTCCCGTGCCTCGTCGCCGGGTGCCCCACCACACGCGACCATCGAGACCACCACGGCTGAAGCCACCACGAATGCGCTTCTCATCCACGAACCTCCTCGGTGCATGTCCCACAGGATTGCAGGAGCAACTCACCTAACAGGTCCGTGTTGGCCCCCCATCAACTGGTCGTCAAATCACAACCATCGGAGAAGGCGCCTCGCTCTTCCGAGGTGAGGTCGAGCGTGCATGCGCGGCCGGTCCGAGACGACAGGACGGCCGCGTCCAGCACGGCGGCCACGGCCACCGCATCCAGGGGTGTCACCGGGTTGCGCCTGGTGCCTCGCACGGCGTCGCGAATGCCCGCGTAGAAGTGGCGGTAATCCCCACGAGGCGTCGACGTCGTCCGGGCCTCGCTGGAGCCTCCGACGATGACGCGCCCAGGAGTAGCGTCCTCGCCCCAGTCCGACGCACCCGGAAGTTCTCCCGCGATGAGCCGGTCCGCCTGCGTGTCCATCCCGTACTTCAGCCAGGAGCCCCGGGTGCCATGCACCGCGAAGCGCGGCAGCCCTCCGGCGATGAGCATCGAGGCCTGGAGGACCACGTGTCGCTGGGGATACACGAGGGTCACCTGACACCAGTCATCCACGGCCGCGCCGTCCCGGTGGGCCGCGAGCATCCCCACCACAGTGTCGGGCAGACCGAACAGTTGAAGGACCTGGTCCACGAGGTGGGGCCCCAGGTCGAACCAGATGCCCGCCCCGGGGACGGGCTGCTCACGCCAACGCTGGCGGACCTCTGGACGGAACCGGTCGAACCGCGATTCGACATGGGTGACACGGCCCAGGGTGCCATCCGTGAGCAGGGCCTTCAGCGCGAGGAAGTCACTGTCCCATCGGCGGTTATGGAACACCGAGAGCACCCTGCCCCGCTCATGGGCGAGCGCGGAGAGGGCGCGCGCTTCCGCCAACGTAATGGTGAAGGGCTTGTCGACGACGACGTGCTTGCCGGCACGGAGCGCGGCTTCAGTGAGCGGAACATGGGTCTCGTTCGGCGTCGCCACCACGACCAGGTCCACGTCCGGGTGCGTGGCCGCATCGCGCGCGGCCGGAATCACTGTCACATCCGGCAGGTCCGCATGGACGTCATCAGGCCGGCTGGACGCCACCGTGCGCAATGACAGGCCCTCCACGGTGCGCAGCAGCGGAGCGTGGAAGGACTTGCCCGCGAAGCCGTAGCCCAACAGGGCGACGCGGAGGGGGGCGGGAG
>NZ_VIFM01000123.1 GCF_006636215.1 Myxococcus llanfairpwllgwyngyllgogerychwyrndrobwllllantysiliogogogochensis | reverse complement strand
CTGCCCAGCGCGACGCCTTGGTGAGCGTCTTGCTTTGCCCCGACCGGATTCCGCCAGGCGCGGCGCTGCGAAAGGGGTTGAGGACGTGACTTCCAGGCCTCACGAACGAAGGCTCGGGCACTGGCTCGCGGGCGCGGGCTGCATGCTGCTGCTCGCCGGCTGCAAGGGCGACTCACTGCCCAAGGCTCGCGTCCTCCCCGACCAGGACAATCCCCACACCCAGAATGACGAGTGCGAGAACGTCTCCGGTGACCCCGGCCGCGTCACCCTGCACCGCCTCAACCGCGCCGAGTACGACGCCACCGTGCGCGACCTGCTGGGCGACACCACCCGCCCCGCCCGCGACTTCCCGACCGACGACCACGGCTACGGCTTCGACAACAACGCGGATGTCCTCAGCCTGTCTCCCCTCCTCCTGGAGAAGTACGCCACGGCGGCGGAGAAGCTCGTGGAGACCGCCTGGGCCCAGGGACAGCTGCGCACCTGCGCTCTGGACGCCATCAATCCCGAGCCCTGTGCCCGCGACATCGTCTCGCGCTTCGCTCGCCGCGCCTGGCGCCGCCCCGTGACCTCCGAGGAGGTGGACCGGCTGCTGCGCGCCCTCACGCTCGCGAAGCAACAGGGAGACACCCCCGAGGCAGGCGTGAAGCTCGCCCTGCGCACGGTGCTCGTGTCGCCCCACTTCCTCTTTCGCGTGGAGAAGGACCCGGAGCCGACCTCCGCCACGCCGCGCCGGCTCGACGACTTCGAGCTGGCCAGCCGCCTCTCCTACTTCCTCTGGAGCAGCATGCCGGATGAGCCGCTCCTCCAGGCCGCCGAGCAAGGCAAGCTGCGCACGCCCGCGGAGCTGGAAGCCCAGATGCACCGCATGCTCGCGGACCCGAAGGCCCAGGCCCTGGTGAGCAACTTCGCCGGACAGTGGCTGTTCACCCGCGCGCTCGACTCGGCGGAGCCAGACCCCGCGCTCTACGGCGCCTTCAACGAGAAGCTGCGCGAGGCCATGCGCCAGGAGACCGAGCTGGTCTTCCAGGAGTTCATCACCGGCGACCACAAGCTGAGGGACCTCATCGACGCGCCCTTCACCTTCGTGAACGACGCGCTCGCCACCCACTACGGCCTGCCCCCACCCGGCAGCGGCACACCGCGACGCGTGGACCTCTCCGGTCATCCGGAACGCCAGGGCATCTTCGGCCACGGCTCACTGCTCACCGTCACCTCCAATTCGGACCGCACCTCGCCCGTGCAGCGCGGCGTCTGGGTGCTGGAGCAACTGCTGTGCTCCGCGCCGCCACCGCCGCCGCCGAACGTGGAGGGCCTGCCTCCTCCGGTGAACCCTCACATGACGATGAAGGAGCGCATGGCACTGCACCGCAGCCTGCCCCAATGCCAGGGCTGTCACCGGATGATGGACCCGCTGGGACTCTCGCTGGAGAACTATGACCCCATCGGCCGCTGGCGGCTGAACGAGGTCAGCGGCGCGCCCGTGGACGCCACCGGAGACCTGCCCGACGGCACCGTGCTCAACGGCAGCGTGGACATGCGGCGCTTCATCAAGGAGGACCCGAAGCTGCCCTCCTGCTTCACCGAGCACCTGCTCACCTACGCGCTCGGCCGAGGCATGGCGGAGGCCGACCACTGCGCGGTGAGGGAAATCGCCGCGACGGCGGAGGCCAGCGGCGGACGCCTCAGTGACTACATCCTCGCCATCGTCCTCAGCGACCACTTCACCTCCCGACGGGGAGACCCGGAGGCCCAGTCACCATGAGCAAGAAGCTGTCACTGTCCCGTCGGACCCTGCTGCGCGGCGCGGGCGCGCTGATGGCACTCCCCCTCCTGGAGCGGATGGTGCCCGGCACCGCGCGAGCCGCGGAGGCCCTGCCCACCGCCCGCCGACTGGCGGTCTTCTACGTGCCCAATGGCATCCACATGCAGAAGTGGACACCGACAGGCACCGGAGCCACCTGGGAGCTGACGCCGTCGCTCCAGCCGCTGGCGCCCGTGAAGAGCGACGTGCTCGTCATCAGCGGGCTCGCCAACGACTCCGGCAGGCCGGACGGAGACGGGCACCACGCCGCGGGCACCGCCGCGCTCCTGTCCTGCACCAAGGCCTTCAAGACGGAGGGCACCGACTTCCACGCGGGCATCTCCATGGACCAGGTCATCGCCAACCACCTGGCCCAACAGAAGGCCACGCGTTATCCCTCGCTGGAGCTGGGCAACGACGCGGGCCGAGGCATCGGCAACTGCGACTCCGGCTATGCATGCCCCTACGCCAACAACATCTCCTGGGCAGGGCCCCGCACGCCCATGGCCAAGGAGGCTCGCCCCAAGGCTGTCTTCGACCGACTCTTCGCGGGCGTCGACCCCGGGACGACACAGGCCCAGATAGAGAAGCGACGCGCGTACGGCCTAAGCATCATCGACTTCGTTCGCGAGGACGCCACCACGCTCCAGAAGCAGCTCGGCGCCACGGACCGGCGCAAGCTCGATGAGTACTTCACCAGCGTGCGCGATTTGGAGAAGCAGATGGAGGCCCTGGGCCAGCAAGGCCCCACGTGTGGAAGCCAGGTCTCTCCCAGCGAAGACGAAGACCCGCGCACCAAGACGAAGGCGATGATGGACCTCATCGTCCTCGCCTTCCAATGCGACCTCACCCGCGTCGCGACCTTCATGCTGGCCAACGCGCGCAGCAACAAGGTGTATGGCTTTCTGGGACTCAGCGGCGGACACCACGCCTACTCGCATCACCAGTACGTCCAGTCCAACTACGACGCCCTGGCGCGCATCGACCGGTGGGAGGTGGAGCAGTACGCCTACCTCGTGCGGCGCCTGAAGGAGTCCCAGGATGGGCCAGGCGCGTCGCTGCTCGACAGCTCGCTGGTGTACTTCACCAGCGAGGTCGAGGACGGCAACGCGCACATCCACCGGAACCTGCCCGTGCTCCTCGCGGGCAAAGGGGGTGGAGCCGTCGGGACGGACCGGCATCTGCGCGCACCGGGCATGCCCATCGCGAACCTCTACATCTCCATGATGCGGGCCATGGGCGTCCCCAACGTCACGACTTTCGGAGCGGATGGCACGGGCGAGCTGGCGGGGTTCGGGGGGTAGACGCCGACCTCGCGAACGCGGGGATTCAACGTCACATGCACGCGTGGGAGTCCTGACGCATCATTCTCGTCATGCGTCCGTCTCCCCTCGCGCTTCGCTGGCCTCTCCTCGTCCTGCTCGTCCTTCCGCTCAGCTGCGTCCCGGCCACCTCCAAGTCGGGGCAGCGCAAGTCCTCGACGGCCCCGCGCGCCGCGACCACCGCGTCCCGGGGGCAGCAGACGTCCGCGCGCGGCACGCCCCAGGAGTCGCGCCCCACGCCGTCCCCCGCGAAGGACTTCGCGCGGGACATGGTGGAGGCGCACAACGAGGCCCGCGCCCAGGCCCGGCCGACACCGAAGCCTTCGCTTCCGCCGCTCGTCTGGTCCGAGGACGCCGCGCGACAGGCCGCCTCGTGGGCGAAGGCGTGCAAGTTCGACCACAACCCCGACCGGGGTGACTTCGGGGAGAACCTGGCCGCCGCCACTCCGGATGCGTGGGGGACACGACAGGTGGTGAAGAGCTGGGCGGATGAAGTCGCGGACTACGACCACGCGCGCAACACCTGCAAGAAGGGCAAGGTGTGCGGCCACTACACGCAGGTGGTGTGGCGCAAGACGGGCGCGGTCGGCTGCGCCACGGTGCTGTGCAAGAAGAACTCGCCCTTCGGCAGCCAGTTCCCCACGTGGCAGCTCTGGGTGTGCAACTACACGCCACCCGGAAACTTCGTCGGACAGCGGCCCTACTGAGTCGGGCTGCCACGGGTACGCGGTCCGCACACCCTTTCGGACGTGGCGAGGGCGGCGGATAATCCGCGCCATGAACCGCTCCCTCGTCCGACCTCTGCTGACCTGCGGTCTCCTCGTGGCCTGGCTCGCCGGTGCCGGCTGCGGCTCGGATGAGCCGGACGATGACGGCCCGGACACCGAAGACTCCGGCACGCCGGACTCGGGCTCTGGGACGCCGGACTCCGGTTCGGGCACGCCTGACTCGGGTTCCGGTACGCCGGACTCCGGTTCGGGCACACCCGACTCGGGCTCTGGTACGCCGGACTCTGGTTCGGGCACACCCGACTCGGGCTCTGGCACGCTGTCGCCGTTCGCCCAGGACATGCTCGCGGGACACAACG
The DNA here is from genome assembly GCF_006636215.1 of Myxococcus llanfairpwllgwyngyllgogerychwyrndrobwllllantysiliogogogochensis. Classification (GTDB taxonomy): domain Bacteria; phylum Myxococcota; class Myxococcia; order Myxococcales; family Myxococcaceae; genus Myxococcus; species Myxococcus llanfairpwllgwyngyllgogerychwyrndrobwllllantysiliogogogochensis. The sequence continues at coordinate 27,492 of NZ_VIFM01000123.1, read as the reverse complement.
CCACCCGTGCCGCCGCACAGCCCACGCCGAGCCCCGCGCTGGACCCACTCACCTGGGACACGGCGGCGGAGAACGTCGCGAAGGCGTATGCGGCGAAGTGCAAGTTCGAGCACAACCCCGACCGTGGCAGCTACGGCGAGAACCTCACCGCCGCCACGCCGAACTCCATGTCCACCCGGAACGTGGTGGAGGGCTGGAGCAGCGAGGTCAAGGATTACAACTACGCGAACAACACGTGCACGAGCGGCAAGATGTGCGGCCACTACACGCAGGTGGTGTGGCGCAACACGAAACGCGTGGGCTGCGCCACGCAGGTGTGCACGACGAACTCGCCGTGGGGCAGCCAGTTCCCCACGTGGCAGCTCTGGGTCTGCAACTACGCGCCCCCGGGCAACTACTCGGGCCAGCGACCGTACTGAGTCTGGCCCGAGCGCCGCGCGGGCTCGGCACCTCGTCGCGGCAGCGAACCTCGAGGGACAGCGGCACTGTTGAGTCAGGTCCGAACTCCGCGCGGGCTCGGCACCTCATCGAGACGACGAGCGTCGAGCGGAGAAGTCCGGCGCCCTCAGCGCTCCAGCGCTCGCAGCCACGCGGAGAGGGTGTCGAGCGCATCGCTCGTCACCACCTCCACTCCCGGCTGGTCCTCTCGCGCCGGCTCCGCGAGCCAGTGGTCCGCGCGGGCAATCACCTTCACCAGCGCCCTGCCCGGCGCCCCTGGCCGCAGCTTCAGCCCGCGATTCAGCGCCCGCGCCGTGAGCGAAGCGGGCGTCGTCTCATCGCGCTCGCCCAGGAGCGCGAGCACCGGCCCGCGCACCCGCCGCAGGTCCTCCGCAGCGTCGTAGGACAACACGTTGCGCCACATCTTGCGCTGCACGTCCAGGAAGCGCGCCACCGGCAGGCCCTTGAAGGGCGGCATCGCCGTCACCGCGTACCAACGCTTGCGCTTGGCCCGCTGGAGCTGGAAGTCGAGCGTCTTCAACGCACGCGCCGCGCCCTCGTCCGTGTACAGGCGCGCGTCGTACAGCACGTCGAGGAACTCCGTCAGGTCCACCAGCTCCGGCCCCGTGAGGCCCCGCCGCCGACCCTCGTTGCGCATGCGGTGCTGCTCCTGCTTCCACACCGCGCCGCCCCCTCCGGACACCAACACCAGGAACCCCACGTCCTCCGGCGACTGCGCCGCCGCGCTCACCGCCGTCCACGCGCCCTGGCCAAAACCCATCAACCCCACCGCGCCACCCGGCGCCACCCGCTGCCGCAACAGCCGCGCCGCCACCAACCCATCCACCGCCCGCTCCCGCACCCCGGACTCCCACGGCTGACTGTCCCCCGTGGAGCGCCCCGTGCCCCGCGCATCGAACGTGAGCACCGCGAGCCCCTGCTCGACGAGGAACGTCGGATAGGGCTCCAGCGACTCGCGCGTGCCCTGCCCCGCCTCGTGCAACAGCACCACCGCGTGCCGGGGCGGCCCTCCCGCCGGCAACCACAGCGTCGCGGACAAGGTGACGTCGCCGCTGCGCAACGAGAGCTCCTCGGTACGCACCGGCACGGGCTCCAGCACGAGCGCCCCGGCGGCCACTCCGCTCAACGTCAACGTCGGCGCGCGCCACACGGCCAGCGCCGCGGGCCGGCTGCCCTCCAGCGACCACAACCCCTCGCCCCGAGGCTCCAGCCGCCAACGCCGCCGCGAGGCGAAGTCCATCAAGAAGGCCGACGACGCGTCCCGGCCCACCCGCACCAGGCCCCCATCGGGTCGCCGCCACGCTCCCGCGAACGGCGGCGGCGCGTCAGCCACCACGGGCGACGCCGCCAGCGCCATGCTCCCGGAGAGCAGCAGCCCCAGGCCCACCACGACACTCACACCCATCCTCGACAACCGCACCTCCCGAAGCCGTGCTCCTGTTCAAGCCGACCTGGAGCCCGGGAGCAACCTCGCGTCACGCTCCCGCGAACACATGTGGACCGCTGGACATCCGCGCCCTGTCAGCGCCGCAGGTGGTGCTCGAAGAACATCGACGTCTCCGCCCAGGCCATCGCCGCCGCGCGCTCGTCGTAGCGCTGGCCGGACGGGTTGGCGAACGCATGCTCCCCTTCCAGCTCGACGATGCGGTGGCGCACTCCCGCCGCGTTCAGCGCCTCCCGGAACTCCTGCACCGTCTCGGGCGGAATCGACGCGTCCTTCGTCCCGAAGATGCCCAGAAGCGGCGCCCGGATGGTCGCCAGCTCTCGAGGGTCCGTCACCGGATTGCCGTAGTAGATGACCGCCGCGTCCAGCTCCGGAATCGCCATGGCCGCGTGCAGCGACCAGCTCCCACCGAAGCACCAGCCCAGGCTCCCCGTGCGAGTCGCGCGCACCCGCGAGTCCTCCCGCAGGAACGCGTGCGCCGCCTTCAGCACCTGCATCCCACGCGCCGGGTCCACCGCCTTGAGCAACGCGAGCGCCTCATCCGACGTGGTGGCCACCTTGCCGCCATACAGGTCCACCGCCAGCGCCGCGTAGCCGTTGGCCGCCAGCCGGTCCGCCCAGTGTCGGATGTGAGGATTCAGGCCCCACCACTCGTGGATGAGCAGCACGGCGGGCAGCGGCGCCTTCGCGTCGGGCGGCAGGCTCAGGTACGCCTTCGTCCCGGCCACCTCCACCTCCTGGCCCAGGAGCTCCGGCGGCGCGTCACCGCGCAGGGTGTGCATCGCCTTGAACTCGGCCTCGGAGACCGCGCCCGTGGACGACGGCTCGCGCAGCACCTCGTGGGGCTTGCCCCGCGTGCAACCTCCCACCAGCAACAACGCGCCCAGCAGCAGCAGGTGACGGTGCATCGAGTTCCTCCCTCGGCGTGTGGCGCTCCGAGCGCCCCAAACGAAGAGGGCTGGCAAGGGATTCCCCTGGCCAGCCCTCCTAATCTCCCGCTCCGCGTGGAGCAGGGAGGTGACTACTTCTTCTGCGCGGCCGACGGAGGCGTCGCGGGAGCACCCGGCGCACCCGGCGCGCCAGCAGCAGGCGCCTCGGGGGGCTTGACGATCTCCAGCAGCTCCACCTCGAACACCAGGGCCGAACCACCCGGGATGTTCGGGGGCGCGCCGCGGTCGCCGTAGGCGATGTCGGACGGGCACACCAGCTTGGCCTTGCCGCCGACCTTCATCTTCTGCACGCCCTCCGTCCAGCACTTGATGACGCCCTGGAGCGGGAACTGCGTGGGCTCGCCCCGCTTGTAGGAGCTGTCGAACTCCGTGCCGTTGGGCAGCGTGCCCTTGTAGTGGACCTTCACGATGTCCGTGGCCTTCGGGGAATCACCCGTGCCCGCGGTCAGCTCCTTGTAGACGAGACCCGACTCGGTCTTCGTCGCGCCGGACTCCTTCGACGCCTCGTCCAGGAACTTCTTGGAGTTCTCCTTCTCCTTCTCCGCCTTCTGGGTGCTGCGCGCACGCGCCAGCTCCTGCAGCTTCGGCCCGTACGTCTCCAGCTCCACCGCGGGCTTCTCGCCCTTGACCTGCGCGGTGAGGCCCGCCTTGACGTACTCCAACTCCTCCGGAGTCATCTCGAACACGCTGATGCTCTTGCCGATGGACAGGCCGAGCGCGTACAGCGTCTTCTGGTCCTCGCTCTGCGGGGTGGCCGCCGCGCCCGGCGTCGTCGCCGTGGCACTGCCATCCTTCGCACCCTGAGGCTGGCACGCCGCCACGCTCAGCATCATCGCAACCAGACACATCTTCCGCATGTGTTTGCCCTTCCTTGGCTTGCAGCGGCAGCGAACCCGCTGCCAGTCACAGTTCCGGAGGGGCGACTTACTACAGAAACGCGCGTTCATCTGCTCGCCGGCACCACCTGGACGCTCAACAGCGCCAGACTTTGGCCTTCATTCCATCTGGGTGGGATATTTCTCCACCCGACGTCTTCGTCGCCCGGACTCAGGGTGACTCGGACGGACCTGCATCCGAGGGGGGCGCCTCCAGGTACGCCAGCAGGGGCTCGCGCAGGGGGCCCAGGCGTTTGTAGCCGCTCATGTCATCAGGGACGGTGCGCAGCACCTGGGCCAGGCGGCGGCGGCGCTCGGGCGTGGGCACCTCGCCGGCGACGGGTGCCAGGTACGTGTGGATGGTGAAGAGGACGGCGCCGGACTCCGGGAGGCGACTGAGCGTCTGGCGCTCCAGGCGCAGGAAGCAGCGCTCACCGGCGTTCTGGGGGGTGAGGCCGTCGAAGAGGTGCATCCACTCCGCCCGCGCCCGCGGCTCCATGCACAGCCTGTCCGTGACGGTGAGGGCCCAGTTGCAGCGCGTGACGGTGCGCCCGGGCTTGAGGCCCTCCATCAACCGCAGCGTGGCGGCGCCCACCTGCTCGGCGAAGCGCGGCACCGGTGCGTGGACCTCCAACAACGGCCGGCCCAGCTTCTGGTCCAGGCACCACCCGGAAGGAAAACAGAGCTGGCCGGCGACCAGCGGAAAACCCTCACGCGCGCCGTCGAGCACCAGCAGATCCTCCTGCACCTGCCGGCCCACCCAGTCCAGCGGCGCCAGGGGCAGGCTTTCCGCGTCTCCCGGCACGAAGCGGGAATCCGTGCCGAGCAGCGCGTTGCGCCAGTGCCAGCGTCCACCCTCGCCTTCGAGCCGCGTGAAGTGAGCGGGCGACTCGTCCGCCATGCGCGTCAGTAAAAGCCTCAAAACCTCCCATTGAAGCGGCTCCGTTCCTGGCAATGCCTGGAATCGCGCGCGGAAATCCTCGCGCAGCAGCGACGCCTTCAACGCCAGCTCAGCCGCATAATGCGGTGCGTCTATCTCGATGAGTGTTTCACCTGCCCGCAGGGCGCGTACTCCAAGTGCCGTCGCATAGGTGTCCTGCTCGAAGGGGAAGTAGGGCAGCACGAGGGACGCATCTCCTGACCCGCGAAAATACAGGCTCCATTCCATTGCACATCGCACCGCGTCACGAAACCCAGGCGTGGAGGAATTCCTCACCGAACGCTTGAGGTCGGGCGGCGCGGAGACGAGTATTCGCGCATCCCTCGCCGCGCTTCTCAGCATCGCACTCATGTGAGTCGAAGAGGCGCGCCTTTCCGCAGGAGGAAACCTGATGAACCGTCTGCCGCTTTCGCGCGTGTCACGTGCCGTGCTCGTCGCCACGCTGGGTCTGCTCGCCATTCCCGCATGCTCGGATGATGACGATGACCGGACGTTCGCGAGCGCCAACCCGGACCCGGGCCCCGGTGTGCCGGACTCGGGCACGCCGGATTCGGGGACCCCGGACTCCGGGACTCCTGACTCAGGTACCGTGTGGCCCGCCGAGTTCTCATGTACCGACGCGCAGCGGACGACGGTGACCTTCAATCCGGGTCAGGAGCAGGCGCTGCAGAACGAGGTCAATGAGCTCAAGCCCTGCACCACGATTCAGCTGGGCGCGGGCACGTTCCGCTTCGACAACGCGGTGACCATCCGCCAGGACGGCATCACCATCGTCGGCGCGGGCCGGGGCGCGCAGGGTGAGGGCACCGGTGGCACCGCCAGCACCGTGCTGGACTTCTCCAACGCCGCCTCCAACACCAACGGCATGGACGTGATTGGCAAGCTGTTCACGGTGCGCGACCTGGCGCTGTGGAACGCGAAGAAGGACGCGCTGCGCGTGGAGAACTCCGCCAACGTGTTCATCCAGCGCATCCGCACCGAGTGGGCGCAGGAGAACAACCCGGACAACGGCAAGTACGGCATCTACCCGGTGAAGTCGCGCTACGTGCTCGTCGAGGACAGCGAGGCGTACAACGCCGCCGACGCCGGCATCTACGTGGGCCAGACGCGCTACACCATCGTCCGCCGCAACATCGCGAAGAAGAACGTGGCGGGCATCGAAATCGAGAACACGAAGTACGCCTATGTGGAGGGCAACACGGCCATCGACAACACCACGGGTCTGGTGGTGTTCGACCTGCCGGGCAACCCCATCAAGGGCACCGACATCCTCATCACCAAGAACATCATCACCGGCAACAACCGCCCCAACTTCGCGTCGGTGACGACCAGCAGCAGCACGGTGTCGCAGGTGCCGGCGGGCACGGGCACGTTCATCCTGGCGTCGCGCCGGGTGGAGTTCGTGGGCAACACGTGGGGTGACAACGAGACGGTGGACATCGCGGTGCTCAGCGGCCTGTCCATCGAGCCCAACCCCGTCCTGTGGGCGGCGGCCTTCTACAACTTCGCCAGCGCGGACGTGAGCATCCACGACAACACCTTCACGGGTGGCAGCGGCGGCAACATCGACCATGGCGCGCCGAGCATGACGCTCCGCCCGCTGGGCTTCCTGATGTCCAACCTCTACGCCTACGGCAAGGCCGTGCACGGCGTGGAGCGGGTGGAGCACGTGCTGTGGGACGGCATCGACCCGTATCCGCGCAACGAGACCATCGCCAACGGCGTCAACATCTGCTTCGTCAACAACACGCTGCCGGCGTCCTCGAAGGAGTCCGTGGTGGACCTGGACCTGATGGCCGTGACGGCGAAGCTCACCGCGACGACGCCCGACCCGACGGGTGCCTGGGCGGAGACGCGCCGCTACAACCAGGGCGTGGCGCCGTTCAACTGCTCGGGCTTCAGCCCCGCGCTGGCGCTTCCCTGAGCAGCGGTTCAAGGACTGACTCGCCATGCGCGCGCCGTACATGACTCGCCTGGGCCTCGCCGCGGTGCTGTTCGCCGCGGCGGTGGCCGCCTGCTCGGGTGGAAACGATGACCCACCGGGCGGCGACAACCCGCCTGACTCGGGGAACCACGACAGCGGCACCCCGGATGCGGGTGACTCTGGCACTCCGTCCACACCCGACGCGGGGCCGGACGCTGGACCGGATGCCGGTGAACCCGACGCCGGAGTGGATGCGGGGACGGACGCGGGCACTCCCGATGCGGGGCTGCCCGAGGGCACCGTCACCATCCCCAACAAGCTGTCGGAGCTGGGGCTGTTCACCGGGAGCCCGGCGACCAGCGACTTCCAGCCCGTGGCGGGCAACATCCCCTACGAGCTGACCACGCCGCTGTTCTCCGACTACTCGCTGAAGTCCCGCACGCTGTACGTGCCCGCGGGCAAGGCGGCGGTGTACTCGGCGTCGGACGTGTTGGATTTGCCGGTGGGGACCATCATCACCAAGACGTTCGCGTTCCCCGCCGACTTCCGGGAGCCGGACAAGAATGTGCGCCCCCTGGAGACGCGCATCCTGGTGCGGCAGCCGGGCGGCTGGGAGGCGTATCCCTACGTCTGGAATGACGCGCTGACGGAGGCGGACAAGGCCGTGGGCGGCAAGGTGTTCAAGAACTTCGAGTTCATCGACGCCCAGGGCGTGGCGAAGAAGTTCGACTACCTGGTGCCCCAGCGCAACCAGTGCCAGAAGTGCCACCATGTGGTGGATGAGCAGGACAACCAGCAGCTGCTGCCCATCGGCGTGAAGGCCCGGTATCTCAACCGGGACCATGTCTACGACGGACAGACGCTCAACCAGCTCCAGCACCTGGCGGACCTCGGGAAGCTGACGGGGTTGCCTCCCGCCATCCAGATTCCTCGCGCGCCGGACGCCTTCAACACGGCGGAGGCGAGCCTGGAGATTCGCGCGCGCACCTACCTGGATATCAACTGCGCGCACTGTCACAACCCGAAGGCGCAGCCCGGCATCACCAGCCGGCTGTTCCTGGACATCAAGACGACGGACGAGTTCAGCCTGGGCCACTGCAAGCGGCCGGGCTCCGCGGGCAACGGCGTGGGCGGTGAGTTCGACATCGTCCCCGGAGACCACTCCACGTCCATCCTCTGGTACCGCATGAACACCGAGGAGTCGGGAAAGATGATGCCGGAGATTGGCCGCGCCCTGCGCCACGACGCGGGCTCGCAGCTCATCGCCGACTGGATTGACGCCATGACGCCCCGCACCTGCAAGTAGGGCGACACGCGTGTCGACTGACAGCCCCCTCCGTGCCTTCCGGGCGCGGAGGGGGCTTTCCTTTTGAAGATGCGTCCGTGAGGGACGGCGACTTTCGGCGGGGGTGCCGCATAATCCCGGGCGCATGTCCCTTCCCGCCCTGGCCCGAACGGCCGGCCTCGTCCTCGCGCTGGCCGTGTTCGCCTCGTGCCGCATCGAGTCCGCCGCGCCCTCATCCGGCGCCACCCTCTCCCACGAGGGCGCGCCGTCCGGCGAGGTCTGGGTCTACACGTCCATGTACCAGCACGTGCTGGACGCGCTGGAGCCGCTGCTGAAGAAGAAGCTCCCCGGCGTCACGGTGCGCTGGTACCAGGCCGGCAGCGAGAAGGTGGCCAGCCGGGTGGAGGCCGAGCGCGCCGCCGGCGCCGTGCGCGCCGACATCCTCTCCGCGTCGGACCCGTTCTTCGTCGAGCGACTGGCACGCTCCGGCGCCTTCCTGCCCTATGCCTCCCCGCATGTGCTGCGCGTCCCGCGCTCGCTGCTGGATTTGGACGCCCGCCATGCCTCCATCCGCGTGTCCACCATGGTGCTGGTGCACCGCGAGGACTCCCCTCCTCCGCCCACGTCCTTCGCGGCGCTGGTGGACGGGACGTGGACGGGACGGGTGGCCATTGGCGACCCGCTCACGTCGGGCACGGCCTTCACCTGGGCGGTGTTCTGTCAGTCGAAGTATGGCGACGGGTACTTCACCGGCCTGCGCGAGCGCGGCGCCATCGTCGCGGGCGGCAACGCGGCGGTGCTCCAGAAGGTGGAGAGCGGCGAGGCGGACGCGGGCGTGCTGCTGCTGGAGAACGCGCTGACGGCCCGCTCACGCGGCAGTCGGATTCGCGTGGTCTGGCCCACCGACGGCGCCGTCACCATCCCCGGGCCCGTGGCTCTCTTCGCGACGACGCCCAACCCCGTGGCCGCGAAGGCGGTGGTGGACGTGCTCCTGTCTCCCGAGGGCCAGCGACTCATCGTCGAGAAGGGTGACATGCACGCGGTGGATCCACGCCTCCCCGGCCCCGGCGGTGAGCCCGGCGTGGACACCCTGCTGACGCGCACGCAGCCGTGGACACCCGCGCTGATGGAAGAGGGCCTCACGCGCGGCGGCGTCATCAAGGAAGCCTTCAGCCGGGCCTTCTCGAGATGAGCCCCCTGGCGCGGTGGCTCGGGCTGTTCGCGTGGCTGGTGCCCCTGGTCCTCTTCGCGGTGGGCCCGGTGGTGCTGCTGCTCGCGCGCGGCGCGGGAGCCCCGGGGACGCTCGGCTGGGATTGGCTGGTCTCGGAGGCGGGCGCGCTGGGCAACACGCTGGCCATCTCCGGCGGGGCGGCGGTGCTCGCGCTCGTCCTGGGCACGCCTTTGTCGCTGTTGCTGTTCCGCACGGACCTGCCGCTGCGCGGCGCCTTCACCGTCCTCTTCACCCTGCCCTCGGCGATTCCCGCGTTCATCTGGGGCATGGGATGGCTGTCATTGGCCAGTCCGCGCGCGGGCTATCTCAACCGGCTGCTGGGTGAGGGCACGCTCGACATCCACGGCCCGGTGGGCATCGCCTTCGTGGAGGGATTGTCCGGACTGCCGCTGGTGCTGCTCGCGGGCGCCGCGGCGCTGCGGCGCGTGGACCCCGCGCTGGAGGAGGCCGCGCGCGTGTGTGGCGCCTCGCCCGCGCGGGCCCTGCTGACGACGACGGTGCCGCTGGTGCTCCCCTCGCTCCTGTCCGGCGCGGTGATGGTGTTCCTGATGGCGGCGTCGTCGTTCGGCGTGCCGTACCTGCTGGGCGTGTCCGCGTCTCCGCCCACGCGCGTGCTCACCACGCGCATCTACGAACTCGTGCTGCTCGGGGACGAGGGCCTGGGCCGGGCCTCCGCGCTCGCGCTCGCGCTGCTCTTGCTCACTCCGCTGTCCCTGCTGGCGACGTGGGCCCTGGGCCGCTCGGGCCGCGTGCGGCTGAGCACGGGCAAGGGCCTGGCCTCGCGTCCCCTGTCCCTGGGCCGCGCGCGCACCGGGGCCACCGTGGGGGTCGCGAGCACGTGCGCGCTGCTCGTGTTGCTGCCGCTCGCCGCCATCCTGCTCACCTCGCTCCAGCGCAGCTTCGGGGCGAGGCTTGCGTGGGAGGAGTTGACGCTCGCGCACTGGTCCGGCGTCCTGCTGGAGCCGCGCACCCTGCGCGCCACGGGGCTCAGCCTGCTGCTCGCGACGGGAGCGGGCGCGCTGGTGTGTGGGCTGGGGCTCGCCGCGGCGCTGCTCCAGCGGGCCTTCCGCCGACTCGGCGCGGGCGTGGAGGCCGTCGCCGTATGGCCCTATGCGGTGCCGGGCACGGTGCTGGCCCTGGCGCTGCTGCTCGCCTTCTCGCGGGACTGGCGCTTCATCCTCGTGGACAAGGTGGCCTTCGTGCTCGCGCTGGCGCACACGCCGTGGCTGCTGCTCATCGCCTATGCGGCGAAGTACCTGGCGCTGGGGACGCGCAACAGCGCGGAGGCGCTGGCCCAGTTGGACCCGTCCCTGACGGAGGCGGCGCGCATCAGTGGAGCGGGGCCGCTGCGGGCCTTCGTCGACGTGCCCCTGCCCCTCTTGCGGCCCGCGCTCACGGTGGCCTTCATCCTGGCCTTCCTCTCGTGCGCGACGGAAATCACCATGTCCGTGTTGCTGGTGCCCGCGGGCTCGGAGGTGCTGGGCAAGCTGCTGTTCGACCTGCAGAGCTACGCGGACCCCGCCGCGGCGGCGGTGCTGGCCTGCGCCTTCGTCGCGCTGGTGGTGTTGGGACAAGCGGTGCTCGCGCTGGTGGCCCGGCGCGCGGCGGAGGCGCGGTGATGGCGGCGATTTCGTTGGAAGGGTTGTTCAAGTCCTACGGCGCCACGCCCGTGGTGCGCGGCCTGAGCCTCGAGGTCCGCGAGGGCGAGCTCGTCTCGCTGCTGGGCCCGTCCGGCTGCGGCAAGACGACGACGCTGCGGATGCTCGCGGGCCTGGAGCACCCCGACACGGGCGTCATCCGCATTGGCGGGGAGATGGTGGCGGGGCCGGGCGTGCGCGTGCCGCCCGAGCGGCGCGGACTGGGCATGGTGTTCCAGGGCTACGCCGTCTGGCCGCACCGCTCGGTGGAAGAGAACGTGGCCTATCCGCTGACGCTGCGTCACATGTCGAAGACGGAGGTCGCCGCGAAGGTGCGCGAGGCCCTGCGTTGGGTCCGCCTGGAGGCGCTGGCGACTCGAAGGCCCCACGAGCTGTCGGGCGGACAGCTTCAGCGCGTGGCCCTGGCGCGCGCCCTGGTGGCCAGCCCCCGCGTGCTGCTGCTGGACGAGCCGCTCTCCAACCTGGACGCGGCGCTGCGTGAAGAGCTGCGCGCGGAGCTGGCGGCCCTGCGCGCGCGGCTGGGCACCACGCTCGTCTTCGTCACGCATGACCAGGGCGAGGCGCTCGCGCTGTCGGACCGCATCGCGGTGATGAACCAGGGCGTGCTGGAGCAGGTGGACGCGCCCGAGACGCTGTATCGCGAGCCAGCCACGCCCTTCGTCGCGGGCTTCGTCGGCGGAGCGAACGTCCTCACCGGCGAGGTGCGCGAGGGCGCCTTCCACACCGCGCGGAGCGGCACGGTGTTCCAACTGTCCGCCGACACCTCGGCACCCCCGGGCCCCGCGACCCTGGTCGTGCGGCCCGAGGACCTGGCGCTCGGTGAACAGGGCACCCCTCTGCCCCTCTCCGCGCGCCTGTTCCTCGGACACGCCGCCGAGTACCGCTTCCCCGTCGACGGCACCCTGCTGCGCGTGGTGGCCCCACCACTTGAAGTGCGCCCGGGTCAGACACTCAAAGTCCAGCTCCGCAAGGCGCGCCTGTTCTCCGTCGGCTGAGATTTCGAGAGTCTTCGGAGGAGTCGCCCTGGATGATTCCGGACTCGTTGATTGAAAAACGAGGCTCCGACAACAATCCCGTGTCCCCCCGGTATTCGGAGTCACCTTGCCCCGTCACATCCCCTTGCTCGCGCTCCTCGTGCTGTCCCTTGGCCTCTCCGCCTGCACCGAGGACGACGTCTGTACGGAGATTTCCACCTGCGGCTCGTGCGCGAGTGAGTACGTCGCCAATGCCTGCAAGTGGTGCCCGTCCGACAGCACCTGCTCCGCGTATGGCGAGAACAGCTCGTGCTCGTACTCGGAGCTGAAGGACGACGCGGACGAGTGTGGCGGCACGTCGGGCTCGTGCACCAGTCCGTACTCGGGGCCGGCGGCGGACCCGCAGTCCTCCGCGTTCTGCCAGGCCGCGTACCACTACGGCTGCCAGGGCAACACGTTGAAGCGCAACGACAACTGCCGCGTGTACGCCCAGTTCGAATCAGACAATCCGGGCATGCCCTCCTGCCCCTACTGCCCCTGAGCCGATAGGTTCGAGGAATCCATGAGCGACGAAAACCCGAGCATCCTCTCTCACGTCTCCGTCGGAACGAATGACTTCGCCCGCGCGGTGGCCTTCTACGACCAGGTGCTCGCCACGCTGGGCTGTCGTCGGGTGCTCGACTTCCCCAACGCCGTGGCCTACGGCAAACAGTTCCCGGAGTTCTGGGTGCAGATGCCCCTCGACGGACAGCGCGCCACCGTCGGCAACGGCACGCACTTCGGCTTCATCGCCACCTCGAAGCAGATGGTGCACGCCTTCCACGCGGCCGCGCTCGCGGCGGGAGCCACCGACGAGGGCGCCCCCGGTCCGCGCCCGCTCTACGGCGAGCCCTACTACGGCTGCTTCGTGAGGGACCCGGACGGCCACAAGGTAGAGGCGTCCTTCTGGGATGCCTCGCTGGGCGACGCGCACGGCGCCTGAAGCAGCCCCCCACGAGCGATGCGGGCCTGTGCGAGGAGGACTCGTCGGGCACGCGGGGGTTCGTTCAGCGGGCGGCGGAGGGCACCACGGGCTCGGTGTCATGGCGGTAGATGACGCCCTCCTTCATCACGAAGAACACGGCCTCCGTCTTCCGGATGTCCTGGAGCGGATTGCCCGGCACCGCCACCACGTCCGCCAGCTTCCCCGGCTCCAGCGTGCCTAGCGTGGCGGACACGCCCAGGAGCTCCGCCGCGTGCACCGTCGCCGCGCGCAGGGCCTCGGCCGGCGCCATGCCCGCTTCCACCAGCAGCGCGAACTCGCCCGCGTTGCGCCCGTGCTCGAAGACCCCCGCGTCCGTGCCGAAGGCGATGCGCACGCCCCGCGCAATCGCCTTGCGCAGCGACTGCTTGCGCGCCTCGTCCACCGCGCGCACCTTGCGGATGTTGTCCTCCGGCAGGCGGCCCTGGTCCGCGCGCTCCTTCACGCCCTGGAAGGCCATGGCGGTGGGCACGAACCAGGTGCCCTTGCGCTTCATCAAGTCGAGCGCCTCGTCATCCAGCAGCGAGCCGTGCTCGATGGAGTCCACGCCGGCGCGGATGGCCCGCTTGGCCCCCTCCGCTCCGTGGGCATGCGCCGCCACCTTGCGCTTGCGCGCGTGCGCCTCATCCACAATCGCATCCAACTCCGCCTGGGTGAGCTGCGGCGAGTCCACATCCGAGTTGAGGCTCAGCACGCCGCCCGTCGCGCACACCTTGATGAGGTCCGCGCCGTACTTGAGCGTGTCGCGCACCTTCGCGCGCAGCGCCTCCGGCCCGTCCGCCACGCCCGCGCCCGTCTCGTCCGCCAGCACGCCCTTGCGCCAGGAGTTGCCCTCGTCGCAGTGGCCGCCCGTGGTGCCCAGTCCCGCCGTGGCCGTCAGCATGCGCGGCCCCACCACCGTGCCTCGGCGGATGGAGTTGCGCAGCCCCACGTCGATGAAGTCTCCGGCGCCCAGGTTGCGCACGGTGGTGAAGCCCGCCATCAGCGTCGCGCGCACGCGCGGCAGGGACTCCAGCGTCTGCTCCGGAATGGTCCGCTGGAGCGAGTCGATGACGTCCTGCCTCCAGTCCTCGCCCGGCTCGCCCGTCAGGTGAGTGTGCGAGTCCATGAAGCCGGGCAGCAACGTGGCGTCCCCCAGCTCCACCACGCGCGCGCCCTCTGGCGCCTTCGCGCCCGCGCCCACCGCCGCCACCTTGCCGTTCGTCACCACCACCACGCCCGGCGTGACGAGCTTCCCCGTCTTCGCGTCGAACAGGCGCGCGGCCTTGAGCACGTAGGCCCGGGGCGGCTCGGCCGCGGAGGAAGGGAGTCCCAACACCAGGCAGGCCACGAGGAGCGCACGTCTCATGAGGCCCATTGCCCTCCGCTCCCCCCACCCGAGTCAAGCGCCCGGGTGCATTCCCACCGTGAGCGCACCGCGCGCTCACGGAAGAAGCCGGAAGCCCCCTACACCTCGCGCAGCTTCCAGGTGCCTCGCCGGAAGAGGATGGCGGAGACGATGGCCAGCATGGAGAAGGCCACCGTGAGGGCCAGGAAGACGCCCGAGGGCCCCATCCCGACAGGCCCCGACAACACCCACGCCAGCGGCAGCTCGAGCAACCAGAAGCAGAAGATGTTGATGAGGGTGGGCGTGGCGGTGTCCCCCGCGCCGTTGAACGACTGCGTGAGCACCATGCCGAAGGCGTAGAAGAGGAAGCCTCCGCTGATGATGCGCAGCGCGTGGGCCCCGTAGTCCACCACCGCCGCGTCGGGCGAGAAGGCGCTCACCAGGGGCTGGGCGAAGACGATGAACAACAGCCCCAGCGAGCCCAGGAAGACGGCGTTGATGACGCCCGCCGTCCACACCGCGCGCTCGCCGCGCTCCGGCTGCTTCGCCCCCAGGCTCTGCCCCACCAGCGTGGCCGCCGCGTTGGCCAGGCCCCACGAGGGCAGGAGCGCGAAGAGGACGATGCGCATGGCGATGGTGTAGCCCGCCACCACCGCGCTGCCGAACGTCGCGACGATGCGCGCCAGCACCACCCAGCTCGTGGTGTTCACCAGCGACTGCGCCGTGCCCGCGCCGGACAGCTTCAGCATGGCCAGCATCGTCCCCGGCTCCAGCCGCAGGTGCTCGCGGCGCACCTGGAGCCTCCCGCTGCCACGCGCCAGCCGGTAGAGCTGGTACACCACGCCGCAGCTGCGGCCGAACGTGGTGGCGACCGCGGCGCCCATGACGCCCAGCTCCGGGAAGGGCCCCAGGCCGAAGATGAGCATGGGCGCCAGGACGATGTTGATGGCGTTGGCCAGCCACAACACGCGCATGGCGATGGCCGCGTCCCCCGCGCCCCGGAAGATGGCGTTGATGAGGAACAGCAGCAGCACGCTGCCCATGCCGCCGAGCATCACCCGCGTGTAGCGCACGCCGTGCTCCAGCACCCACGGCGAGCCGCCCATCAGCTCCATCAACGGCCGGGCGAACACGACGCCCGCCACCGCCACGGGAATGGCCAGCAGCACCCCCAGGCCAATGGCTTGCACCGCGGTGCGCGCGGCCCGCTCCGGGTCCTTCTCACCGATGCGGCGCGACACCAGCGCCGTGGCGCCGATGCTCAGGCCCGCCGCCGCCGCGTAGATGATGGTGAGCAGCGACTCCGTCAGGCCCACCGTCGCGACGGCATCCGCGCCCAGCCGCCCGACGAAGAACACGTCCACCACGGCGAAGATGGACTCCATCACCATCTCCAGCACCATGGGGACCGCGAGCAGGAAGATGGCCCGCTTCACCGGCAGACCCGTGAGGTCCCGCTCGGTGCCATGCATGGCTTCCTTCAGCGAAGCCCAGAGCCCCACCGCGGGTTCCCGCGACGACGGCGCATCCACCTCCGACATTTCCGGCCTCCATGCCGCCCCGAACCTGGGCCCTTCTGGCAGGAAGGCGCGGGCGCGTCCAGGGACGGCCGCCGCCGTCATCGGCTGACCCCGGGCCCGGAGCACGGCGGACGGACGAGCGGGCGGGCCCTTGTCCTTCGCGCCCGGACGAGCGTGCGTGGAAGTCTCTTGCCCCGTACCGGAGGCGGAGCCCCGAGGGCTCGGTCGTCCTGCCTCGAACACCCATCCAGCGCCGGCGGGCCGTCCTTCTGTCCCGGGCCGAGGTGTAGCTTGCCTCCACTCATGGTGACGAGCTTTTCGCGTGTGGCACCTTCCACGGACCCCAGTCAGGGCGCCGCTCATTTCCGTCTGGCCAGCAGTGCGCGCGTCCTGGGACGCATGCACCTGGGACCGGGGGTCCACGTCGCACAAGGCGCGGTGGTGTGCTCTCCGGAAGGCGCGGTCCAACTGGGCGCGGGCTCCGCGGTCCGGGAGAACGCGGTGGTCATCGGCACGGCCCGACACCCCGTCGCGGTGGGAGAGAAGACCGCGCTCGGTCCGAGGAGCCTCATGCTCGGCGCATCCGCGGGCCACCTGTGTGACGTAGGCGCTGGCGCCATCCTCATGCCCGGCGCGCAGCTGGGAGACCGCTGCCTCGTGGCGGATGGCACGCTGGTGCCCGCGGGCATGTTCGTGCCCTCCGATTCCGTCGTCGTGGGGCGGCCCGCCCGGGTCGTCCGCCGGGTCGACACCGGCGACCTGGAGCGGCTGCGCACCGCGCGAGGCGGCACCCTCTCGCTGCCCGAACAACCCCTCACCCCCTTCTTCGCGAGAGACCGCGCCGAGGACGCCCCCATGGGACAGTTGTACTCCTTCCGAGACAAGCACCCGCTCGTCCACCCCACCGCCACCCTCTTCTCCTCCTGCGAGGTGACGGGAGACGTGCTCATCGGACCGGGCGCCATCATCGGCCCCGGTGTGAGAATCGTGGGCGAGTCCCACGTCCCGCTGCGCATCGGCGCGGGGGTGCGCATCCACGCCAACGCGGTGGTGCACCTGCAGCCGGGCGGCTCGCTCGTCATCGAGGACGGCGTCTTCATCGGGCCGGGCTGCCTGGTGCACGCCTGCTTCGTGGGCGCGGGGACGGTGGTGGAGCCAGGCGCCATCCTCTGCGACCGCAGCCGCCTGGGCCGGGGCTGCATCGTCGGCGCGGGCAGCCTGGTCCGCGCGGGGACCCTGTTCCCGGACGCGGCGCAGGTGGACGGCTTTCCCGCGGTGCAGACGGGCTTCCTCTCCGCGCTGCCACCCGCGCCCGTCTGGGCCCTGCGGCCCGAGGACCTGCCCGAGCTGCGCCGCGTGAGCTGAAGACCGTATCCGGCGGGCGCGCCACACCCGGAGGCCGTGCGAGGCCCCGGCGGGTCGCCCGTCAGCGCGTGCGCCGCGCGTGCCGTAAGGCACCTCCGTCCAAATCGTGAAGGAAGCGGGACGCCGCGCGGGGAGTGGCCGGGTGGGCCTGGCCGCGCGGGGACCGGACGGAGGGCTTTCACGGCGAGGGCGAGATGTGGCAGGCGCCGGGCACCGAAGGGCTTCAGGAGATTCATCGAGGACGCCGCTACGTCGTCCTGCGGACCTGGGGACAGGACGGCAGGCCCCTCGTCATCAAGCAGGTCCGCCGAGGTCCGCTCGCCGTCGGCAGCGGCCCCATGCTGCGCCACGAGGACGCGCTCCTGCGCGAGCTGCGCGACGGGGTGCCGGACATCTCCCGCGTCGTCTCGCTCACCGAGGAGCCCTCACAGCCGCTCGCGCTCGTCCTGGAGGACGCCGGGCCCCACAACCTCCAGGAGTGGCTGCATCGCAGGCCGGTGGGCGTGGAGGTCTTCATGGAGCTGGCCCTCCAGCTCGCTGGCATCCTCTCCCGCCTGCACCAGCACCACGTCATCCACCGCGACCTCAACCCCACCAACCTCGTGATGAGCGCCAGCGGTCAGCGCCTCACGCTCATCGACTTCGACCTGGCCACGCGCGTCTCCGGCCTCGCGCCCTCCGGGGACATGCCCGGAGAGCTCCAGTGGGCCCTGGCCTATATCGCCCCGGAGCAGACGGGCCGGATGAACCGGCTCATCGACCACCGCGCGGACCTCTACTCCCTGGGCGCGACGTTCTACGAGCTGCTCACGGGTCTGCCGCCCTTCACGTCCGCGGACCCCGTGGAGCTGGTCCACGCCCACCTGGCCCGGCATCCCGTGCCGCCCGCGTTCGCCAACCCCGCCGTCCCTCGCGTCGTCTCCGACATCGTCCTCAAGCTGCTCGCGAAGATGCCCGAGGAGCGCTACCAGAGCGCCGACTCCCTCCTCGTGGACCTCCAGGAGGTCCGCCGCAGGAAGGGCGCGGACCTGTCCGACGACTTCGAGCTGGGGCGGCTGGACCTGGCCCGCCAGCTGTCCCTCCCCGAGCGACTGTATGGCCGCGAGCCGCAGCAGGCCGAGCTGCGCGCGGCACGGGAGCGCGTGCGCCAGGGCACCAGCGAGCTGCTCCTCCTGTCCGGCGCGGCGGGCATCGGCAAGTCGGCGCTGGTCCACGAGCTGGCGCGAGACGCGGCGCGCGGCGACCGGCTGCTGACCGGCAAGTTCAACCAGCTCCAGGGCAACGTGCCCTACTCCGCGTTCGTCCAGGCGTTCCAGGGCCTGCTGCGCGAGCTGATGGAGGAGGCTCCGGAGGCGCGGGACATCTGGCGTCAGCGACTGCTCGGCGCCCTGGGCCCCCACGCCCGCGTCATCAGCGACGTCATCCCCGCGTTGGAGGAGCTGCTCGGCCCGCAGCCCCTGCCCCCGAAGCTGGGACCGGTGGAGGCGTCCGCGCGCTTCCATCTGCTCTTCCAGTCCTTCGTGCAGGCGCTGGCGACGCCCCGCCACGTCCTGCTCCTCTTCCTGGATGACCTCCAGTGGGCGGACCCCGGCTCGCTCCAGCTCCTCAAGAGCCTCTGCGGAGACCCCGGCTCGCTCCACGTCCTCTTCGTCGGCGCCTGGCGCTCCCAGGAGGTCGGCCACGAGCATCCGCTGCCGCGGCTGTTGAGCACGCTCGAGGAGCAGGGGGCGATTCCCTCCCACGCCTTCGAGCTGGAGCCGTTGGATGCCGCCGCCATCACCGCGCTGTGCGCGGACACCTTTCGCCGCGAGCCGTCGGAGGTGGCGCCCCTGGCGGAGCTGCTCCTGAACAAGACGGCGGGCAACCCGCTCTTCCTCACCCGCCTGCTGCGGCTCCTGCACACGTCCGGACTGCTGAACTTCGATTTGGAGCAGGGCACGTGGACGTGGGAGCTGGAGCGGCTGCGGCGCGTGGAGGTGACGGAGAACGTGGTGGAGCTGATGCTCGCCGCCATCCGTCGGCTGCCGGAGCGGGCGCAGTACGTGCTGGAGGTCGCCGCCTGTCTGGGGGACCGGGTGGAGCTGGGCCTGCTGTCATCACTCGTCGACGAGCGCGCGACGGAGGACACGGCCTCCGCCTTGTGGAGCCTGCTGCGCGAGGGGCTGCTCATTCCGGAGAACGAGCGCCCGCAGGCGCGCACGGAGGACACCCCCATCACCCCCGAGGCCACGTATCGCTTCGCGCATGACCGCGTCCGACAGGCCGCGTACTCGCTGCTCACCGAGGACCAGCGCGAGGAGCTCCATCTGGCGGCGGGGCGCCAGCTCTTGCGCGGGGCGCGCGGGGACGTGCTCGAGGAGCGCCTCTTCGCGGTGGTGGACCACCTGTCTCGCGGCGCGCGCAAGCTCAGCGGCGCCGGGGAGCGCCAGACGCTGGCGGAGCTGCTCTTTCGCGCGGGCCTCAAGGCCAAGGAGGCGTCGGCCTTCGGCGCGGCGCTGGTGTATCTCACGCGGGGACTGGCCCTGCTGCCCCGCGAGGACTGGCCCCGGCGACACGAGCAGATCTTCCAGGTCCACAAGGAAGCGGCGGAGTGCGCCTACCTGTCCGGCAACGGGAAGCTGGCCGAGGAGCTGCTCCACACCGCCCACGAGCACGCCGCCTCCGCGCCGCGCAAGGTGGACCTGTACGTCCTCCAGGTGCTGGCGCTCCTGATGAACGGCCACCACGCGGAGGCCCTGCGCGCGGGCCAGGAGGGGCTGCGCCTGTTCGGAATGGAGCTGCCCGAACATGGCTACGCCCAGGCGCTCGCCTCGGAGCGGGAGCGGATGGAGCACCACCTGCGGGGGCGCCCGGTGGAGGAATTGCTGGAGGCGCCCCTGCTGGAGGACCCGCGCCACCTGGCCTGCGTGCAGCTCCTGTCCGAGCTCGTCACGCCCGCGTTCTTCGTCGACCCGAACCTCTTCTCGTACCTCAACACCCTCGCCCTGGTGCTCACGCTGGAGCACGGCAACTCCCGCTGGGCGCCCGCGGTGTACGCCTGTCACGGGATGCTGCTCGCCAGCGAGGGCGACGCCGCGAGCGCCTATACCTGGTGCAACCTGGGCGTGGCGCTGGCTCGGCGGCTGGGTGACGCGCGCCAGGAGTGCCGGGCCCTCATCACGCTGACCCTCAACATCAATCACTGGCGCGCGCCCCTGCGCACCAACCTGTCGCTCCTGCGGCGCGCCGTCACCACGGGGCTGGCCAGCGGTGACCTCCAGTTCACCAGCTACGCGCTCACCACCGTCGTCTCCACCGAGCTGGCCATGGGCACCGAGCTGGTGCGCGTCCTGGGCTCCATCGACACCAGCCTGTCCTTCGCGCGCCGCGCGGGCGTCCAGGTGATGGCGGACGTGTCCATCCTCTCCCGTCAGGCCATTCGCGCGCTCCAGGGCCGCACCCACCAGCTCGCCCGACTCAGCGACGACGACTTCGACGAGCAGGACTTCCTCGACTCGGGGCTGACGACGCACACCAGCCTCTATCTGCACGCCCTCTTGAAGCTGCTGGTGGCGTATGTGCTGGGCGACCTGGACGAGGCCCTGAAGATGTCGCGCGAGGCGCTGCCCTACGAGCACTTCGCGCAGGGCTTCTTCCGCAACGTCGACTTCAACGTGCTGACGTCGCTGACGCTGGCGGCGCGGGCCACCCGTCTTCCCGAGGAGCGCGAGGCGATGCTCGGCCTGCTCGCGGAGAACCAACGGAAGCTCGGCGGCTGGGCGGAGACCTGCCCGGAGAACTTCCGCCACAAGCACCAGCTCGTCTCGGCCGAGGTGGCCCGACTGGAGGGGCGGCACCTGGAGGCCATGGCCCTGTACGACAGCGCCATCGACGGCGCCCACACCGAGGGCTTCCTCCAGGACGAGGCCCTCGCGAACGAGCTGGCGGGGCGCTTCCACCAGCAGCTCCATCACAAGCGCTTCGCCACGCTCCACCTGCGCGCGGCCCTGGACGGCTACACGCGCTGGGGCGCGCAGGCCAAGGTGGTGCTGCTGGAGGAGGAGTTCCCCGAGCTCAAGTCCCTGGTCGACCGCTCCTGGAGCGAGCCGGGCATCACCCCGACGAGGCCCGATGCCCCGGGCGCGTCGCTGGATTTGCTCACGTTGCTCAAGGCGTCGGAGACGCTGGTGGGCGAGGTGGTGCTGGACCGGCTCCTGGAGAAGCTGATGGCGGTGTGCTTCGAGGCCGCGGGCGCCACGCGGGGCGCGCTGGTCCTGGATGAAGCGGGCGCGCTCCGGGTCCGCGCCGTGGGCGCCATCTCCGAGCCCGTCAGCCTGGAGCGCACGCCCCTGGCGCATGCCAGCCAGGTGCCCATCACCCTGCTGGAGCACGCCTTCCGCACCGGGGAGACGCTGGTGCTGGCCGACGCCGCGCACCAGGGGCGCTTCGTCCAGGACGCCTATGTCCTCCGCCGCGCCGTGAAGTCCGCGCTGGCCATCCCCATCCAGCGCCATGGCAAGACGGTGGGCGTGCTCTACCTGGAGAACGACCTGGCCACCCGCGCCTTCACGCCCGAGCGCGTGGGGGTGCTGCGCACGCTGTCGTCGCAAATCGCAATCTCCCTGGAGAACAGCCGCCTGTTCGAGCAGCTCCATGTCGAGGTGCAGGAGCGCCGCCGCGCGGAGCGGGCCGTGCGCTTCCTGGCCGACTCCGGACTCGCGCTCGCGGAGTCGCTGGATTTGGAGCAAACGCTCGCGAAGGCCACGCGGCTGGTGGTCCCCTTCCTCGCGGACTGGTGCATGTTCACCGTCGTCGAGCGAGGCGACACGCTGCGCACGCTGGCGGTGGCCCACGTGGACCCGGTGAAGGAGGCGCGCCTGCGCGAGCTGCTGGAGCACTACCCCGTGGACTGGACGTCTCCGCCCGCCGTCATCCACGCGCTGCGCACCGGCCAGCCCTTCCTGCGCGCGGACGTCACCGACTTCATGCTGCGCGAGCACGGCCACGGCCCGGAGTATGTCGAGCGCCTGCGCGAGCTGGGCTCACAGGCGGCCATGCACGTGCCGCTCATCGCCGGAGGCAGGACGCTGGGCGTCGCGACGTTCGTCTCCGGCACGCCCGGCCGCCGCTACAGCGAGGTGGACCTGGGCCTGGCGCAGGAGCTGGCCCGCCGCGCCGCCGTCTGCATCGACAACGCCCGCCTCTACCGCGAGTCCCAGGATGCCATCCGCCTGCGCGATGAGTTCCTCAGCGTCGCCTCCCATGAACTGAACACCCCGCTCACGTCGCTGCGCCTCATGGTGCAGACGCTCTTGCGTCACACGCCCCAGGGGCTGCCGCCCGTCGCCATCCGCGGACTCAAGACGCTCGACAGCCAGAGCCTGAAGCTGGCCACGCTGGTGGAGGAGATGCTCGACATCTCCCGCCTCCAGGCGGGGCGCCTGGATTTGCACCTGTCGCGCGTCGACCTCGTGGAGGTCCTCGGCGCCGTCACCCGGCGCATGCAAGAGCCCCTGAAGCGCGCCGACTGCGAGCTGGCGCTTCATGTCGATGGAGAAGCGTTGGTCGGCCGCTGGGACGCGGCGCGGCTCCAGCAGGTGTTCGTCCACCTCGTCTCCAACGCGCTCAAGTTCGGCGCCGGCAAACCCATCACCCTGCGGGCCTGGGGCGACGCGGACGTCGTCCATGTGAGCGTCCGGGACGCGGGCATCGGAATCGCCGCCGACCGGCTCGCCCACATCTTCGAGCGCTTCGAGCGCGCCGTCTCCGTGCGCGCCTATGGGGGGCTCGGGCTCGGGCTCCACCTGGTGCGGGAGCTGGTCACCGCGCTCGGAGGCTCCATCCGCGTGGAGAGCACGCCCGGCGAGGGCAGCACCTTCACCGTCGAGCTGCCCCGCGAAGGACCTCCGGACACGCCCGCGTGACGGGAGGGCTGGCGGACAGGTGCCACCCCAAAAAGACAGCACCCGGGTGGCCGCCACGAAGGCCCCCCGGGTGCTTGCTTCAGACCTGCGATGTGACGTGAAGGACTAGTACGCGCCCTTCAGCGTGACACCGGTGTAGGCCGAGTAGCCACGCACCATCACGTAGTACTTGCCCGCCGTGGTGTTCGTCAGGGCGCACGTCTCGACGTTGCCCGACAGGTACGGACGGCAGTTGTACGTGGTGGTGGTGGGGGCCGCGTTGAAGCGAACGTACAGGTCCGCGTCGCCCGTGCCGCCCGTGGTGGTGAACGTCACCCGGGTGTTGGCCGGCACGTCCATCGTGTAGTTCACGGAGGAGCTGGCGGCGCCCGCCAGGCCCGTCACCGGCACGTTGTTCTGCAGCACGTTGGTCGGAGGAACAACCGTGCTGAACGAGCCCGTCAGCGTCGCGCCGGAGTAGGTGGCGTACGCGCTGATGAGCACGTGGTAGACGCCCGCCTGCGCGGTGGGGATGGTGCAGGTCTCCGTGTTGCTGCTGCTCTCCGACTTGCAGTCGTAGGTGGAGGAGCTCGGCTGCGAGCCGAACCGGACGAACAGGTCCGCGTCACCCGTGCCACCGGCGAGCGTGAACTTGAGGTTGGTGGCGCCGGCCGGGACGGTCAGGTTGAAGAACTTCTGGTTGCCCGTGGCACCGCCCAGGTTGTTCACCGGGATGCCGTTGGTCAGCACGACGGACGGCTGGGGAGGCAGGGTGACGCCCACGCCCACCGCTTCCCACGCGGCCTTCACGGCATCCTGCGTGGCCTGGTCATAGCCGAGGTCCAGCGCGGCCTGGATGGTCCACGTCTTCGCCTGAACGAAGGTGGTGGAGGCCGTGTAGATGTCGGTGTTGGCCTTGTACCAGATGCGGGCGGCCTTCTCGACGCCGATGGCCGGCACGGAGATGGTGGAGCGGCCGCGCGGGTGCGTGCCACCCTTGGAGAGCAGCGCGAACGCCAGGTTCGGGATGCCCGAGCTGTAGTGCACGTCCGTGCCGGAGGTGAAGTCGGAGGCGAAGTCCAGCGAGGCGCCGTCCTTCTTCGGGTCATCCATGTAGCGCAGGGCGTCGTTCGCCGTGCCCGGCGTCCACACGTCCTCGCCAATCATCCAGATGGCGGGCGTGGTGGCCCAGGAGCCGGAGGCCCAGCTCTCGCAGATGGCGGAGAAGGTGTCCGACATCGCCTCGTTCAGACCGCCGGACTGGCCGGAGTACGTGAGGTTGGACTCGTTCTCCGTCACGGCGTGGGTCAGCTCGTGGACGGTGACGTCCGCGTCCTTGCCCAGCTCGATGGAGTTCACGCCGTCGCCGTCGCCGTACACCATCTGGGTGCCGTCCCAGTACGCGTTCACGTAGTTGCTGCCGTAGTGAACGGTGCTGATGAGGGTGGCGCCCGCGTTGTTGATGGAGTCGCGGCCGAACAGCGTCTGGTAGCAGTTGTACGTGTACCCGAGCTGGTCGTAGTTCATGTCAACGTGGGCGTCGCCGATGGCGGCCTGGCCCTCGCTGCGCTTCAGCGTGCCCGGCGTGCTGCTGCCGTTGTTGGCGCTGTACACGCGGCGGTTGAGCGCGGAGTGGATGCGCGGGTGACGCGCGACCACACCGGCCTGGCCACGGGCGTCGACGAACACGTCGTCCACCAGCGGGATGCCCTCGACCTGGGTGCCGACGACGCGCACCTGCCACGCCAGGAAGAGCTGCTCGTTCACGTCACGCACATAGACGAGCCGGGGCTCGCCCTCGGTGGAGATGCCGGTGCCGGCCGTGGCGCGGGCCGCCGCACGGGCCGCCGCGGAGCCATCCACGCGGGGAACCGCGGGCAGGTCCTGGCCGTCACGCGCGGAGCTGTTGGCCGCGTACACCTGGCCGTCCGGGCGAACGTGCAGCACGAGCTCGCCGTTGACGACCTCCAGGCCGTTCTTCGTCTGCCGGTAGCGCAGGTGCTGGTTGCCCTGGGCGTCGGTGCGGGCCTTGTTGAGGAACATGTCGTCCGCGCTCAGGCGGAAGATGGGGGCGATGCCCGACAGCGCGGGAGCCGCGGCGAAGGCCGCGTGGCCCACGGAGAGCGCGGACAGCGTGCGCTCCACCTTGCCCAGCTCACCGACCACCGTGAAGGGGATGCCGTCGGAGTGCACGCCCGCCACGCCCGCACCCGGCAGCTTCCCGAGGGAGCCCTGGATGTCGCCGCCGGACTTCGCTTCAGGAGCCTTCGTCTCGTCTCCCGTGGAATCCACGGTGCCGCACGCAGTGAGCGCTACTCCCAGCCAAGCCGCACCAATCGTCTTCAGGACTCGATGAGCCAAACGCACTACCTCCGGTAGAAAGACGGGATAGTCGTGACACACCTGGAATCAGGATTTCAAATACAAAATCGAAAATTCATGTTTCCGATTATTTCCTGACATGATTTGTAAAGCCCATTTACGCGTTTTTCCTTGTTGAGCAAGAAACGTCCAGACCAGGTGCGGGGTAACAGCTCACAGGGAGAAGCGGGCGGTAGAAGTCGACCCTGCCTGAAACACGGGCACGTCTGTGAGGAATTCGAACGTTCTTGAGAGACATTGATGTCGAAGAAATGAGCCGATGTGACGACGGGTGGGAGGAGGGCCGGCCTCGCGGAGGTGGGTGGCCTGCTACAGTGACGTACTTGTCCGGCGCGAGGGCTTCGCGCCTGGTGCCTGGGGGCGCGCGCCATGGGGCATCCCGCCGTCGAGAACGAGACTCCGTTCGCCTTTGACCTGATGGGGCTCTGCGACGAGGAGGGGCGGCCGTTGCTCCTGCTCGTGGTGAAGGCGACGTATGGACTCGGCGAGGCGGGGCTGACGGGGGTGAAGGAGCAGCCGAAGGTGAGCTGGCAGGGGCAGCCCTGGGGCGAGCCCGGGGAGTCCAGCTACCGGTACGAGGTGGAGGGCGCGTTCATCAAGCCCGCGACGGACGTGGTGTTGCTGGGCCATGCGCATGCGCGGCGCAAAGGGGACACGGAGGTGCTGGTGGCGCTCCAGGTGGGGCCGCTGACGAAGGCGGTGCGGGTGTTGGGGGAGCGCACGTGGTTCCGGAGCCTGGGGCGGGTGTCGGCGACGAAGCCGCTGCCGTTCGAGCGGATGGCGTTGCAGTGGGAGCGGGCCTTCGGTGGGTGGGACAGGACGGATGCGGGGAGGCCGGCGTTCGAGCCGCGCAACCCGGTGGGCATGGGCTTTCGCGCCAGCGCGCGGCACTTCGAGGAGGGGTTGCGGTTGCCCAACCTGGAGGACCCGGCGGAGCCGCTGCGGGAGTTGGGGCAGCGGGTGACGCCAGTGGGGTTCGGCTTCACGTCACCGGACTGGCAGCCTCGGGCGAGGTACGCGGGGACGTATGACGAGGCGTGGAGCAAGACGCGCAAGCCGCTGTTGCCCAAGGACTTCGACCGGCGCTTCTTCAACGCGGCCGCGCCGGGGCTCGTGGCGCCGGGGTACTTGAAGGGGGACGAGGCGGTCATCATCGCCGGGGCTTCGCCGAAGGGACGGCTGGCCTTCTCGCTGCCCGGGCAGGCGCCGCCGGTCGTCACGGTGGAACTGGCGGGCACCGAGGACGCGAAGCCCGCGATGCACCTGGACACCGTCATCCTGGATGCCGATGCGGAACAGGTGACGCTGCTGTGGCGAGGGCATGTCCTCCTGGGGGACGGACTGCACGACGTGCGGGGACTGCGTGTCACGGCGGAAGGTGTGTCGAAGCCCACATCGGATTGAGTGGCCGCGCTGGCCGATTCCGCGCACGGCGAGGGCCCTCCGGCGCCTGTCAGGCGGCCTCTCGCATGAATGCGCTATCATTCGTCGTCAGCCTGGTCGCGGCTGAGAGCTTTCGTCTTCATCCACCTCGTTCGCCAGGGCCTTCCTCATGAGCTCACACCCCGCCAGCAAGTCGAGCCAGCCCGGCCCCCAGGTGCGGGAGCCCATCCTCGGGAGTCGTTCCGGACAGCTCGTGGGACTCGAGGCCTCGGGAGCACCGCTCGTGGATTTTCCTGGCAACTCCACGGGCCCCGTCACCGCGCGACTGGCGGTGGCCCTGGAGCCCCGGGGCCTCCAGGAGGCCGTGGCCCGACGCCAGAAGGTGGTCCTCCTCTTCGAGAACGGTGACCCGGCGCTGCCCTTCATCATGGGCCTCATCCACGAGCCCAGCCCCACGCCCTTGCTGGATGCCTTGCTGGAGACCGCCGAGCCAGCGCCACCGCCTACCGAGGCACACGTCGACGGCAAGCGGGTGGTCATCGAGGGCCAGGACGAAGTCGTCCTCAAGTGTGGCGAAGCCAGCATCACCCTGCGCCGCAATGGCAAGGTCATCATCAAGGGGACCTATCTGGAGTCGCGAGCCACGGGCACCCACCGCATCAAGGGTGGCTCGGTGGAGATCAACTAGACGACATCCAGCGCGCCCCAGGACGCTCTCTGGGGAGGGGGACTCGAACCCAGACTCAGAGCCTCTATCAAATGTGAGGATAGAGGCTGCGGAAGAGCATGACGCAGCAGCCGAGGACGAGGAAGCCGAAGTGGACGTCGTCCCTGCGCTCGTCACGGACACGGAGCCGACGAAGCTGATTCTT
>NZ_VIFM01000122.1 GCF_006636215.1 Myxococcus llanfairpwllgwyngyllgogerychwyrndrobwllllantysiliogogogochensis | reverse complement strand
CCGGGGGAAGGGTGGGATTCGGAGGGGTCGGCACGGCCATGGGACGCTCCTTTCCAAGGGAAGCCAGGGGCTTCCATGACGGTAGGCACGCATCCCCAGGCGCGCGGCGCCTGTCCATCCCCTGGAAGTAGGAGTGGCTGCTGGCAAGCGGCCAAGGGGGCTTCCACTCGGACGGTCGGCCCGGGCAAACTACGTCCCGCCTTACGGCCTCTAGTTTCTCAAAGGCCGATAACCGCGGCGCGCCGCACCACCCGAGAGAACGCGATACATGGCAACTGGTACCGTGAAGTGGTTCAACGATGCGAAGGGCTTTGGTTTCATCGTGCAGGACGGTGGCGGTGAGGACGTGTTCGTCCACCACACGGCCATCAACATGGATGGCTTCCGCACGCTGCAGGAAGGCCAGAAGGTGGAGTTCGAGGTCGGCCGCGGCCCCAAGGGCCTGCAGGCGCAGAACGTGCGCGCCGCCTGAAGCGTTCCGACACGGTGTTCCCTGAAGCCCGGCTTCCGCGTGCGCGGGGTCGGGCTTCTTCCTTTTGCTGTCCTCAAGTCCCGCGCGCTTTGCGAGGCTGCCAGGCCATGCGCCTGCCCCGCTTCCCCCGAGTCATCGGCTTCGACGATGCGCCCTTCGCTCGCCGCGCGGGCTCCGCGGTTCAGCTCGCGGGCGTGGTGTGCGCGGGCACGCGCTTCGAGGGGCTCGTCTGGGGACGCGTGCGGCGCGACGGCTGGAACGCCACGCGCGAGGTGTGCCGGCTCCTGGAAGGCGGCAAGTTCCTCCCGCAGCTGCACCTGGTACTGCTGGACGGAATCGCCTTCGGGGGCTTCAACGTCGTGGACCTGCCGGAGCTGGCGGCGCGCCTGGGCAAGCCCTGCGTGGCGGTGATGCGGCGGCCTCCGGACCTGGACGCGGTGGAGCGCGCGCTGCGGCGCCTGCCCCGGGCCGACGCGCGCTGGGCCCGGCTGCGACGTGCGGGCGACATCCATCAGGTGGGCGGCTTCACCTTCCAGGTGCGGGGCGCGGAGCCCTCCTTCGTCGCGGACGCGCTCGCGCTGGTGACGGACAAGGGCCGCGTCCCAGAGGCGCTGCGGCTGGCGCATCTCATCGGCTCGGCCGTCCTCACCGGTGAGAGCAGTCAGCGCGCCTGAGTCATCCCGGACTCGACTGCACATCCGGCGTGGAGCATTCGCGTTGGCGTGGAACGCGCTGTGGGGTGGCGGCAATGTTCCGGCGTACCGGGTCTGTCTCGACACAATTCCTTTCGACTATTCCAGGGCGGACAGAGTTGCTGGGGGTGGTTTCGAGCGGGCCCCGATGTTTGTTATTGTTTGCTCTCCCTAGGAGGGAGGGCCCATGTTCGAGGTCACCAACGATACGAACCGTCGCACGGTCACCGTTCGTCTGAAGGGCTTTGTCCGACCCAATGAGATGAAGGATTTCGCCACGGCCTATCGGGCCGCGACGGATGCGTATGCGGGAGGCCGGCACCTGGTGCTGGCGGATATGCGGGGGTTGAAGGCGCTGGAACCGGAGTCCGCCACGATTTTCGGAGAGGTGGTGGCCTACGGTCGTCAGCGAGGCTGTCTCATGTGCGCGCATGTGTCGGATTCCACCATCGCCCGGTTGCAGACGGCGCGAGTGGCTTCCGAGGCCGCGCCCAACGACGACATCACCGTGGATTGTGTGTCCCTGGAGGAGGCGGAGCGGCAGCTCACCAAGGCCCGCACCCGCCACTTCCTGGTGAACGAGCAGGCCGCCGCGCACGCTCGCTGACGTCTCGTTCTACCCGCGCGCGACCCCCTCCTCGACGCCTTGTCTTGTCGCGCGCGGTTGTCTTCACAGCCTGTTTCGACCGCGCGGCTCGCGCCGTCTGGCGATAGCCCTGCACCGGGACAACCGCTCACGGAGGTGACTCACTTCCGGCGCGGACGCGCATGCTCCAGGTATGCCCGCACCAGCGGGGAGACAGGAAGTCTCAAGGCGGTGTCCAGGTCGATGAACGCCGCCCAGGTGACCTCCCGGTCATCGATGGTGAGCGAGGGCTCGGAGTCCACGTCCAGCTCCAGGAAGCGGACATGGTCCTCCTTGTTCTCGGAGGTGCCCACGGTTTCGAAGGCGGGCCGCAGCGACGCGGGGTCCACGCGCACGCCCACTTCTTCGTGCAGCTCTCGGGCGCCGGCTTCGGCGGGGGACTCGTGCGCGTCCATGCCGCCGCCCGGCATGCTGAGCGGGTGCTTGTAGGAGTTCTGGAGGAGCAGCACGCGCCCCTCGTGCCAGACGCCCACGAAGACGCCCTGCGTCCGGGGGTGGCGCACGAGCCAGTACACCCGCGCCAGCGCGTACGCGCCCCGGTAGCCCGTGCGCGCGAGCGCATCCACCCAACGCTTCATCGACGGCTCCAGGTCCAGGGCATCTGGCTGTCATACCAGGAGCCGGTGTCCGCTCGCGGCCCCGGAGTGCGCGCGTCCACCTATCTTGCCCGCACCTCGGCGGGCACCTGGGGCAGCCAGCCCACTTCCAGCACGCCCCACAGGCCCAGGAGGATGGCCTCCGCGGCGTCGTGGCGCAGCGAGGTGGGCCTCGAGGCGTGGGACCAGTCGATGACCCTGCGGGCAAGGCCATCCGCAGCGTCCTTGGCCTGGCCTCCGCTGCGCTGCTCGCGTGCGTAGAGCAGCCGCTCTCGCCAGTCCTCGGCGGAGACGCGCAGCACGGGCAGCGCGCGGCGCAGGGCCTCTTTCTCCCAGACGTCGGCCACCGGCCCGCCACCTTCGAGCACCAGGAAGGCCAGGGGCCCGGTGCCCGCGAGCACGGAGGGCACGGCGCGCTTCAGCCGCGATTGGCTGCCGAAGTTCTGGGAGCGGTAGGTGCGCAGGCGGCCGTCGCGGCCGTAGAGGGCCAGGCCCGAGCGCAGCCCCAGATCCACCGCGAGCAGGCCCGGCTCAGGGGTCGAGCCCATCGCGCCAGGTGCAGCGGTAGGTGACGTCCTGGGCGGTGAAGTCGCGCACGGTGACGAGCGGCTGGACGGCGCCGGTGGCGCGCAGGCCCGCGCGCAGGGCGCCCTGGGTGAAGTAGCGGATGGGGCCCGCCTCGTTCATCCAGACGTCGACCTCCTGGGAGGTGACGTCGTCGACGCGGGCCTCGGTGTAGTTGTTGCCGGAGCGGAACATCTGCCGCGCCCGGCCCACGCCGCGTCGGGGGCCCAGCAGTTGGATGACGCTGAAGAGGGCGCGGCCCATGACTGTCTCACGGTAGCCGTCCACCATGCGCTCGCCGAGCAGGGCGTAGCCGACCTCGGGCGGCTCTTCGGGGTGCAGCTCGCGGGCGGTGACACGGACGGCGGAGCACCAGGTGTCGAAGCCGTAGGCGGGCTGGAGTTTGCCCTCCAGGTCCAGACCGACTTCCCGCAGCCGTTCCCTCAAGGCCGGCGTGACACGTCCCGCGAGCCCGCGAACGAAGAGGCCTTCGAAGGTGTGCTCGAAGACGAGCTTCTCCGGCATGTTCACCAGTGTACTCCGGTCCCATAAGCTGTGGCAGCGGGGTACGGAATTCCATGGGTTTACAACGAGAGCTGGCCGTCATGGCCATGAATGCAACGCCGTTGCCGGGCAAGACGAACTTCCTGGAGGAGGTGGGTATCGCGACGCCGGTGCCACGCATCCGGGGTTCGATAGGGGCGGTGGCGCGCGAGCCGTTCCTGGCGTTCGACAACAAGCGGCTGTTCGACTTGTTGGTGGCGTTCACCATCGCGGACTTCCCGGATGGCGCGGGGTGCTCGGACTACTTCAATCCGCACAGCCCCTGGTACAACGTCTTCTATGGCGCGTACGGGGTGCGTTCGTACAAGCGCGACGGCAATCCGTGGGGTTTCCGGAGTGACGGGCGGCCGGACGTGGAGGAGATGCTGGAGATTCCGCGGCTGGACTACAACTTCCTGACGGCGGGGGAGTTGGGGTGTCCGGCGTCGCGGATGTGCTTCGAGGTCCGCGAGGTGACGACGGGCCGGCAGGGTGCGTGGCACAGCGCGGACGTGGCCTGTGTGATTCCCAGCGGGCTGCACCGCACGGAGGACGCGGACGCGCCGGACCTGAGCTACTACGCGGTGTTCGGCATGCCGGAGGAGGACTACCTCGCGGGCGGCCGGGAGAGCTACGAGCCGGTGGCCATGCGAGGCCGCATGTACTGGCGCCCGGTGGCCGACCGGCTCACGCTCGTCTGGGGTGGACTGTGCCCGGACACCCCTGAAGGCCAGAGCCTCATGCACGGCATCATCGACGCGATGACACCCGTGTACACGGGCGGCTGAGGTTTCGAGCGCTCACGAGCAGACAGGTGTCGGCCCATAACCTGGGCCGCACCGAAGCCTGTAGGTACCCTCGTCCGCATGACTTCGCGGGCACAAAGAAAGAGCTGGGCTCTCGCGCTCGTCCTCATCGGATGCGGCCTGCTCTCCTGCGCTCACGTCGATGAGGGCAGCGGTGGCGGCTTCGGCCGCAACAGCGCGGAAGCGCGAATCACCCACCTGATTTCGGATGGCCAGTTCGCGCAAGCCGAAGCGCTCGTGGCCGAGTCCACCTCGTCGGGACTCATTGAGCAGTCCGCGGCGACGGCATTTCGCCGACAGATTGCCGACCTCTCCATGAAGCTGGGAGAGATACCTGCCCGGCTGCAGCGCGTGCCGAGCTTCCCTTCCCGGCTCAAGGACTTCACGCGGCATGAACTCCAGAAGATGTATGACGCGGAGAACTTCAGCATCGGAACGAAGAAGGAGCTTCAGACCGCGCTGAAGCTCTTGAAAGATGTGGCGAAGGACAACTCCCGACTGCTTCAGAAGCTGTGAGCCCTCATGCACCCGAGCCCCCACGAACTGCTGGAGCTACTGTCGGAGGCGAAGCGCCTGGAATGGGGCAGCGAGGAGCAATTGCGACTGCTCGAACGCTTGCGAACCCAATGCCCCGCCCATGTGCCAGGGCTGCTGCTCTCCAGCCGGGCTCTGCTCTGGGGGAAGGAAGACCTCGCGGACCCCGCCACCTTCTTCGCGGAGGTCGAGCAGTTGCTCCTGGGCGCCGTCGACGCCTCGGACAGAACGCCTGAGGCGCTCATCGGACTGGCCCGCTTCAAGAGCGTCGTCCGCGACGCACCCCTGGAGGCGGAGGCCCTCTACCGAGAGGCAGCCACCCGGGCGTTGAACGTCCTCGAAGAAGCCTGGGCCGGCCTCATCGAGTCCCTTGGGGAGCAGGGGAAGACCGAGGGCGCCGCGACCACGGCCACCCTCGCCCGTACGCTGTTCCCTGACTCCAGCGCGCTCGCCGAGGCGCGCAAGTTCGCGGGCCTCAAGGACTGAGCCGGACACCGGGCCCGAGACACCCACGCTCGGGCCCGGCGCTGTCGTCACGCGGCCGGGCTGGGCCCGGGTGACACGGGGGCCTCTTCGGGCACGGGCGCCTCCGCCTTCGTCGTCCTCCAGAAGCCGACCTTCTCCATCGCCGCGAACACCACCGGCACCACCAGCAGCGTCAGGAACGTCGAGGTGATGACGCCACCAATCACCGAGATGGCCATCGGCGCGCGGAACTCCGAGCCTGTCCCCGAGCCCACCGCCGTCGGCACCATGCCAATCGCCATCGCCGCGCTCGTCATCAGAATCGGACGAAGCCGCCGGGGACCCGCCTTCATCAGCGCCACGTCCACCGAATCCCCCTCACGCAGGTGCTGCAACGCACCGTCGATGAGCAGAATCGCGTTCTTCGTCACCAATCCCATCAACAGGATGACGCCAATCATCGCGCCCATCGACAGGTGGTAACCCGTCACCACCAACCCCAGCAGCGCGCCCACCAGCGCCAACGGCAGCGACGCCATGATGGTGAAGGGGTGCTTGAAGGACTCGAACTGGCTCGCCAGCACCATGTAGATGAAGACGAACGCCAGACCGAACGCCAGGCTGAAGGCCTCGTTCTGCTCATCCAGGCTCTTCATCTGCCCGTCATAGACAATGGCATAGCCGGGAGGCAGCGGCGCCACCGCCACCTGCTCCCTCAACGCCTTCGCGATGTCGCCGAGCGCCGCGCCCTTCGCGAGCTGCGAGTACACGGCAATCTGCCGCTCCCGGTTCTCGTGCTCGATGACGCTCGGCCCGTCCCGCAGCTCCACCTGCGCCAGGTCCGACACCGGCCTCAACCCGCGCGGCGTGTACACCTCCAGCTGCCGCACCCGCTCCGGCGTGCTCCTGTCCCGCTCCGCCAACCGCACGCGGATGTCCGTCTCGTTCGTCCCCTCGCGCAGCTTCGCCACCACGTCGCCGCTGATGGCCAGCCGCAGCTGCGTCGCCAGCCCCGCCGCGTTGATGTCCGCGTCGCTCGCGCGCGCCCGGTCGATGCGCACCTGGAGCTCCGGCTTCGGCGGGTTCGCCTCCACCCGCACGTCCTCCGTACCCTTCAGCCCGCGAAGGATGCCCGCGACGCGCTCCGCCTCCTGATTGACGCGCGACAGGTCCGGCCCGGTGATGCGCACCATGATGGGGTAGTAATCGCCCAGGCCCTCAATCGTCGGCGGGTCGCTCAGGTTCACCCGCGTCGCCACCAGCGGCGTCAACAGCGCGCGCGCCTCGTCCTTCAGCACCGGGATGCCCTTGGTGCGCTGCCCCTTGCCCACCGTCAGCACGCGCATGCGCGCCTTGTTCACATCGCCGTTGGTGCCGACGATGGAATAGATGGCCGTGACTTCCGGCAACTTGCGCAGAAACGCCTCCGCCTCCGCCGTGCGCGCCTCCGTCTCCGACAGGCTCGCGGAGTCCGGCAGTTGCAGATCCACCAGGAACTGCGAGCGGTCCTCCGGCGAGATGAACTCCGCGCCCAGCCGGCTCGCCGCTCCGAAGGACAGCACCAGCACCACCACCGTGATTCCCGCCGTCGCCCACTTGTGCGCCAGCACCCAGCCCAGGATGCGCGCGTAGACGCGCTCCGTGCCGTCCAGGAAGCGCCGCAACCCCGACGCCACCGCGTTCTCCTTGTGGACCTCTCCTGGCACCCGCTTCTTCGCCAGCCGCGCCGACAACATCGGGTCCAGCGTGAAGGAGATGAACAGCGAGACGAGCACCGCCGCGGAGATGGTGATGCCGAACTGCTTGAAGAACTGCCCCACGATTCCGGGCATGAAGGCCACCGGCACGAACACCGCCACCAGCGACAGCGTCGTCGCCAGCACCGCGAGCCCCACGTCGTTGGTGCCGTTGGCCGCCGCGCTCATCGGGTCTTCGCCCTTCTCCAGCCGGTGCGTAATCGCCTCGCGCACCACCACCGCGTCGTCGATGAGCAGACCGATGGCCAGGGACAACCCCAGGAGCGTCATCTGGTTCAGCGTGTAGTCCAACAGATACATCACGAAGAACGTGCCGATGACGGACGTGGGCAGCGCCAGCGAGGAGATGAACGTGCCGCGCCCGTCCAACAGGAACATCAGGATGATGAGCACCGCCATCGCCCCGCCAAAGACGAGCGCAATCCACACCTC
This sequence comes from Myxococcus llanfairpwllgwyngyllgogerychwyrndrobwllllantysiliogogogochensis, assembly GCF_006636215.1. GTDB lineage: Bacteria > Myxococcota > Myxococcia > Myxococcales > Myxococcaceae > Myxococcus > Myxococcus llanfairpwllgwyngyllgogerychwyrndrobwllllantysiliogogogochensis. The sequence goes on along the minus strand of NZ_VIFM01000122.1, from coordinate 24,422 downwards.
GTGCGCGTTCTCCCGGATGAGCTCCGACTGGTCGATGAGCAGCGTGGCCGTGAAGCCCTGCCCCACCTCCGGCGCCATGTCCCTGAGCACCTGCTTCACCGCGTCGCTCACCGCCACCGTGTTCGAGCCCGGCTGCTTCACCACCTCCAAGATGACCGCGTCCTGGCTGTTGAGCCGCGCCACCGTGCGCCGCTCCGCCACGCCGTCCGTCACCGTGGCGATTTCATCCAGCCGCACCTGCGAACCCGTCCGGCTGCGCGCCACGGGCAACGCCCGAATCTCGTCCACGTCGCGGAACTGCCCCAGCGAGCGAACCGTCAGCTCGCTCGCGCCCAGCGCCAGTCGCCCCGCCGGCAGGTCCAGGTTCTCCGCGCCCACGCGCTGAGCGATGTCCAGCGGCGACACCCCCGCCGAGCGCGCCTTGTCCAGGTCCACGTCGATTTGAATCTCGCGCGTGTCGCCACCGGTGATGCGCACCTCGGCCGCGCCTTCGAGCTGCGCGAGCGCGGGCTTGATTCGGTCGTCGATGAGCCGGCGCAGCGACTGCGACGGCATGTCCGCCGACACGGCGTATGTGAGGATGGGCGTCGCGGAGAGGTCCACGCGGCCCACCACCGGCGCGTCCGCCGTCTGCGGCAGCTTGTTCGCGATGCCGGCAATCTTGTCGCGCACCTCCTGCACCGCGCGGTCCACGTTGGTGGACAGGGTGAACTGCACCACCACCGTGCCCAGGTTCTCCCGGCTCCAGGAGTGAATCTTGTCCACGCCGCTGATGCCCGCGACGGCGTCTTCCACGGGCTTGACGACCTGGGTCTCGATTTCACCCGGACCCGCGCCCTTGTAGACGGTGGTGACGACGACGACGGGGAAGGACACGTCCGGATACAGGTCCGTGCCCAGGCGCCCCAGGCCCATCAGTCCGAGGACGATGAGGCAGAGCGACAACATGGCCGTGAACACCGGCCGGCGAATGGAGACGTCGCTGAGGAACATGGACGGCCTCCCCTTACTTCACGGTGACGCGCGAGCCCTGTGACAGGCCCGGCGTGGGGTGGTCGATGACGGACTCGAGCGGCGAGCGGGCCAGCACCACTACTTCGCGCTCACGCCGCTCCAACACCTGCACGTCCACACGGCTCACCTCGCCGCCGCTCCCCACCACGAAGACATGGTCCCCGTTGGAGGACGACAGCGCCGTGCCCGGCAACACCCGCGCGTCCTGGTCCTCGCCCAACAGCAGCACCGCGCGCGCCAGCGTGTGCGCCACGAAGCGGCCATCCGCGTTGGGCACCGACAGCTCCACCGGCACCCGGCGCGTGGCCGGGTCCGCGGAAGGGAGGATGGTGCGCACCGTCGCGTCCTCGGTGAACACCCCCGCGCTCCCAATCGACTCCACCCGCACCTTCGCGCCGGGCTTCAGCCGCGAGCGCAGCGACTCCGACACCGTCGTCTTGAGCAGCAGCGTGTCCAGGTTCTCCAGATTGAACAGCGGCGTGCCCGGCCCCACCGTGGCGCCGGTCTGCTCGGGCGCGTCGATGAGCGTGCCCGAGAAGGGCGCGCGCAGGTCATGACGCCGCCGCGCCGCTCGCGCCTGCGCCAGCTGTGCCTGCGCCGCCAGCAACTGCGCCCGAGCCTGCGCCGCCGTCGCGGAGGTGGAGCGGTTCTGCAAGTCGCTCACCCCGCCTTCCTTCTGGAGCGCCTCGTTGCGAGAGGCCACGTCGGACGCCATCGTCGAACCGGCCTCCGCGGCGGCCACCGCCGCCTGCGCCTGCGCCACCTGCGCGTCGACGATTTCCACGTCGAGCTGCCCCAGCACGTCGCCCTTCTTCACCGCCGCGCCCTTGCCCAGCTTCACGGCGGCGAGTCGGCCCCCCACCTCGAAGCCCACCTGGAGCGCCTGCGCGGGGAACAGCGTGCCCGTCACCTCTTCGCGGGGCGCGGCTCGCACCGTGCGCGTGGCGACCAGCTTCACCGTGGGCGCGGCCGCGTCCGTCTTCGCGACAGCGGCCGGAGTGGAAGAAGCATCCGCCTTGCTACAAGCGGGCAACGACAGCGCCGTGACGACGACACCCAACGCCGCGAGCGCGCGCGGGGCGGAAGGTTTCCAGGTGGGGTTCACGGGCGTTTCCTCGGGGTGTGGCGGGTCTTCGCGCGGGCGGGAGGCCGGCGCTGGGAAGTCGTGGGGCGCTTGGCCCGGGAGACAACAGGCTCGGACACGGGCACGGGCGCATCGAAGCGGGGCAGCGTGCCGCCCTCGCACAGGCGCTGGAGCGTGTACGCCCAGGCGGACAGGTCCGGCTTCTCCGGCAGGTGCACCATGCGCTGGGACAGGAGCACGTACGCGCCGACGATGACGGAGGCGAACAGCTTCGCGTCCATCTCCTGGTCCGCCGCGCCCGCCTCCTGCAACCGCCGGAAGTCTCCCGCCACGCGCTCCACCTGCGCGTCCGTCATGCGCCACAGGAGCGACTCGAAGGGCGTGCCCTGACTGCCGCTGAGGAGCACCGAGACGACGTCCCGGTAGGACCACATCAGCTCGAGCGACTCCAAATCGAACGCCGCCTCCAGCTCGCAGAACTGTTGATAACGCGCGCTGCGCTCCAGCCTGTCGCGCGGCCCCATCACACCCTGCTCACGGAAGTGGCGCTCCACCTCCGCCATCCGCCGCGTGTTCACCTCGGTCAGGTGTGACTCGAACAGGGCCAGCACCTCCGCGAACAGCGCCTCCTTCGAGGGGAAGTGCAGATAGAAGGCGCCCTTGGAGAGCCCACACGCGGCGGTGATGTCCTCGATTCGCGCCCCGCGCAGCCCCTTGCGGGCAAGCTCCGCTCGGGCCGCGGTCATCAGGGCTTCCCTCGCATGAGGGTCAGCGGGTCTCGGCATGGCGGACCCGTTACTAACCCGGCGGTCATTAATGGCGCAACTTGACTGAACGGCGGGTCAGAAACCCGTCGGTATTCCAGCCCCAGCGCCCGGGTCAGCCCTGCCGCGCACCACCACCCACATTCATCAGGGCGGTGCAGAGCGGACACGCCGTGGGCCCGTGGGGCACGTCACGGCGGTGCAGGTCCAGGACGGCGCGGGAGATTTCCGCCAGCTCGCGCCGCACCTCGCGCCGCGCGCCCTTCACGCGGGCAATCTTCAGGTTGTCGTAGCTGGTCGTCTGGTGCCGCATCCACGCGATGACGGCGGCCTCCGCGCGGCGCTCCACGGGGATGCGCTCCGTGCGGGCCACGGTGCCGCTGCCCACGGGCGTGGCATGCGCGGCGACGAGCACGGCCAGGCGCTTCGCATGGGGCAGCCACGCGGGAGAGAAGGCGAGGAAGCGCAGCACGGCGTTGGCGAAGTCGACCTCGTACTGCTCCTGCTCGCGGGCGCGGCGCTCGCGGCCGGCGGCCAGCTTCTTCGCGTAGGCGGGCGTGGCGCGCTCGGAGTCCAGCGCGGCGCGGGCCTGGTGGATGTGGGGTTCGGGGGCCCACACGCCCCGGGAGAAGAGCTTGCGGCCCACCTTCTCCACCACCGTCCAGGTGGGGCCGGCGGCCTTCACACGGCGGGTGAGGCCGGCGTCACCGGGGGGCAGCAGGGCCCAGCCCTCCGGAACGGTGAGCACGCGTCCATCCGGAGCGCGCACGCGGCGAGGGTCGGGGGTGGGAGCGAACGTCAGGGATTCAGGCATGGCGGTGTCTGGGAGCGCGGCCTCATAGCACGGGAGGGTCCAAACCCTGCTAAATGGCGCCTCGCGCCGTGGGTGTGGCGCGGGAGACTCTCTTCGCGTGGGAAGTGCCGGCATGTCCCTCCTCAAGCTCACGTTCCTCGGCACCTCCGCCGCGCAGCCCACGCTTCACCGCAACCTCTCCGGGCTCGCGGTGAAGGCGGACACGGACCTGCTCCTGTTCGACTGCGGCGAGGGCAGCCAGCGGCAGATGGTGCGCTTTGGCACCGGCTTCACGGTGGACGCGGTCTTCTTCACGCACTTCCACGCCGACCACTACCTGGGAATCATCGGCTTCCTGCGCACGCTGGGGATGATGGGGCGCGAGCACGCCATCCACCTGTACGGCCCGCCCCCCGCGCGGCGCCTCCTGCACCAGGCGGTGCACCTGGGCGTGGAGGCCATGTCCTTCCCCATCGAAATCCACGAGGTGAAGGACGGCGACGTCATCCGCCGCGACGGCTACGCGCTGCACGTGGTGGGCGTGGACCACCGCATCAACGCACTGGCGTACGCGCTGGTGGAGGATGGCCGGCCGGGGCGCTTCAACGTGGAGAAGGCGCGCGAGTTGGGCGTGCCCCCGGGCCCCAGCTTCGGCAAGCTCCAGAAGGGCGAGGCCGTGACGCTGGAGGACGGGCGGACGGTGAAGCCGGAGGACGTGCTGGGCCCGCCGCGCGCCGGACGCCGGGTGGTCATCTCCGGAGACACCCGGCCGTGCGCCGCCGTGGTGAACGCGTCGAAGGACGCCGACCTGCTCATCCACGAGTCCACCTTCTCCGATGACGAGCAGGAGCGGGCCCAGGAGACGCATCACTCCACGGCCCGGGAGGCGGCCTGGGTGGCGCGCGAGGCGGGAGCGCGGCGACTGATTCTCACCCACCTGTCCAGCCGCCACGACACGGACCCCGCGAAGCTCCTCAACCAGGCGCGGGAGGAGTTCAAGGGGCCCCTGGAAGTGGCGTACGACGGCCTCACCCTGGAGCTGCCGCTGCGCGACGAGTAGCGCGCGTCAGCGGCGGCTCCTGTCGGGGATAGCGTTACTGGACCTTGTCTGCTTCGGCGCGCAGCGCGGCGGCGGACTCGGCGTCCACCTTCTGCAGCAGCTCCCACTCCATCTCCGCGTCGCGGTTGATGTTGCCGCCGTCGGCGCGGACGCCCGGGTCATTCAGCTCCTGGGAACGGCCTCCGGAGCTGGCGCTCTTGGTCTCCGTGGCCAGTTGCTTGTGGAACTCGATGGCGCACTGGCCGGGGCCACGCTCGGTCCCCTTGACGTGGTAGCGCACCTGCGTGGTGCCCAGCGACGAGGGGGCGCCGTGCATCAGCCACTCAGACGTCGCCTCGAAGCCCTGCGCGCCCACGCGCAGCGAGTAGCCCTTCTCCTTGAGGAGGGCCAGCGCCTGAGGCCACACCTCGGCCATGGGCTTGCGGTACACGTGGGTCCGCGTCTTGTCGTGCAGGAAGGCTTCGCGGCGGCGGCCGGCGCAACCCGCGGCGGTGGTCAGACAGAGGGCGGCGACGACCAGCAGCGCGGTGGGCCCGAGCCGGGACTTGGACAGGTTCAGGTTCATGACGACTCCAGGGAACGTGAGACGCCGCAACATCCCTCACGCCCCGGCTCGTCGCCAAGTCCCCCTCTCTGACGTCAAGCCCCCCGGACAGGAAGCTTGCGTGGCGCAACCATCTTTTCGCCGCCTGCTCTCGCTCCGCGTGCGGTGCGACGGAGGGTGGGCGCGCCCGAGCCCGACACCTGGAGCAGTCGCCTGGTCCCTCCTGGAGTGAAGGGGCCGCCCGGAGCCAGTCGGTGGGATTCTCCGTGGGCCCGGGCCGCGGCGCGTCACGCGCCGGATGCTGGCCCGTGCGGTGCGGGTGCGCCAGAGTGTCGCGCCCGTCCCACGCTCGGGGCGGTCTCCCAGGCAGGTGCGCGAAAGATGCTGCGACGACTCGGCGGACTCCTCGGTGCGGTGGTCCTTCTCTCGGCCTCGAGCGGCTGCACGCGCAACACGCCGGGTGCGGAAGCCACGGGCACGTCGGTGTACGTGGCGCGGCGCATCCGCACCCTGGACGCGGCGCGGCCGGTGGTGGAGGCGCTCGCGGTGCGCGAGGGCAAGGTGCTGGCCACGGGCACGCGGGATGAGGTGCTCGCCGCGGCGGGCGCGGGCGCGCGCGTGGTGGACCTGGGTGAGGCCACGGTGGTGCCGGGCCTGACGGACTCACACGGCCACCTGTCCGCGTTGGGCCAGTGGGAGGCGACGGTGAGCCTGCTGGGCGCGACGTCCAAGGCGGAGGCCCTGGCGCGCGTCGCCTCGGCGCCGAGCACTTCGTTCCAGGGCGAGTGGCTCGTCGGCCAGGGATGGGACCAGAACGACTGGACAGAGAAGGCGTTCCCCACGCGGCAGGATTTGGATGCGAAGCACCCCGACGTGCCGGTGATGCTGGCGCGCATCGACGGACACGCGGCGTGGGTCAACAGCGAGGCGTTGCGGCGCGCGGGCGTCACCCGCGACACGAAGGACCCGGAGGGCGGACGGATTCTGCGCGGCGCGGACGGTGAGGCCACCGGCATCCTCGTGGACAACGCCATGGGCCTTGTCTACGCCGTGCTGCCCTCGCTCACGGAGGCGGAGCTGGCCGCGCAGCTCACCGCGGCGCTCTCCCGGGCCGCGCGAGCGGGCCTCACGGGGGTCCACGACGCGGGCATGGACCTGCGCACCTTCCGCCTGCTCCAGCGCTGGGACAAGGAGCGCAAGCTGCCCCTGCGCGTCTACGCCATGGCGGACGGGCAGTCCGCGGACCGCGAGACGTACCTGCGCGAGGGCCCCTACCAGGGCGAGCGCCTCACGCTGCGCGCGGTGAAGCTCGTCCTGGACGGCGCGCTGGGCAGCCGTGGCGCGGCGCTGCACCAGGACTACAGCGACGAGCCCGGGCACCGGGGACTCCTGATGATGACGCCGGAGGAGTACGAGCGGCGCGTGAGGTCCTTCATGGCGGGCGGCTTCCAGGTGTGCACGCATGCGATTGGAGACCGCGCCAACACGCTGGTGCTGGACACGCTGTTGCGCGCGGCCGAGGCCACGGGCACGCGCGACGGTCGCCATCGCGTGGAGCACGCGCAGGTGATGCGCCCGGAGGACATCGACCGGCTGGGGCGCGGCGGCTTCCTGGCCAGCGTGCAGCCCACGCACGCCACCAGCGACATGCCCTGGGCGGAGGCCCGCGTGGGCGCCGAGCGGATTCGAGGCGCCTACGCGTGGCAGCGCCTGAAGGCCTCCGGCGCGGTGCTGGCGCTGGGCAGTGACTTCCCGGTGGAGCGGCCGGAGGTGCTCGCGGGTCTCTACGCGGCGCGCACGCGGCAGGACGCGCGCGGCACGCCCGAGGGCGGCTGGTACGCGGACCAGCGGCTGAGCGGCGAGGAGGCCCTGGAGGGCTTCACCGTGGGCGCGGCCTACGCCTCCTTCGCGGAGGCGCGGCGGGGACGGCTGCAGCCCGGCATGGACGCGGACTTCGTCGCGCTGTCGGTGGACCCGGTGGACGCGCCCGTCGCCGAGCTGCCAGGCGCCCAGGTGCGCCTGACCGTCGTGGGCGGCGACGAAGTCTATCGCGCGGCGGAGAAGTGAGCCCCGCCTAGAAGGCCGCCTCCGAGCTGAGCGACTGGACGCGGCGGTTGAGCTCTTCCTGAGCCGCCTGCCGCTCCTTCGCCAGTCGCTCCAGCTCGCGGGTGATGGCCTCGAGCCGGTCCTCCTGCTCGTTGAGCTTGGCCACGAAGCGCTCGGCCAGCTCGCGCTGGGACACGCCGCTCTTGAGCGACTCGATGTTGGCGCGGATGCGCTCCTGGTCCTTGAAGAGCTGGGCGCGCTCCGCGGTGAGCTGCTGCTCGTCGCGCGTCAGCGCCGCCACGCGCTCGCGGATGGCAATCACCTCGCGCAGCGCGTCCGCCATCTTCGCGTCCACGTAGCGCTGCGACAGGAAGAAGGCCACCTCGTCCGGCCCCGCGCTGGAGATGGAGTACTGCCGGTGGCCGCGCGTGCGCTCGGACACCACCAGTTCGTCCTGTGAGCCCGGCGCCAGGTCCCGCTTGAAGCGCCAGAAGCCGTCCGTCGTCTCCGCGGGCGCGGGCATGTCCTTCTCCAACTCCCAGCCCGAGCGCGGGTGCTCCACGAAGAGGACCTGCGGCCGCTGCGCCTTGTTGCGCACCAGGTACTTCGTGCGCCGCACGTGGAAGTACTCCACCACCAGCGAGCCCCGGCTCACCACCGCGCGGAACACCGGCCCGTCCTCCGTGCGGTCCTCCACGGAGACGACGCAGCCCAGCTCCACCGCGTACGGCACGAAGCGCGTGTCCTGCGGCTTCATGGTGTCGAGCATCGCCTCGCCCACGTACCGCTCGTCCTCGGTCACCGTCACCGGCCCGCCCTCCAGCGTCAGGCCCGTGGTGTTCTTCAGCTCGATGCAGGCCATGGGGTTCTTCTCGCGCGTCGTGCGGTTGTAGAGGAGCACCCGGCGACCCTCGAAGGGCTTGTGGAGGATGGGCACCAGCGCGCTCTGGTTGCGGTGCACCGTCACCGGGCGGTCCACGCCGTACTCGAAGAGGTCCCCCACCTCCTTCGTCAGCGTCGTCACCGGGTTGCTCTGCTCCAGCACCTCGCGCAGCCGGGGGCCACCACCGCCGCCCGGGCCTCCCACGAAGCTCGCCTCCTTGCGCATCATCTTCTTGGAGCGGCCCGGGGCGGCGGCGGGCGCGGCCATCATCGGCATGGCCTCGCTCTCCATCATGTCCATCGAGCCGCCGAAGCTCTCCTCGGGAATCACCGGCGCGGCGGCGGCCTCCGTCTGCACCTCCACCACCGGCCGCTTCATGTAGCGGGGGTTGTAGAGGTCGTGCACGAAGGACACCGGCAGGCCCGCGACGAGCGCCAGCGACACGTCCACCCAGTCCTCGTCCCCGGTGTTGTCCACCAGCGCCCAGCCCTGGAGCAGCGGCGGCTCGCCCTCGTCCAGGAGGATGCGGTAGCTGGTCTTCCACACCGGCGCTTCCAGCACGTAGCTGACGAAGACCTCCCGCTCACCCTCGCCGGAGGTGAGGATGGACATGCGCTTGCTGTCCTTCTTGTACGAGGACAACACCGTGGCCAGGTAGAACTCCAAATCCTTGCGCACCGCCTCGTCGAGGAACTCCAGCTCCGCGATGTCGAGCACGTCGAACGTGCGCAGCGAGCCACCCACCAGCAGCGTGAGGAAGGGCCGCACGACGCTCGTCTCCCCGGCCGCCACCGCGAGCGACTCCAGGCCGATGATGGCGCCCTCCACCTGGCCGCCCCCGACGCGCGCCCGCACGCGCGCGCCCTTGATTTGACCGAGCAGCGCCGTGAGACTGCCGTCCTCCGGAATCCGGATGGTGGCCTCCGAGAGCAGTTGCTCCAGCGGCTTGGTGGAGTCGTAGCTCACCGCGGACACCGAGCCGCCCGACAAGTCCAACACCGTCAGCGACTTCAGCACGTCGTTCATGTCGCGCGCCTTGAAGTCCAGGTGCAGCGTGTCGCTGCCCGTCACTCCGCCCCGGCGCTCGAAGTAGCCGACGCCATGCTTGTAGAGGACGACACGACGGATGGGCAGGTTCGTGGCCATGAGTGATGGAACTCCAGGAAGTTGGGGACAGCCTGCGCTCCGGTGTATCAAGCCCGCCCAGGGGTCGCGCAATGCCGCGCTCAGGCCCCGCGAGGTGACGCCCGAATGCGAAAGCCCACCGCAACCTTCCTGTCCCGTTCCGCGCTGGTGTGCGCGGCGCTGGCGCTCGGCGCAGGCTGTGAGAGCACGAAGCCGCGCGCCGTGAGTCCCACTGACGGCGTGCCCGTGACGCAAGGCGGCGCCGCGGAGGGCCCCACGGAGGCGGCCACCCCGGAGTCACCCGCGCCCCAGAAGGGAAACTCCCCCTGGCAGCGGGCCCGCGTGGGCGACAAGGTCGTCTATGCGTTCTCCGGGATTCGAGGCCAGCCGGGGGATGCGAATGGCGCCGCGGCGGCGGGGAAGGTGACGTTGGAAGTGGCGGCGGTGGAGGGCACGTGGGTGTGGTTGACGCTCGGCTTCACCAGCGACTCGGGCAAGCCCTTGGAGCAGCCGAAGCTCTCGCGCGTGCTGACGTTTCCGATGCGCACGGACACCACGCGGACGTTGGAAGCGGAGCGCGAGGGCACGCAGAGCGCCGAGCAGCCCACGGCCGCGGGCCGCACGTGGGAGGCGAAACGTTACCTGCGTGACAATCGCCCGGTGGACGGTCCGCTGGAGAATCGGCTGTACGCGGTGGACGCGGGGCCGCTGTACCTGACGAACGGGTTGCTGGACGCGAGCACCACGCTCGCGGGCTTCCGCGTGCCGGGCAGCCATCAGCTCACGCTGGTGGAGGTGAAGCAGGGCACGGGTGATGCGGGCAAGGTGCCGGAGCGCGAGTCGCCGCTGGGGCCGGGGACGTGGTTCGACTTCGAGGCGGAGTCGGAGGGCACGAAGTCGGTGCTGCGCACGTGCCTGGGCGCCGAGCGCGGCTTCGTGTTGCGCTCGGAAGGCCTGGCGCCGGCGGGCAGTGGTGGCGAGCCGTGCAAGGACTTCGCGCAGGCGGGCGCGGTGCCGCTGGAGGAGGCGCTGTTGTCCTTCCTCTGGGATGCGTTGGACCCGAAGCAGTGGCCGCCCGCGATTCCCAACGCGGCGCCGCCGGTGCGCGAGACGCTGACGGTGGGGACGAAGAAGCTGGCGGTGCTCCAGCTCGACTCGGCGGAGGGCGCGGAAGGGTTGAAGCAGGTGGGCTCGCGGATGTTCGCCGCGGACCCGTGGGACAAGACGCTGAGCGGGCTGGCGCACGAGGCGCGCTTCTCGCCGCTCTCCGACTTCCTCTACCGCGTCACGCCCAAGGGCAAGCGTGAGTCGATGGGTGGTCGGAAGCTGGTGGACTGGGGCGCGTGGCAGCCGTGACAGTGCTCGCGCTCTACACGGTGGTCATCGAAGTGGAGCCCGGCGCCGAGGACGCGTGGAACCCGTGGCACGAGGGGACGCATGTCCCCGAGGTGCTGCGGGAGCCCGGGTTCCTCGGCTGCCGCAAGTGGCGCGACACCGAGCCCGCGAAGGATGGGTGGGCCCGGTATGTGTGTCACTTCGAACTGGCCAGTGAAGCGGACTTCCAGCGCTACACGGCGAGCGACGCGGCGAAGCACCTGCGCGCCGAATCGATGGCTCGATTCGGCGCGGTGACACGGTATTCACGACAGGTGCTCACCGAGGTGAAGCGGTTCTAGCTCATACGGCCTGACCGCCTTTTGTGCCGACCGTTGAGCTCAATCCATCGGTCGGCATCAATCACCTCCCCGCGCCGCTGGAGGTGTCCCTCTGGCGGCATCAAGGTCCGCTTGCCGGAAGAATGGCCACGCCGAGCGCTCGCCACGAGAGCGCCTGACGGTCCCACGTGGACTCCGCCGAAAGAGCGAAGAGAACCACGAGGCCACGGACTGAAGGGGCAACGGCCACTCGTAGGGCAGTTCGGTTTCCATGAAGAGAGCGCAGCGACCCAGAAGGTCCCTCTGCTCGTCAGGGAGTGCGAACTGCCCCGTGGTCCGATACTCGCGGAAGTCGTCCTGGAACCGGAAGGTGCGCCGATAGACCTCATGCACGGCTGGGTCCAGGGATTGCCCCGGGTAGTCCCTATCCAGCTCCATGTTGGAGAGCTGTCCCTCGATGAACCCCCGAAGCAGACCGGCAATCCTGCGGCGGGCGACGACATCCACATGAGCGGTGCTTGCCATGAGGCTCCCTATCGTCCCGAGCATTCAGCGGCACAGGCGCCAATGACGCCCCATGACGTAATGCCCGCGGCGACAATCCACATGACACTGGCACGCCCCATCAGCTTCGTCGCGGGACCCGGGAACACGGGACGCCCGGAAACACTTCGTGACGCGATGTTCATGAGCCGCCAGGGAGAGGTGAAGTGCGAAGCGCCGGCCTGATAACCAAACGGCTTCCAGTACGGTCCCGCCGCGAGCGAGATTGCCGAGCCCCATGGGAAGTCGGAGCCATCATTCCCCATCGACGAATCTGAGTCCCCACACATCAGGGGATTGTTCTCCAGGGGATTGACCTCGTCGATGCATGCCGCCCAGCAAGTCTCATCAAACGCGAGGCCGGTCGGGTCGGACCAGTACAGAGGGTTGTTTGCCGCGTACGCGTACGCGGGCACGCCATACCCCTTCTCGGCCATCTCTCGGCTGTAGCCTGGGTCCTGGAGAATCGGCTCCGGCTGGAGATACCTGCCGATGCTCGGGTCGTCGTTCCGGTTCCAGTTCTAAGTCCCCCAGCCCGACGCCAACCTTCATCGCCCATCTGTCTTCACGCGCAAAGATTGCGCGTGGGCATCAGCAGGAGATGCTCCCGGGACTCGACGGGCAAATCCAGACGCAGGTACACATAGCCACCGGGCCGTGCGTCCATGGGCGGAAAGCCCGGCACCTCCAGCGCGCGGAAGCCCAGGGACTCCATGAGCTGGAGCGATGTCCCCCTCCCCCCGCGCACGCAGGTCTCCAGGTGGCGCAGTCCGTCCAGTCGCACGCCCTGACGGATAAGCTCCGTCATCGTCCAGTGCCCCACGCCCTCCCGGCGATACTCCGGCGCGATGGCACAGCTCACCCGTGCGTAGCGCTCCTCGCGACGGATGTTCGTGAGCGCCGCGAGTCCGATGATTCCCGAGCCCCGCTCCGCCACCGCGAACAGCCGGGTGCCCTCCGCCGCGCTCCACCGGCCGGGAGGATTTCCTCCCGCCTCCGGCCGCAACCACCCGAAGAACTCCTCGATGTCGGGCTCCTCCAGCAACATCCGCGCTGCTCCCGAGACCGCCACACCCGCTACTTCCATCGGAATGAGCTGACGCTCACGCATGCTGACTTCCCCCCTTCGACACCACCCGACTTCAAGGGGCATGCCAGAGGGCCTCCGTGGGGCACGCCGCGAGGCCCGCTCGGAGGGGGCGCGTCGGGGCGCGACGCACGCGCGTGTCACCAGCACGCGAGCGCCAGGCCAGCACTAGGGGAAACCCCGCGAGTCCCACGGTGCACATCGTGTCCGACACGACACGGAGGCGCTCAGGCCCCGCGCCAGGATGGAGCACTCACGCACCGGAATGGAGCATCCCCGCGCCACGATGGATCACCCGCGCGCCTCGACACGGAACACTCACGCGTCGCCGCGACACTGCGCACCCACGTACCGCCGTGACACGGTGCACTCACACGTCGCCGCAACACGGTGCACTCACACGTCGCCGCAACACGGTGCACTCAAGTGCAGACACGGCATGCCCACGTACCGCCGCGACACGGCGCACCCACGCGCCGCGGCGACACGGGGCCGTCCACTACTCCGCGACGGAGAGCTTCACGTCGATATTGCCACGCGTGGCGCGCGAGTACGGGCACACCTCGTGGGCCGCGTGCATCAGCTTCTCCGCCTCGTCGCGGGGAATGCCCGGGAGGATGCCCTGCAGCTCCACCGCCAACCCGAAGCCTCCGTCCGGCGTCTTGCCGATGGTGACGTTCGCGGTGATGCCCACTTCGGGCCCCAGCTTCTTGCCGCCCTTGCCCGCCACCAGCCGCAGCGCGCTCTCGAAGCAGGCGGAGTAGCCCGCCGCGAACAACTGCTCGGGATTGGTGGCCGTGCCTCCCGCCCCGCCCAGCTCCTTGGGCATCGCCAGCGGCAGGTCGATGACCTTGTCCGACGACTGGACCTTCCCGTTGCGGCCTCCGTGAGCGGTGGCGTGGGCGGTGTACAGCGGCGAAATCGTGACGGGGGCCATGGTTCTCTCTCCTGGAATTCCAGCTCGGGTTCGTAAAAGCGAAACGGTGGACTCAGATAGCGGCGACACACGACGGCGGGAGCCCCTTCACCACAACCTCCGGCCTGCTCCGTTCAACCCCCAACAACCGGGCCACCCCGTCTCCGACGGGCACCGCGTCCTACGCCATGGCCTATGATTAGGGCTCAATTAAATTGCGCGCAATCAAATCGAGCCCAAAAAAAGTCCCCGGGCCGCGAAGCTGGCGGCGACCGGGGACCTGGGACTCACCCTCTCGAGCGAGTCGTGCGGGGACTCAGCGCTCCGCGACCGTCGTGGGCGGCGTGGCGACGAACTCCTTGGCGGCCTTCACGGCGGCGGCGATGTCCAGCTTGCCGCTGGTGCTCACCTTGCCCTTGAGGTCCGGGTCGACCTCCACCGTCTTCACCAGCAAATCACGCACCTGGGCGGCCGTCAGGTCGGGGTTCGCGGCGAACATCAGGGCCGCGGCGGCCGCCACCGTCGGGGTGGCCATGGAAGTGCCGCTCATCTTCTCCCAGTCGCCGCCGGGCACGGTGCTCAGCACGTCCTCGCCCACGGCGGCCAGCTCCACCACCTTGTCGCCGTGCGAGGAGAAGCGCGCCAGCTTGTCGTTGTTCCTGTCCATGGACGCCACGGTGAGGACGTTGGGCAGGTTCAGGTTGGCGGGCATGTCCGCCACGTTGTTCATGTTGCTGCCATTGCCGTTGGCCGTGGCCGCGACGAGCAGGATGTCCGCGTCCGCCAGCTTCTGCACCGCCGCCGTCCAGCGGGCCTGCGAGGCCGCGTCGCGGTACTCGTCACCGAAGCTGGCGTTGAGGGCGCGGATGTTGGCGCCGTGGTTCTGCTTCATGTTGACCACGTAGTCCACGCCGCGCTCGAAGTTGGTGAGCAGGTCCGCCCCGTCATACAGGCCGCCGATGCTCATCACCTTCGCCTTGCCCGCGGCGATGCCCGTGTTGCCCTGGCCATTGTCCTCGGCGGCGATGATGCCGGCCACGTGCGTGCCGTGGTCCGTCCCCTGGCCCTTCATCACGTCGCCGCTGTTGAAGCCGACGTTGAAGCCGTGGATGTCGTCCTTCACGCCGTTGCCGTCGTTGTCGATTCCGTCGCCGGCGACCTCGCCCGGGTTGGTCCACATGGCGCTGTCCAGGTCCGCGTGCTTGAAGTCCACGCCGCCGTCGAACACCGCGACAATCGGCTCACCCGTGGGCTTGGGCGGCTTGGGGTCCACCGGGCCCGCCGTCTTGCCAGCGGCCTCCAGGCCCCAGCTCTTCAGCGTGCCCGTGTCCGCGCGCGCCTTGTCCTCCACGGACAGCGTCCAGGTGCCCTTGGCCGACTCGCCCTTGAAGGCGGTGCTCAGGTCGAACGTGCCCTTCACGTCGTCCGCGTTGCCACCCTGGCGGTCCGACACCGTCGCCGTCTTGCCGGAGGGGCTGGTCAGCTTCACCACCAGGTCGCCGCGGTAGGTGTGCGGCAGGTCCAGGTTCAGCTTCAGCGAATCCAGCGCCACGTCCTGGTCGAAGCTGACCGTGGACGTCACCGTCTGGAGGTCCTTCACCGCCGCGTTCGGCGTGGCGGAGGCCGTCAGCGTGACGGGTGTGGACGCGTCGCGGCCGGCGATGGAGACCTTGCCAGGGCCGAAGGCGAAGGCCGTGGCCGGCAGCACCGGGGCGCTCGGGTCCGGACGCTGGCCCGTGGGGCGGTCCACGAAGTTGCTGGGACGCGCCGTCTTACCGGAGTCGAAGCCGTCGGTGCCGTTCTTGCCGGGCCGGGCCACCACGCGGGACTCGGTCGTCGCGGGAGCCTCCGGACGGGTGGACTCCTGGGTACGGGTGACGGGCGACGGGAGCGACGTGGGCTTGCGGGTGACGGTCATGATGGGCTCCGTGGGGGATCGGAATCGAACGGCCTGTCACCCATTGTCGCACCTCATCCGGGGCAGTTTCCTCGGGGCTGCTTTTTCCACTGCCGGTGAAGCCCTCGTGGGGCGAGGGGGCGTGGTAGAGCGCGGCCCTCGGGCCCCGTGTGGAAGCCGGGCCGAGTGAGGACGGGAGCGGAGGATGCCGAGGACCATCGTCGCCACGCGTTATGTGACGCCCCTGCGCGAGGGGGGCTCGCTGCCCGCCATCGTCGAGGCGGACGACGCGGGGCTGTACGTCGTGAAGTTCCGGGGTGCCGGACAGGGCGCCAAGGCGCTCATCGCGGAGTTCATCGCCGCGGAGCTGGCGAAGGCGGCGGGCCTGCGCGTGCCGGAGATGGTGCTGGTGGAGCTGGACCCGGCCCTGGGCCGCAACGAGCCGGACAGCGAGATTCGGGACTTGCTCAAGGCGAGCGCGGGGCTGAACCTGGCGCTGGACTACCTGCCGGGCTCGGTGACTTTCGACCCGGTGGCGGGCCCGGCGCCAGACCCGGCCGTGGCCTCCGCCCTCGTCGCGTTCGACGCCTTCATCACCAACGTGGACCGCACGCCGAAGAACCCCAACCTCCTGTGCTGGCACCGGGAGCTGTGGCTCATCGACCATGGCGCCTCGCTCTACTTCCACCACGCGTGGGAGGACTGGGAGGAGCGCAGCCAGAGCCGCTTCGCGCCCATCAAGGACCACGTGCTCCTGCCCTGGGCGAACGCCCTGCCCCAGGCCCAGGACACGCTGAAGGCCCACCTCACGCGCGAGCGGGTGGAGGCCACCGTCGCCGGAATCCCGGAGGGCTGGCTGCAAGCCGCCGAGTCCCCCTTCCCCACCGTGGACGCGCACCGCGCGGGCTACGTCACCTGGTTGCTCAAGCGCATCGAGGCCCTGCCGGCCTTCATCGAGGAGGCGGCACGTGCCCGCGCACAGTTCGTTTGATTACGCCATCATCCGCGTCGTCCCCCGCGTGGAGCGCGAGGAGTTCATCAACGTGGGCGTCGTCCTCTTCTGCACCACGCAGCGCTTCCTCGGCGCCCGCGTGGAGCTGGACGAGGCGCGCTTGAAGGCGCTCGCGCCCGACGTGGACGTGGACACGGTGCGCTGCCACCTGGAGAGCTTCCGCCGCGTCTGCGAGGGTGGCAAACACGCGGGCCCCATCGGCCAGCTCCCCCAGAAGGACCGCTGGCACTGGCTGGTGGCCCCGCGCAGCACCATCCTCCAGACGGGGCCGGTGCACTCGGGGCTGAGCCAGGAGCCCCAGCAGGCCCTGGAGCACCTGCTGGACACCGTGGTGCGGGTGAAGCGCGCGCCATGACGGCACGCACGGCGCTGGGGACCTACTTCACGCGGCGACCGGTGAAGCGGACCTTGGCGGTGCACTCCTCCAGGTCCACCGTGTCGGTTCCGGCGCCCTCGTATGACGTGGCGCGCGCGTCGATGAAGCCCTCGATGGTGTCGTCCTCCAGCGAGTCGTTGGCGATGTAGAAGCGCAGCACGTAGCTCACCGACGGAGTGCCCGCGCCCACCCCGGGCACGCTGCGGAGGTGGACGTATTGGAACGGCCCGCTGTCGGAGGTCGTCCCGCCGAGGACGTCCGGGGCGTCATCCTTGTCGACGATGGCCTGGTCGCCCCGGTGCAGGGTGAAGGCGACGTCGGGCACCTCCAGGCTCGTGGCGCCATACTCCTCGGCGCGCACAATCCAGCGCTGCTGGAGGGCGAGCCCCGAGGGTCCGCCGGTGCCCGGAATCGGCTGGGCCTCCTTGTCCGTCTTGTCGACGCACGCATAGGGGACGGCCTGCGCCTGGGCTTCGTCCAACGTCACGTCGTACTGCTCCTGCTCGAACTTGCCGCAGCCGGTCATCACCAGCATCAGCGGCAAGCCCCACTTCCTCGCGACCTTGAACATCGCTGTGTCTCCCTCGAGGAATGCCCCGTGCCGGCCCTTCGCGCGCGGGACGCCCGCCACCCCGTCGGTCAGGCGGGCGCCTCCATCCTCGGGGGAAGGAAAGCACGGCGGCGGCGGCACGGCGAGCGCGGGCCAGCGTCGACTGTTTGACGGGAGGCCGACCGACAAGGAAGAGAGGGCGCGACGGCCGGGATGTGAGTACCTTCTGCCTGTGCCCGGGACGGGCACGGACCTCGTATGCCCGACTCCTCGTTGCGAATCGTCACGTACAACGTCCGCTATTTCGGCCACATGCTCCGGGGCCTCGCGAGCACCGTGGGCCCCAAGCGCCGCGTGGCCGCCGCGCTGGCGTCGTTGGACCCGCTGCCCGACGTCGTCTGCCTCCAGGAAGTGGAGACGACGTCCCTGCGCAGCACCATTGCCCACCGGCCCAAGCTGCCCGGCGAGACGCAGCTGATGGCCTTCATGGGGCGCATGGAGGAGACCTTCACCGCCCAGGGTCGGGAGATGCCCTACGAGGCGTTCTACTTCCGCGCCCACCACTACAAGCTGGGCGAGGTGTCGCTCTACACCACGGGACTCGCGGTGCTCGTCAACAAGCGCACCCTCCAGGTGGACAAGCACAACGTGGACGCGCCCCAGGCCATCACCCACCACCACGTCCAGCGACTGAAGGACCGCAAGCAGAGCCGCATCTGCGCGCACATGCGACTGTTGCGGCGCGAGGACAACCGCCCCTTCCACGTCTTCAACACGCACCTGAGCCTGCCCACGCCCTTCGCGCGGGAGTTCTGGTCCACCAAGGACAAGATGGGCTGCGGCGTGAACCAGCTCCACGAGGCGCGCAAGCTGGCGGACTTCGTGGGCATCCTCTCCGCGCAAGAGCCGTTCGTCGTCTGCGGGGACTTCAACTCGCCGCCGGCCACGCCCGTGTTCCGCTACCTCACGGGCGACGTGCGCTTCACCTGCGCCCAGGCCGCCGTCGGGCAGATTGACCCGAACGTGTCGCGGGGCTTCCCCACCGCCGGCTTCATGCACATGCGCATGCACCTGGACCACATGTTCTCCGGCGGCGGAGTGCGCTGGCTCGACACCCAGGAGACCAGCCCCTTCGGGGACTTCAAGAGCCGCTTCCACGGGCTGTCGGACCACATGCCCATCGTCGCGCGCTTCGCGCTGGAGTCCGCGCCCGCCATCCTCGCCCTGCCCGGCGCGCCCGTGCCCGACGTGGGCTGAGCCAGCCCCCCCGCTCACGTCCCCGACTTGAGCTCGCCCTCCACCTCTTCCCACGCCTCCAGGATTTCGCGCGTGCGGCGCTCCGCCAGCTCCTGGAACTCGGGCGCGAGGTGGGCCACCTTGTCCGGGTGGTAGCCGGCGATGAGCGCGCGAAACGCCTTGCGCGCCTCGTCCAGCGACATGTCTCGCGCGAGCCCCAGCACCGCCCAGGCGTCCTTCCGCGCGGGCATGCGGAGCGGTGCGCGGGTGCCTCGCGGCGGAGTCGCCTCCGAGTCCGCCGCGTGAGTCTCCCGCGTGTCCTGGCCCGACGCATCATCCCAGGGCCTCGACGGCTCCGAGGCGGCGGCCCGCTCGGGTCTGACGCGCCGGCTGCCTCCCGGAGCGCGCGAGCCCTCGCCACCCGCGCGGCGGCGCCAGCCTTCATCGGCCGGCGGGGGCCCTGACGCCTCCGAGGCGCCGGTGCTCGCCGGGCGACGAGGGGACCTGGGGGCGCGCTCCGGCCGCTTCGTGCCGGGCTTCCTCGCCGGGTCCGGCGCGGGGACTCGGGAGGTGAGCTGGCTGAGCGCGTCCTCCAGGAACCACAGGTCGCTGGCGGGCAGGCCGTGCTTGCGCACCACCTTGCGCGGCCGTCCGTCCTCCAGCAGGAGGTAGCCGCTGGTGACTGCGTACGCGTCGTCCCGACTCTCCGGGTAGAGCCGGTCGCCCAAATCCCCCAGCGGGTCCCTCCACATGCCGTCCGCGGTGCCCTCGTCCGCCACCAGCACCTGCGTCAGCACGCGGCCATGGAGGAACTCCAGGGTGGCGAAGGGCTCGCGCGCCTCTGGCGAGCGCATGGCCGGCCCATGACGCACCCCGGTCACGAGCAACAACCCTCGCGTCCCATCCACATGGGCGAAGAGCTGCTCGCGCACCTGCTTGTCGGAGAAGAAGAGGACGAACTGCACGGTGGACAACGTAGTCCGAAGCGCCCCCACCCGGCAGATGATACGTCCGGTGCCCCCGCGCGAGGGTGCAGGGAGAGACAGTGCGGCGAAACATCGTCTCGACGGTGGCTCGCGCTTGGGAAAGAGTCCTCCCTGCTTATGCGCTGCTGCCACCGTCACTCCTCCGAGCCCGCCCTCCCTCAGTCCCGCGCCTTTGGCCTGCCTGGCGCCACCGAGCACTACGCCGCGGAGCGGCCCGTCCGCGCCGAGCACGTCCGCATCGAGCTGGAGCTCGACTTCGAGCAAGGCCGCGTCACGGGCGTCTGCACCACCCGCGTCTCCGCCGTCCGCTCGCTGTCCACCCTCACCTTCGACGCCGTGGACCTGGACGTCTCGCGCGTCCTCGTCGACGGGCGCCCCGCCCGCTTCTCCAACTCCGGGACACACGTCCGCGTGGACCTGCCCTCGCCCCTGGAGCCCGGTCACGCCGCGGAGGTCGCCGTCCACTACGCCGCCCGTCCGCGCCGGGGCCTGTACTTCTGGGGACCCGAGGCCGCCTATCCGGACCGGCCCCGTCAGGCGTGGACTCAGAACCAGGACACCGACGCGCGCTGCTGGTTCCCCTGTCTGGACACGCCCGCGCAGAAGGCCACCTCGGAGCTCATCGCCACCTTCCCCGAGGGCCTCACCGCGCTGTCCAACGGCGTGCTCGTGAGTGACAACGTCCAGGACGGCCGCCGCACGCAGCACTACCGGATGGAGCAGCCGCACGCGCCCTATCTCGTCACGCTCGCCGTGGGCGACTTCGAGGAGCTCACCGACACGTCGGGCACCGTGCCGCTGCGCTACCTCTTCCCGCGCGGCCGGCGCGAGGACGCGCTGCGCTGCGTGCGCCGCACTCCGGAGATGATTCGCGTGTTCCAGGAAGCCACCGGAGAGCCCTTCCCCTGGAGCGGCTACGCGCAGGTGTTCCTCACCGAATTCATCTTCGGCGGCATGGAGAACACCACCGCCACCAGCCTCACCGACTCCGTCCTCCACGACGCGCGCGCCCACGCCGACTACAACGCGGAGCCCCTCATCTCCCATGAGCTGGCGCACCAGTGGTTCGGCGACCTGCTCACCTGCCGCGACTGGCCCCACGGCTGGCTCAACGAGGGCTTCGCCACCTGGTTCGAGGTGTTGTGGAAGGAGCGCGCCGACGGTCAGGACGAGGCCGACCAGCACCGCCTCGCGGACCTGGACGCGTACCTGGGCGAGGTGAAGGAGCGCTACGCGCGCCCCATCGTCTCGCGCCGCTTCCACGCGCCTCTCGATGTCTTCGACCGGCACCTTTATGAGAAAGGCGGCCTGGTCCTCCACGAACTGCGCCGCCGCCTGGGTGATGCCCTGTTCTTCCAGGGTCTGCGCCACTACGTCTCCCGCCACCGCCATGGCTCGGTGGAGACGGTGGACCTGTCGCGCGCCTTCGAGCAGGCCACCGGCCACAACCTGGACGCCTTCTTCGACCAGTACGTCTTCGCGCCCGGCCACCCGGAGCTCAAGGTGGAGGTGCGCTACGAGGCCGAGGACCGCCGCCTGCGCCTCAAGGTGCGGCAGACGCAGCGCACCGACTCCGGCACGCCCCTGTTCCGCCTGCCGCTGGACGTCCTCGTCACCACCGACGGCCAGGACACCTCGCACCGGCTGGAGGTGACGGACGCGGAGCACTTCTTCCACCTGCCCTGCCCCACCGCGCCCACGCAGGTGCGAGTGGACCCGCGTCGCGATGTGCTTGGCACGCTGGAGGTCGACAAGTCCGTGGGCCTCTGGCTGGAGGAGCTGCGCGCCGCGCCGGAGTCGCGCGCTCGCACCGAGGCCGCGCACGCCCTGGGCCGGGACGGAGGCTTCCGCGCCGTGGAGGCGCTGGGCACCGCCCTCACCGACACGCGCCTGTTCTGGGGCACCCGCGCCGCGAGCGCCAGGGCCCTGGGCCGCATCCGCACACCCGAGGCCCGCGCGCGCCTGCTCCTGGCCCTGCGCGCCGAGCACCCCCGCGTGCGCCGCGCCGTGGTCGCCGCGCTGGGCGAGTTCCGCCGCGACGCGGAGGTCATCGCGCTCCTCCGCGCCCTCCTGCAGTCCGGAGACACCAGCTACTTCGTGGAGGCAGAGGCCGCGCGCAGCTACGGCAAGCTGCGCGCCGCGGACGCGCTGACGGTGCTGGAGACGGCCGCCACGCGCGCGTCCTTCCAGGACGTCATCGCCGTGGGCGCCATGGACGGGCTCGCCGAGTCGCAGGACCCCGCCGCCTTCCCGCTGGTGGAGGCGCGCACCGCGTACGGTCAGCCCGCCTTCCTGCGCCGCGCCGCCACCCAGGCCGTGGCGAAGCTGGCGGAAGTCGCGGGCCGACAGCGCGAGGCCGTGGACCTGCTCACGGAGCTGCTCCGTGATTCGATGTTCCGCGTGCAGATGGGCGTCTTCGAGGCCGCGCGGACGCTCGGAGACCGGCGCATCGTCTCCGCCCTGGAGAGCACTCCCATGAGTGATGCCCGCGCCCGGCGCGCCGCCCGGGAGACGGTGCGCTCGCTGCGCGAGGGTGAGCCCCAGGCGCGGGAGCTGGCTTCGCTGCGCGAGGAGGTGGACGCGCTGAAGGACGTGACGCGCGCGCTGCGGGAGCGGCTCGAGGTGCTCTCGCCCGCGAGTCCCGCGCCGCTGCCCTCGTCGCCGAAGAGCGCGAAGAAGAAGGCCCCGAAGGCCCGGAGCAAGCAGGCTCCAGCGCGCAAGAAGGCGGGCAAGCCCGGAGCCAGCGGCCGCCGACGCTAGGCACCTTCGCGCGTCCGGCCGCCCAGCACACGAACGTGCCGGGCCCGTGCAGCCCAGGAACGTGGGCCGACGCGGCAGACGGCCCTGATGGCTACCTGTAGGCAAGGGGACGGAAATCCCTCGCGAGTCACGTCGTGGGTGCCAGCGGTCGCCAAGGGCCGGCCGACGCGGGGCCCAGGGGAGAACATGGCCGGAGCCAACGCCGAGCTCAGCGCCTGGCTGGATGCCGCCGTCGACCCGCTGGTCGCCTGCGACGCGAACGAGCGGGTGTGCTTCCTCAACCGCGCGGCCGAGCGGCTGTTCGCCTGGAAGCGCGAGGACCTCCAGGGGCAGCCCGTCTCCCGACTCTTCCCGGAGCGCATGCGGCGCCATGAAGGCCAGAGCCTGGTGCGCTACCTGCTGTCGCGCGGGGACGCCCTGGAAGGTCGCCCCACCCGGGTCTTCGCGAGCCGTCGCGACGGCGTGGAAATCCTGGTGGAGCTCACCGTGGGCACGTCGGGCCAGGGTGACGACGAGCGCATCGTCCTCAGCCTCCGACGCCTGCACGAGGTCATCGACACCTTGCGCGAGCCGCTGGAGCACCCTCGCCACGCAGGGGCGGCGAGGCTCGTCGAAACGCGGGCCCGGGGGGAAGACCTCTACCGGCTGGTGGTGGAGAACGCGCCATTGGGCATCTTCCACTACGACACCTCACCCGTCATCACCGCCTGCAACGAGCGCTTCGTCACCATCCTCGGCGCCACCAAGCGCATCATCGTGGGACTGAACCTCCTGTCGCTGCGCGACGAGGGGATGATGCGCTGCGTGCGCGAGACGCTCGCGGGCCGGAGCGCGGACTACGAGGGCGACTACGTCTCCGTCACCGGCCACAAGGTGACGCCCGTCCACGTGCGCTTCGCGCCTTGCTACAACGACGCGGGCATCGTCGAGGGCGGGGTGGGCATCGTCGAGGACGTCTCCCAGCGGCGGTTCGCGGAGCGGGAGCGCGACGAGAGCCTGGCGCTGCTCACCATGCTCTTCGACAGCGCCCCCGTGGGCCTGGGCTTCGTGGACGCGCGGCTGCGCTACGTGCGCGTCAACGAGCGGCTGGCGCGCATCAACGGCAGGCCCGCCGAGGAGCACCTGGGAAAGGACCCCCATCAGGTGCTCGGCCCGGGCGGGCCTGCTGTCGAGGAGATGCTGCGACGGGTGCTCGAAACGGGCGAGCCCGTGGTGGAGGAGGAAGTGGACACGAAGGTGATGGGCGTTCCCGGCCCACGGCGGCTGCTGGCGGGCAGCTGCTATCCGGTGCGCGCACCCGATGGGCGGACGCTGGGCGTGGGCGTGCTGGTGGAGGACATCACCCAACGCAAGCTCGCCGAGGAAGAGCGCGAGCGGCTGTATCACGAGGCCCAGCAAGCCATCCGCGTGCGCGACGACTTCCTGTCCATCGCCTCGCACGAGCTGAAGACACCCCTCACCCCGCTGAGCCTCCGGCTGGCCACCCTGGAGCGGAGGCTGGAGCGGGGAGAGAGCGTGGACCCCACCCTCCTGCGCCATGCGCGCCAGCACCTCTTGAGGATGACAGGGCTCATCAATGACCTGCTGGATGCCTCGCGCATCGAGGCCGGCCGGCTCGCGCTGCACCCGCAGGCCACGCGGATGGACAGCCTGGTGGAGCATGTCCTCCAGGCCATGGACGCGCAGCGCGGTGGCCACGAGCTGCGCTACCAGCGGCCCGAGAACGCCGTGCAGGTGTTCGCGGACCCGTACCGGTTGGAGCAGGTCATCTCCAACCTCGTGGAGAACGCCTTCAAGTACAGCCCCGACGGCGGCGTCATCCAGGTGACGTTGGAGACGCATGGAGAGCTGGCGCTGCTGTCGGTGAAGGACCCAGGCATCGGCATCCCCGAGGACCAGCAGCGGATGCTCTTCGAGCGCTACTTCCGAGCCCGCAACGTCTCCTCCCGCTCGTATGGGGGGTTGGGCCTGGGCCTGTACATCAGCCGCGACATCGTCGAGCGCCACGGCGGTCGAATCTGGGTGGAGAGCCAGGTGGGCCAGGGGTCCACCTTCCACGTCGCCCTGCCCCTGCTCAGTGGAACCTCCGCC
>NZ_VIFM01000121.1 GCF_006636215.1 Myxococcus llanfairpwllgwyngyllgogerychwyrndrobwllllantysiliogogogochensis | reverse complement strand
CCCCCCCCCCGAGCCGCTCCCCTTGCTGGCGGGCGCCATGCAAATCGTCTCGCCGGCCGCGGGCACGCCTGTGACGCCGGGGAGCCTGATAACGGTGAGCCTGCAAG
This sequence comes from Myxococcus llanfairpwllgwyngyllgogerychwyrndrobwllllantysiliogogogochensis, assembly GCF_006636215.1. Classification (GTDB taxonomy): domain Bacteria; phylum Myxococcota; class Myxococcia; order Myxococcales; family Myxococcaceae; genus Myxococcus; species Myxococcus llanfairpwllgwyngyllgogerychwyrndrobwllllantysiliogogogochensis. Next base: position 31,858 of record NZ_VIFM01000121.1, on the reverse strand, counting down.
GCACCGGAGGCTTCCTACCCGTGAGCGCGCTCGTCGGAGGCGTGGGCCACGGGGCGTTCATGAAGACCGCGCCCTTCACGACCCAGCTCCGGATTCCGAGGGATGCCATTGGCACGGTGACGCTCACCGCCTATGGCTTCGATGCGACGGGCACCTCCGCGGAGTCCCCTCCGCTCGTGCTTCCCGTGACCACCACGGCGAAGCTGACGTCCATGTCCGTCATCAACGGCGACTCCACGCTTCGCGGCGTGGGCTCGACACGGCACCTGGTCGTGGTGGGCCACTATGACGACGGCGTGAAGCGCGACATCTCCTCGCCCGCGCTGGGCACGGTGTACTCCGCGTCCAACGCGGACGTCGCCACGGTGACCCTGGGTGGAACCGTGACGTCTCAAGGCGTGGGGCTCGCCACCATCGTCATCCGGAATGGGGGCCTCCACACCAGCATCACCGTGAAGGTCAGCGAGGGCAGCACCCGCCAGTGTCTCGATGTCCACCTGGGGGACTACAACCTCTTCGTCCAGGAGGACTATCGCGAGGGCATCGACGTCGGAGGACAGGTGGCCGCCGGCGGCAACATCTCCCTCAAGGACTTCCAGGTCGGCTGGAAGCTCCCCGCGACGGAGACCACCAACGTCCTGGTCGCGGGTGGCAATCTCATCCTCAACAACGGCACGGTCTGGGGCAATGCCAGATATGGCGGACAACTCCTTCCCCAGGGCTCGGTGGTTGTGAACCGCGGCACCGCGGCGCGAGGCAATCCCATCGACTTCGCCGCGCGCTTCACCGCGCTGCGCGCGCTCTCCACCCGCCTGTCCAACCTGCCTTCCGCGGGCACCGTCATCATCGAGAGCTGGGGGGGCGTCCTGCTGCGCGGTGTCAACCCCGAGGTGAATGTCTTCAACATGGAGGCCAGCGTGTTCACCAACGCCACGCTGCTCTCCCTCGAAGCCCCCGCCAACTCCCTGGCTGTCATCAACGTCCGCGGAACCACGGCGCGCTTCGCCAACTTCGGACACGTCTTCACGGGTGGCATTGACGAGCACGGCGTCCTCTTCAACTTCCCCGAAGCAACCGCCATCACCGCCTTTGACTATGGCTTCTACGGCACAGTCCTTGCACCCAATGCCCATTTCAGCTTCGCGAACGGCAGTTGGGTGGGAGGAATCTACGCACGCTCACTGATAGGCAATGCTGTTGGCCATATCAGCCGGCTGCGGGATACTACCATCTGCCAGTAAGGGCCGGCGCTCCCGTCAAGGGAAGGCAGTGAATCCGTGGGGGGTCAAGTGGCCAAGAGTCTTGTGAGCAGTGTTCCCACCGCGGTGTGGGCCCTGGCGATAGGCACAGGGTGTGCGGTGGAACTCCCCACGGGAAGCGCTCCCGACCCGAGCAGACAGGTCGGGAGCGCCGCGGCGCTCCCCTCCGTCGCGGTCGTCTCTCGCGACGTGGACCGGAACACTCCGACCCTGGTGTGGGCCGAGCGCGCCACGTCGCGCCCGAATCCCAGCCATGACACCCCCGAGGCGGCCGCGCGTGCCTATCTGGAGCAGCAGGCGCCGCTGTATGGATTGTCCCCGGCCGACCTGCGCGCGGCGTATGTCCATCGCGTGCATGACATTGGCCGGGGCGGAATCATCGTCTTCTTCAGGCAGCGCGTCGCGGGCCTGGAGGTGGTGCGCAATGAGTTGAAGGTGCTCCTGACCCGGGACCTGGCGCTCGTGGGCCTCACGGGCCACCTGAGTCGTGGGGTGGAGCGCGCCCAGCAGCTCGCCGGCTCCACCCTGGCGACCGCCAGTCCCCGTCATTCCCCTGGCGAGGCGGTGCTGAGCGCGCTCGGGGACATGTACGGCCAATCCCTGGCGGGTGAAGTCCACGAGGTGCGTCACGCCCAGGCGGGGGGCTCTTTCTTCGACTTCGTGCCCGACAGTGTGGACAAGCGCTCCGGTGTCTCCCTGGTGACTCCGGCCCGGGTCAGGCAGGTGTACGTCCCCATGCGGGGTCAGTTGCTCCCAGCCTACTCGGTGGAGCTCCTCGCCGAGCGCGCGGGGGATGAACACCCGCGAGGACATGGCTACCTGCTCCACGTGGAGGATGGGCGCGTGCTCCATCGCCGCGACCGCGTCATGGCGGACGCGTTCACGTACCGCGTCTGGGCGGATGCGAATGGCGTCCCGCTGGACAGCCCCCAGGACGACTACACCCCTCACCCGAGAGGCGAACCCGACGGACGGGAGCCGGGATTCACCCAGCCGATACAGGTGTCCGCGGAGGGATTGGTCCACCCCGGCACGCTCCAGGTGGACCCGTGGCTGCCCGCCGGGGCGACCCGGACCGCTGGCAATAACGTGTGGGCCTACGCCGACCACTACAGCCCGGACGGCTTCTCCGAGGGTCCCGCCGGGAAGGACACGCAAGCGTTCGTCACGCCAGGCACGCGAGACTTCCCGCATGAATACGACACCAGCGCCGCCCCCCTGGCCTCTCAAACACAGACATCCGCGTCGGTGGTCCAGTTGTTCTACACCACCAACTGGTTGCACGACTATTTCTACCTCTCTGGCTTCGATGAGCAGGCGGGCAACACGCAGACCGACAACCTGAATCGAGGCGGAGAGGCCAACGACAGGTTGCTGGCCGAGGCCCAGAACCAGGGGCCGGATGCGCGGGCGCGCAACAATGCCTTCGCTTTCGTCCCCTCGGACGGGGTGTCTCCCCGGCTGGAGTTCTACCTCTGGGAGACACCCGAGGTCCGCGCGTTCTCCGGCACGGGTTTCTCATACACCACCGGCAAGGCCGCGTTTGGCGCCCGGGACTTCAACCTGCAGAAGCCCCTGGTCCTCGCGGATGACGGGCAGGCGCCTGGAGAAGACGGGTGCCAGCCGCTGGTGAATGCCAACGCGGAGGACGCCATCATCGTGGTCAACCGGGGTGGCTGCACGGACGAGCGCAAGGCCATCCACGCGGAGGCCGCCCTGGCGGCGGGCCTCATCGTCATCAATCACGTCCCCGGTGCCCCGGCGCCCACCCTGTTCGAGGGAGACCCGGCGCCCAATCCCTCACTTCCGGTGCTGTCCCTCTCCTACGAGGATGGACAGGCGCTCAAGGCGCTGCTCGCGCAGGGCCCCTCGCAGGGGACCATGAGGCGCGCGGCCAGCGCCGACAGGGATGGCACCCTGGACAACACCATCGTGGCCCACGAGTGGGGGCACGTGCTCTTCCATCGCCTGGCCGAATGCTCGACGCCGCAGTGCGACGCCATGAGTGAAGGCTGGAGTGACTTCACGGCCCTCCACCTGATGCTGCGCGAGAATGACAACCTGGATGGGACGTTCGCGGTGGGCGGCTTCGCGGCCCAGCTCCGGGGGGAGAGTTCCTACTTCGGTGTCCGTCGGATTCCCTACTCGCGGCTGGCGACGAAGAACGCGCTCAGGTTCCGGCACATCACCCAGGGCACCGCCCTGCCCGCGACCCACCCGGTGCGCTCCAACGCGTTTGGGAACGCCCAGATGCACAACGCCGGCGAGGTCTGGGCCAGCATGCTCTTCGATGGCTACCTGGCCCTGGTCGGGCAGAGCCGGGGGAACTCGCCGCGCATCCCCTCCTTCGCCGAGGCCAGGCGACGCATGGCCGACTATGTGGTCACCGGGATGATGCTGGCGCCGGTGGACGCCACCTTCACGGAGCAGCGGGACGCGCTGCTCATGGCCGCCGCGGCGAAAGACCTCCAGGACATGGAGCTGCTGGCCCAGGCCTTCGCGGACCGCGGCGCCGGCTCCTGCGCGGTGTCGCCGCCACGCGACTCCGTGGGCTTCAGCGGGCTCGTCGAGGCCCAGCACCTTCAATCCGACCTGAGGCTGGAGGGCGTCACGCTGAAAGAAGGCGCGCGCTCCTGTGACAACCACGACGGGGTGCTGGATGGCGCGGAGACGGGCAGAATCGAAGTCACCGTCAGGAACCACGGCCCCGCCGACGCCTCCTCCGCGAGCGTGACGGTCTCCAGCGGCACGACGGCCCTGCTGTTCCCCCAGGGGAACACCGTCTCCGTGGGCGTCGTGGCGCCGTTCTCGGCCCGGACGGTTTCGGTTCCAGTCGAGCTCGCCCTCTCGGTGGGTTCGGCGAGCATCGCGCGCTACGACGTCACCCTCGACAGCACCACCTCCTGCCAGACGTCCTCCACCCAGCAGCACACCGCGCAGCTCGACTATGACCTGGTCCCGTCCGTGACGGACAGGGTCGAGGGCCACCGGAGCACCTGGGTGCCCGACGTGCTCGAAGGTGAAGCAAGCCAGACCTGGCGCATCCAGGAGTCGCCGCGCGCTCCGGGGGACCGCATCTGGTTCGCGCAGGATGCCTTCGACTTCGCGGACACGGCGCTGCAGACCCCGGAGATGGTCATCCCCGCTGGCGGGCGGTTCAGCCTGTCGTTCGAGCATCGCCACTCCTTCGCCTACTTCACCAGCGAGCACACCGGCGTGACGGACTACTGGAACGGGGGCGTCATCGAGTTCACCCGGAACAATGGTCAGACCTGGCAGGACGTCAGCACCCTCGTCACCGCGGGCCTGGACTATGGCGGCCCCCTCGACACGGAGACCGGCAACAACCTGGGGGGCAGACTCGCCTACGTGAAGGAGAACGCGGCCTGGCCCAACACCAACACCGTCACCCTGGACTTCGGGACCCGGCTCCAGGGCAGCACGGTGAAGCTGCGCTTCCGCCTGGGCTCGGCCCTGGCGCTCGAGGCCCACGGCTGGGAAATCGACAACATCACCGTCCAGGGCGCCACCGCGCCGCCCTTCCTGAAGCTCGCCGCGGACGTCGGCACCTGCCATCCCCGCGTCGTCGTCGGAGTGGACCAGACCGTCTTCAGTGGCGAGCCGGTGACGCTCGATGGCGAGGGGAGCACCGACCCGAATGGAGACACGCTGGCATTCACCTGGAAGCAGCTCACGGGCCCCACCGTGACGCTGGATGTGAGTGACCCGGAGCGGCCGGGCTTCACCGCGCCCACCGTCCAGGTGGACACGGACCTGACGTTCGAGCTGACCGTGAGTGACGCGGAGCTCTCCGCCTCCGCCCCGGTGAAAGTCACCGTCCGGCCACGCCCCGTCGTCGTGGACGCGGGCCAGGACGCCGGCCCCGACCCTGAACCGGACGCCGGCGCTGATGCGGGCTCCGACGCGGGGACCGACGCCGGCTCCGACGCGGGGACTGACGCCGGCTCCGACGCGGGGACCGACGCCGGCTCCGTGCCCGAGCCTCCCAAGCGCCCCGGTGAACACACGGGCTGCACCAGCTTCGGGGGCGGCGCGGGGCTCGCGGGGCCTCTCGGAATGCTCGGCGTGCTGCTGCTCATGGCCCGGCGCCGGCGCCGGAGCTGACTCGGCGAAGCAGCCAGGCAGGCAGGCTCGGGAAAAACCCGAGCCGCCAGTTGGGCAGGGGCGCGAGTGTCCACTACACTCGCTCCCCGCCCCATGCGACTTGCCCCCCTCTTCGCCCTGGCCGCCCTGCTGACCGTGTCCTCCGCTTCCGAGGCCGCCGTCCGGTACGACATCAAGAATCGCCGGATTGAACCGCGCCAGACGTTGGCGGGCGCGCTGCATGAGGCCCAGTTACCCGACGCCCAGGTGACCGCGGTCATCTCCGCGCTGGAAGGCGTGTTCGACTTCCGCAAGTCCCGCGTGGGAGACCAGTTCCGCATCGTCCTGCGCGATGGCGAGCTGGACTTCTTCGACTACCGCCAGAGCCTCGTCGACGAGTGGCAGGTGCGCCGCGACGGCGAGAAGTACGTGGGCAGCAAGCGCTCCATCGAAGTCGAGAAGCAGGTGTCCGTCGTCTCGCTCGAAATCCAGACGTCGCTCTACGAGGCGGCGGTGGACGCGGGCGAGGACCCGGCCATCGGCATGGTGCTGGCGGACGTGTTCGCCTGGGACATCGACTTCTACCGGGACGTGCGCAAGGGCGACACCGCGCGGGCGCTGGTGGAGAAGTTCGTCTCCAAGGGCCGCGTGCTGCGCTACGGCGAGGTGCTCGCCGCCCAGTACGTCGGCGGCCTCGTCGGCCCCAAGAAGGTCTACCGCTACGTCCTGCCGGACGGGCAGCCCAACTACTTCCAGGAGGACGGCGCCAGCGCGAAGAAGACCTTCCTCAAGAGCCCGCTGAAGTACGCGCACGTCACCAGCAAGTTCGGCTCGCGCTTCCACCCGGTGCTCCAGTACCTGAAGAACCACAACGGCGTGGACTACGGCACGCCCATCGGCACGCCCGTGTGGGCCGTGGCGGACGGCACGGTGACGCAGGCGGGCTGGGCCGGCGCGGCCGGCAACATGGTCGTCCTGCGCCACGCCAACGGCTTCGAGACGCAGTACATGCACCTGTCGAAGGTGGGTGAGGGCGTGCGCGTGGGCGCGCGCGTCAGCCAGAAGCAGGTCATCGCCTATTCGGGCAACACCGGCCGCTCCACCGGACCGCACCTGCACTTCGGCATGAAGCGCGGCGGCGGGTACACCAACCCGCTCAACCAGCAGTTCCCCCGCGCGGACCCGCTGCCCAAGACGCTCCTGCCGGACTTCCTCGCCAAGGCGCAGGAGCTCGCGGGACAGATGGAGGCCGTCTCCGTGGCCGCCGTCGCCGGACAGGCCCCCGCGGCGCCCTGAGGCCGCACCGGGGCCGTCAGCGGACTACTCCCAGACGATGTCGTAGTCCGCCGCGAAGTAGCCGTGCGGCGTGCCCACGACGGTGCCCTTGCACTGGATGGCCTTCAGGGCCTCCTGGAGCACACCCTCGTGGAACTGCACCGGCTGCATGTCGCCGTGGAAGGACAGGCGCACGTGGCGCTCGCTCAGCACGGAGTACTCCCGGCGCCCGTAGCTCACCAGCGTGGAGTAGGCGGTGGGAGCGTTGGACAGGAGGCGCTTGGGGTCGCCCTTGCCAATCAGCCGCGTCAGCGTCTGGCCCACCGTGGAGGAGAAGAAGCCCGTCACGGCGGCCGCGCCACACGCGCGCACCGCGTCCTCCTGGGAGGTGAAGCGCCCCGCCTTCGAGAGCGCGTCAGACGTGGCGTACAGCAACCGGATGGCGTCCACCGCGGAGTAGGAGAAGAAGTCCACCGGTGAGCGCTTGAAGAGCGGCTCGCGCAGCCGGGCGGCCGTGTCCGGCCCCAGCTGCTTCTCCGCGAGCGTCAGCACCGCGTTGAAGATGAGGCCGCGGACCGTGTCTTCGGGCCGCACCAGCGCGAGCCGCTGGTCCAAGTCATTCTTCGGGAAGGCCATGACCGTTGATTTCTACATCAAACCGGCCTGCCAGGGGCGCCCGTTCCACGTAAGCGCTGTGGGAAAGCAGGCGGATGGGCGCGCATCGCGCTTCGCTCCTGGACGTCCCAGGTCCTTCCCAGGGAGCATCCCTCCCCTTCCTGGCTCCGCGCTTTCCCATGCGACCTCCGCCAGGGCTGCGCTACCCTGACACCCCGCATCAGCCTTCCCACCCGAAGTCACACCCGGATGGAGACCTCTCGCGACATGGCCTCTCCCGCCTCCGCTTCCCCGCAGTCCCGTCCCGCGGCGTCGAACTCGAATGACGACAGCGGCCGCACCGGGAGCGACGCGACGTCCATGCGCCGCTCGTTCCTGGACCACGTGCGCTACTCGCGTGGGAAGAACTACGAGACGTCCACCGCGCACGACCGCTTCATGGCGCTGTCCCTCGCGGTGCGAGACAGGCTGGCGGACCGCTGGGTCCGCACCGCGCGCACCTACTACGAGAAGGACGTCAAACGCGCCTACTACCTGTCCGCGGAGTACCTGCTGGGTCGGGCGCTGGGAAACAACCTGTTGAGCCTGGGCATGCACGACGCCGCGTCCGAGGCCATGCGCGAGGTGGGGGTGGACCTCACCAACCTCCTGGAGATGGAGCCGGACGCGGGCCTGGGCAACGGCGGCCTGGGGCGCCTGGCGGCGTGCTTCCTGGACTCGCTGGCGACGCTCGGCTACCCCGGCATGGGGTACGGCATCCGCTACGAGTTCGGCATCTTCACGCAGGACATCGTCGACGGCTACCAGGTGGAGCGCGCCGACGAGTGGCTCAAGTTCGGCAACCCGTGGGAAATCGTCCGGCCGGAGAAGGCGGTGCCGGTGCGCTTCTTCGGGCGGGTGGAGCACCACCAGGGTCCGGACGGAAGGCCCGTGGCGCGCTGGGTGGGTGGCAAGACGGTGGTGGGCGTCCCCTACGACACACCCATCGCCGGCTACCACAACGACACCGTCAACACCCTGCGGCTGTGGCAGGCGCGCGCGTCCGAGGAGTTCGACCTGCTGCTCTTCAACGCGGGCGACTACGAGCGCTCCGTCGTCGAGAAGAACGACTCGGAGGTCATTTCCAAGGTCCTCTATCCGAACGACGCGTTCCAGGCGGGCAAGGAGCTGCGCCTCAAGCAGCAGTACTTCTTCGTCGCGTGCTCCATCGCCGACATCGTCCGGCGCTTCCTGAAGAACCACACGGACTTCAGGGACTTCCCCAAGAAGGCGGCCATCCAGCTCAACGACACGCACCCGGCCATCGGCGTGGCGGAGCTGATGCGCGTGCTGGTGGACGAGAAGCGGCTGCCCTGGGACGAGGCCTGGTCGATTACGCAGGCGGTGTTCGGCTACACGAACCACACGCTCCTGGCGGAGGCGATGGAGAAGTGGCCGGCGACGCTGTTCGAGCGGCTCTTGCCCCGTCACCTGGAGCTCATCTACGAAATCAACCAGCGCTTCCTGCGCCAGGTGCAGATTCGCTACCCCTATGACCAGGAGAAGCAGCGGCGGATGAGCCTGGTGGAGGAGGGCCCGGAGAAGAAGATTCGCATGGCCCACCTGGCGGTGGTGGGCAGCCACAGCATCAACGGCGTGGCCGCGCTGCACACGGACCTGCTGCGCCGGGACGTGCTGCCGGACTTCGCGGCCATGTACCCGGAGCGCTTCAACAACAAGACGAACGGCGTGACGCCGCGCCGGTGGCTGGCGTGGTGCAACCCGCGCCTGTCCAAGCTGATTACCTCCCGCATCGGCGAGGGCTGGGCGACGAACCTGGACAAGCTGCGTGAATTGGAGCCGCACGCGGAGGACCCGGCCTTCCGCAAGGCGTTCCGCGAGGTGAAGCGCGCCAACAAGGAAGACCTGTCCCAGCACATCCGGGACCTCCGCTCGGTGCGGCTCAACCCCGACGCCATCTTCGACGTGCAGATCAAGCGCCTGCACGAGTACAAGCGGCAGCTCCTGGACGCGGTGCACATCGTCGCGCTGTGGATGCGGGCGCGCAGGGACCCGAGCACCATCATCCACCCGCGCGCGTTCCTCTTCGGCGCCAAGGCGGCGCCGGGCTACCACCTGGCGAAGCTGACCATCCGGCTCATCAACGGCATCGCCGAGGTGGTCAACAGCGACGCGGGCACGACGGGGCTGCAAGTGGTCTTCGCCCCCAACTACCGGGTGAGCCTGGCCGAGCGCATCATCCCCGCGGCGGACGTGTCCGAGCAGATTTCGACGGCGGGCATGGAGGCCTCCGGCACTGGCAACATGAAGCTGATGCTCAACGGCGCCTTGACGCTGGGCACGCTGGACGGCGCCAACGTGGAGATTCGCGAGGCGGTGGGCGACGAGAACTTCTTCCTCTTCGGCCTCACCGCCGATGAAGTGATTGCCCGCAAGCGCGCCGGCTACCGGCCGCGCGACGAGTACGAGAAGAACCTGGAGCTGCGCGAGGCGTTGGACCTCATCTCCACCGGCTTCTTCTCCCCGGAGGACCGCGCCCTCTACAAGCCGCTGGTGGACAGCCTGCTGGAAGAGGACCGCTACCTGGTGCTGGCGGACTTCGCGGCCTACGCGGCGAAGCAGGATGAAGTCGTCCGCGCCTACCAGGACGCCGAGGGCTGGACGCGCAAGTGCATCATCAACGTGGCGCGCGCCGGCATCTTCTCCTCGGACCGCACCATCAAGCAGTACGCGGAAGAAATCTGGCGCATCCAGCAGACGCCCGTGGAGCCGTAAGGCCGCGCCGCGCCCCCCCGTTGACCGCTCCGGCGACGGGGGGCGACCCGCCCGTGTGCAGTGAGTCGCGACGCGACGCGCAACAATTGACGCATAAAGACGGCGCGACGCGCAATCACAGACAACGCAGTGCGCCAGCAAACAGACGGCTCGCCGCGTGAAGCCAACGCAGCGCGACGTGTTGACTCTGGAATCAATCCTGAGGCACTGATCTCCCGGTTCTTCGGGATTCGCTCGGTCGTGGGGTTGGGCTGAGTCGCAGGGTGCCTCTGAGTGAGGCCGGCTCCCGGGGTTCTGTTCCGACGTGCATCGGTTGCAGCAGGCGTTCCTCCCAAAGCCAGGAGTCCCCCATGAAGCAACAGCCGCTGTTCCTTGCAGTCCTGACGCTCGGTGTCCTGGGCGTCGTCAGTCCGGCCACCGCCGCGGAGAAGACCACCTACCCCGTCGTGTTCGCGCATGGCTTGGGAGGCTTCGACGACATCCTCGGGTACGACTACTGGGGTGACGACTACGGCACCTTCGTGGGTGACCCGTGCAACGAGCTGTTCGAGGTGTCGTGCAACAGCGGCCTGAACAGCGGGCAGCGCGCCTTCGCGGCGGCGGTGCAGCCAGTGCAGAGCTCCGACGTGCGCGGGCTGGACCTGGCCAATGACGTGGAGGGCTTCATGGCCACCGCGGGCTCGTCCTACGTGAATCTGGTGGGCCACTCGCAGGGTGGCATTGACGTGCGCAAGGCCGCGCGCGTGCTGCGCGAGCGCAAGGGCTACACGGTGGTGAAGGCGCTGGTGAGCGTGTCCTCGCCGCACCGTGGCTCGCCGGTCGCCAAGTACATCCTGGACCTGGGGCCGGGCATCACCAGCGTGCTGGACGCGCTGTTCCGCTTCTACGGCGACGTCGTCTATGCCCCGGGCAATGACGGCTACGCGGCGGTGAAGGCGCTCATCTACAACGACGCGGACGCGAACGACGGGAAGACGACGGGCGCGAAGGCCTTCAACATCGCCAACCCCATCAACGCCTCCTACGCGTCCCACTACGCGTCGCTCATCACCGCGCAGCAGGGGCTGAGCGTGAACCCCGCGCTGTTCGTGGTGCGTGAGTTCCTGTTCGACATCGACGGCGACGGCGCTTGCGCCGACGACTGCGACAACGACGGCGCCGGCGGCAAGGGCGACGGCAACCGGTCCGAGCAGGATGACGACGGCCTGGTGGGCATCAACTCGCAGCAGATGGGCTACCGGCTGCGCTACACGGAGCGCCTGGGCTCGGACCTCATCGCCCAGGACTCCGCGCTGGGCTACGTGTCCAACATCAACGCGCCCAGCGCGCTGCAGTCGACCTCCATGTCCAGCGTCATCAACCAGGACCACCTGGACGTCATCGGCCTGGGGCCCGACACGTTCAGCGAGATGGAGTTCTACGCGGCCATCATCGACTACATCGCGAAGGTCGACTGACCCCGCGCTGAGTCGTCCGTCGCCGGGAGGCCCGTCACCTGGCCTCCCGGCGTTCTTCACCGTGCCCCAGGGAGTGGATTCATGCGACAGCGCACGAAGGTCTTGCTGGTGAGCGCGGTGGCCGTGGCGTGTGGCGTGCTGGGCTGGGGCCTGGTCCGGCCCACCGGGGCGGTTGTCCCCACCACGACGCCCGCCTCGCCGTCCACGTCCGGCGCGGCCACGCGGCAGGCCCCTGTCGCGGCCCGTCCCCCGGCCGTCACCGCGCCACCCGTGATGCCCTCCCCTGCCCCAGCGCCCGGTGCCGTGGACGCGGAGCTGGAGGCGCTCGCGACGTCGCTGCGTGAGAAGTACGGGGCGAAGCTCCACGAGCCGTATCTCCAGATACGGATGGTGGAGGAGCTGATGCGCTTCTTCCAGGAGCGCTTCCCGGACCGCTGGGAGCAGGAGCTCTTGGCCTTCCTCAAGGCGAACTTCCCGGAGCACTACGACACGCTGGCGGCGATGCTGCGCAACCGCGTGGACTACGAGAAGTGGGTCCGGGACAGCGAGTCTTATTTGAGAGGGCTGAGCGACACGGAGCGCCGGACGGCGACGTGGGACACGCGCCACCGCCTCTTCGGCAAGGAGAGCGCCGAGCGCATCTGGGCGTCGGAGCGGAAGAACCAGGCCATCGCGGACACGCTGCGGACGCTCGGCGCGCAGGAAGGCGTGAGCCTGGAGAAGAAGCTGTCCACCTACAAGGAGCGCCTCCAGGAGGTGCACGGTGAGCAGGCGGCGGCCTACGTGGAGCGCCACCAGCAGGAGCTGATGAACCGCTTCCTGGACCTGCCCTCCGTGCAGACGGACCTGGGCGCCATGCCGGCCGACGGGCGCGCCAGGAGCCTGCGCTCGGTCCGCAAGGAGATGGGCCTGGACGACGAGGCCCTCCAGCGCTGGGACACGCTGGACCAGAGCCGGGACGCCCGCTGGGACGCGGGCGCGAAGTACATGGCGGAGCGGGAGGCGCTCGCGAAGGAGCTGTCCGGAGAGGCGCTGGAGGCGAAGCTGGTGGAGCTTCGCGCGCGCTACTTCGGCGGTGAGGCGGAGACGATTGGACAGGAAGAGGCCGGTGGCTTCCTGCGCTTCACCCGCCCCCGGCAGTGGGGACGCAACTGACGACGCCTCAGAGCGGTGAGTCGCCCCCTGTGCCAGGGACGGGAGGCTCCACCGGCAGAGGCAGCAGTGCCGGGGTCAACTGATGGCGCTGCTTGAAGCGCGTCCACTCCTCAATGAACCCCTCCAGCTCCTCGTGGCTGGGCCCCGAAAGCCCATCGCGAAGCATCCGGGTCATGAGTTCCTCCTGGGTCGGCGCCCTTCGCGGCGGGAGCTTCTCTCCAAAGCGCTCACGGAGCAGGCTGAAGGCACGGGGTACCCAGCCCGGGGGTCCGTCCAGGGTGAGCGCTGTCTCGAGCGCGCGTGCGGCCATCAGGTCCACCTCCTTGTCCGAATGCCCCCGCAGGGCCTTGAGCATCATGGGGAGGGCCCGGTCCAGCGGAGGGCGCTCGACGAACCCCCGCGCCAGTTGCTCGCGCTGCGCGCCGGTCAACACCACGGGAGTCCTGACGCGTCCATCGTAGAACGCGCGGGCCGAGTCCCCCTCCGGCACCAGCCCATACAACCCATCCCAGCGCGTCGCGGGATGCGCGGACACGCGCACCTGCCAGTCCACCCGCGCCGCCTCCAGATTCCCGCCCCGCCCCACGATGCGCTCCTGCGTCCACTTCTCGTGCGCGTTCCTCGCGAGCGTCACCGCGCGGCGATAGGCCTCCAGGTCATCATTGCTCGCCGGGTAGCGCGTCCCGTACGACTTCGCCACGGCGCGCCACTTGCCGGCCCTGTGCGTCAGGAACGCCACCACCGCGAGCCCTTTCTCGAAGCGAGCGGGTGCCGGACACGCCAGTTCAATCCAATGCACCTCAAGCTGTTCGCCCTGACGGGCATTCCCCTTCCACGCCTCGCGGACGCGCAGGCGCGCGACATGGCCCGATTCCCAGTCCTCCTTTTGAGCGCGCTCGCGCTCATCCTCCGGCAACGGCCATGCCTCCTCGACGTCCGCCCACACCACCCACTCGGCCTCCTCGGTCAGTCCCCAGAGCGTCTCCGGGGGAATGGGGTAGGCCTGGGCGCGAGGCCCCGGAATGAACAGCGCCGCCAACACCAGCGCCATCAACCGAGGGGCGTTCCTGAAACCCCTCTCGAAATCGGCCTCATGCATGGGTCGCTCTCCTCTCGAGTCACCGGAGGCTCTCCCATCCACGCGCGCGCGGAGTCATGCCGACCGCATGCCTCCATCATCCTTTCATCATGAGCCCGCGAGGCAATGGGCCGCGCGACGTCAGCGGTAATGCGTGGCAATCCAGTCGCCATTGATTTGCTGGATGGCGATCTCCAAATCATAGACAGCCCGCAGCACGTCCGGCCGCATGATGTCTTCCGAGCGCCCCTGGAACGCGACCTTGCCGTCCCGCATCGCGATGAGGTGGTCGGAGTAGCAGGACGCGAAGTTGAGGTCGTGCAGCACCAGGACAAAGCTCTTGCCCAGCGTGTTGGCGGCCGTCCGCAGCTGCTTCATCATCGACACCGCGTGCTTCAAGTCCAGGCCGTTGAGCGGCTCGTCCAGGAGGACGTAGTCCGTGTCCTGGCAGAGCACCATGGCCACGAAGGCCCGCTGACGCTGGCCGCCGGACAGCTCGTCCAGGAACCGCGCCGAGAGCGCCTCCAGGCCCATGTGCTGAATCGCCCGCTCGACGTGCTCCTGGTCCTTCACCGTGGGCCGCCCCTTCGAGTGGGGATAGCGGCCGAACGTCACCAGCTCGCGCACCGTCAGCCGTGAGGTGAGGTGGTTGTCCTGACGCAAGATGGCCAGCCGCCGGGCGAGCTCGTCTCCCGGCGTGGTGACGACGTCCAGCCCGTCCACCAGCACGTTGCCGGAGGACATGGGCAACACGCGAGAAATCATCGACAGCAGCGTCGACTTGCCCGCGCCATTGGGGCCGATGATGGAGGTGATGCCGCCGACGGGAAAACGCAGGGAGACGTCGTCCACGACGAGCGTAGGGCCGTAGCGCTTCGTGACGTTCTTCGCCTCGATCATCTCGGGGACTTCCTCATGAGCATCGTGATGAACACCAGCCCGCCCACGAACTCGATGATGACGCGCGGGTTGGTGTCGAAGGCGAAGACCTGCTCCAGGACGACCTGTCCGGCGACCAGCGCCACCGCGGCGACCAGTGCGGCGGCGGGCAGGATGAGCGCGTGCTTGTACGTGCGCACCAGCGCGTGCGCCAGATTGGAGACCAGCAGGCCGAAGAACGTCACCGGCCCCACCAGCGCGCTCGACACCGAAACGAGGATGGCCACCAGCACCAGGGTGAGCGCCACCGTCCGCTGGTAGTCCACACCCAGGTTGATGGCCGTCTCCTTCCCCAGCACCAGGACATCGAAGGTGCGCAGCATCCGGAAGCCCAGGATGGACACGCCCAACGTCAGGAGGAACGAGACGACGAGCAGCTCCTGGTCCGGGTTGTTGAAGCTCGCGAAGAAGCGGTCCTGGAGGAAGATGAACTCGTTGGGGTCGATGAGGCGCTGGAGAAAGGACGACAGGCTCCGGAACAACACCCCCAGCACCACGCCCGTCAGGAGCACCAGGTGCAGGCTGCGACGGGCCCCGCCGAACATCCCCCAGTACAGCAGCCCCGAGAAGGCCACCATGATGAGGACCTCCACGCCGAACAGGAGCCGGGGGTCCAGGCCCGCCACCGTGCCGGAGCCCAGGAAGAAGAGCAGGCACGTCTGGATGAGCACGTAGAGGTTGTCGAACCCGAGAATCGCGGGCGTCAGCACGCGGTTGCCCGTCACCGTCTGGAAGAGCACCGTGGAGACCGCGATGGCGTAGCCCACCAGGAGCGCCGTCGCCAGCTTCCGCCCCCGGAACGGCAGGACGAAGTCCCACTGCCCGCCCACGTCGATGAGCATGAACAGGGCCGCGCAGGCCATCGCCACGCACCCGAGGATGAACAGGGTGCGCTCGGGCCGCCTCACCACCACGAGGCCGTCAGCCGACACGGGCGTCCCTCCTCAGCAGGAGGAAGAGGAAGAGCCCGCTGCCAATGACTCCGGCGATGGTTGCCCCCGGAATCTCGTACGGGAAGCGCACCACGCGGCCGATGATGTCGCAGAGCAGGACGAAGCCCGCGCCCCCCACCGCCACCCAGGGAATGGACTTTCGAGCGTTGTCTCCCATGAACAGGCTGACGACGTTCGGCACCAGCAGCCCCAGGAAGGGAATCATTCCCACGGTGACCACCACCATCGCGGTGACCAGGGAGACGATGACGAGCCCCAGCGCGACGATGCGCGAGTAGCGCAGTCCCAGGTTGGTGGTGAAGGACTCCCCCATGCCCACGACAGTGAAGCGGTCCGCCGCCACATAGGCGCACAGCGTGAGGACCAGCGTCACCCAGAGCAGCTCGTAGCGACCGCGCAAGACGGTGGAGAAGTCGCCCGTCTTCCACGCGTTGACCGACTGGAGCAGGTCGAACCGGTAGGCGAAGAAGGTCGTCACCGAATCGAAGACGCTGCCCAGCACCAGGCCCACCAGCGGCACGATGAGCACCGAGCGCATGGGGATGCGGCGCAGGATGAGCAGGAAGAGCGCCGTCCCCGCCAGGGCGAAGCAAGCCGCGACGAGCATCTTCCCGAGCACGGGAAGCTGAGGGGCCAGGGCCGTGGCGGCCAGCACCCCCAGGCTCGCGGACTCCGCCGACCCCGCCGTCGCGGGCTCCACGAAGCGATTGCGCGCGAGCATCTGCATCAACAGCCCCGCCACACCCAGCGACGTTCCCACCAGCATGACGGCCAGGAGCCGGGGGATGCGGCTGATGACCAACACCTGGAGGGCGCGCTCGTCGGGGCTCGGCGAGAAGAGCGAGTCCCACGACACGTTGCTGACGCCAATGAACAGGCTGACCAGGGCCAGCAGGGCGATGACGGCGGCGGCGGCGATGAAGCGTTTCACGGCCCGGGCAGCCTACTGGGCCCGCGCGGCGTAGGCGTCCGCAATCTGGCTCCGCAGGGCATTCACCGCCTGGATGCCACCGCCAATGAGATAGGTCGTCAGGGGGTCCAGGTAGACGACCTGCCCCGACTTCCAGGCCGTGGTCTGCTGGACCAGCTCGTTGTCGAGCACCTTCTGGGCCCCACCCTGCTGGCCCATGCCCGCGTCACGGTCAATCACGAAGAGCCAGTCGGGGTTCTTCTCCCGGATGAACTCCGAGCCGATGACCTCACCGTGCAGCGACGCGCTGAGCCCCTCGGCGGCCACCGGCACGCCGAAGTCACCGTGGATGACGCCGAAGCGCGAACCCGGACCATAGGCGCTGATGCGGCCTCCGGTGACGAGCACCACCAGCCCCTTGCCTCGGCCCGCCGTCGTCTCCTTCAGCTTCGCGATGGACTCTCGCAGCTGGGCCACCAGCGCACGGGCCTTCTCTTCCTTGCCGAAGATGCTCGCCAGCAGCTCCGTGTTGGCCACCACCGTGTCGATGTAGTTCACGCCGCCCATCGGCAGGTCGACGGTGGGGGCGATTTTCGACAGGCTCGCGTACTTCGCGCTGGAGCGGCCCCCGGTGATGATGAGGTCCGGCTTCGCGGCGTGGATGGCCTCGTAGTCGGGCTCGAACAGCGTCCCCATGCGCAGGTACTTCGCGTCGGCGAACGGCGCCAGGTGGTGCGGGAACTGGTCACCCGCGACGCCGAGGACGTTCACTTCCAGCGCCTGCAGGATGTCCAGGGCGACCAGGTCGAAGACCACGACGCGCTGGGGATTCAGCGGGACGACGGTGGTCCCCTGGCCGTGCTTGAAGGTCCGGCCTTGTGCTTCCGGCACCGCGGGGGCCTGGGCCGCCGGCGCGGGCGCGGACTCCGAGGAGGAGCCGCTCTGGAGCTTCACGGCGATCGCTACGGCGGCCACCACGGCGACGACACCGAGAATCGCGAAGAGGGGAAAGGGACGCCTGTCAGGTGTGCTCACGGTTTCATCCAGCCAGTGCCCGCGGAACGGAAAGACCCAGGTCGCGGGCCGACGCCGCCTCACATACCAGTCCGTGCACGGACACGCACGACTTGATTCTGCAAATCAATATCGAAGTGTAGGCCCAGAGGGGCGCCCGGAATGGCGCCCCCCCTTCACGCCTTGATGCTCACGCCGCCTTGTTCAGCCAGGCCTCGTACGCGTGGAAGTCGTAGTCGCGACCCAGGAAGGCATGCACCAGCCTGGCCGCGTCGTCCGAACCGCCCGGCTCCAGCACCGCGCGCCGGTACGCCTGCGCGGGCTCGGGGGACAACATCCCCTGCTTCTGGAACACGGTGAAGAGGTCCTTGGCGATGACCAGCGACCACATATACGTGTAGTAGTTGGACGAGTACCCCTCCAGGTGCCCGAAGGACAGGTGGAAGTACGTGCCCTCCACGTAGGGGAACGGCGTGTACGTGCCCTGGAGTTCCCTCACCAGCGCGGTGGCGTCCAGGCCCGCCGGGTCCCTCCGGTAGATTTCCAGGCTGAGCGCCGCGTAGAACATCTGCTGGCGCACCCACAGGCCCTTGCCGAACTCCTCCGCGCTGCGCATCCGCGTCACCATCTCCGCCGGCAGCGGCTCGCCCGTCTGGTAGTGCTTCGCGAACGTCTGGAGGCTCGCCGTGTCGCGCGCCCACTCCTCCAGCATCTGCGACGGCGCCTCCACGAAGTCCCACTCCGTGCGCACGCCGGACACGCCCGCCCAGCGCGTGTGGCCGCCGAAGATGTGGTGCAGCAGGTGGCCGAACTCGTGGAGGAACGTCTCCACGTCGTCATGCTGGAGCAGCGCGGGCTCCGTGCCGGGCTTGGGGAAGTTGCACATCAGCACGCCCTCGGGCAGCCGGCGGTCGGACTTGCCGCTGGTGAGGGTGAACTGCGCGGCGTGCTTGTACTTGTCCGCGCGCGGGTGCATGTCCAGGTAGAAGCGGCCCTTCACCGTGCCGCCCTCCAGCACGTCGTAGGCCTCCACGTCCGGGTGCCACACCGTGGCGTCCTGGATGCGCCGGTACGTCACGCCGAACATCCGCGCCGTCAAATCCAGCATGCCCTGCTTCACGCGCGTGTATTCGAAGTACGGGCGCACCGCCTGCGAGTCGAAGGCGTACTGCTCCGCCTTGATGCGGTCCTCCAGGTACGCCTGGTCCCACGGGTCCACGCGCGCGGCACCCGGCACGTCCCGGCGCTTGCGCTCCAGCAGCAGCGCGTAGTCGCGCTGCATGCGCGCGCCGGACGCGTCGGAAATCTTCGCGATGAAGTCCGCGGCGGCCTGCTCGTCGCGAATCATCTTGTCCTCCGTCGCGAAGGCCGCCCAGTTGCGGTAGCCCAGCAGCGTGGCCAGCTCGTGACGGCGCGCCACCATGCGCTCCAGCACGTCCGTGTTGCTGGGGTGGCCCCGCATGCGGAAGGCCCGCCACATCTGCTCGCGCGCCTTCGCGTCGCGCGAGTACGTCATGAAGGGGATGATGTCCGGATAGTCGGTGGTGATGCTCACCTGACCGTCCGCGCCCGGGGGATGGGCCCGGACGTAGTCGTCAGGCAGCCCGTCCAGCGCGGAGGGAGGCAGGGACACCGCGCGCGTGTCCTGGAGCATGTTGCGGCTGAACTCCTGGCCAATGCGGACCAGCTCATCGTTGAGCGCCTTCACCCGCGCGCGGGTGGCGTCATCGCGGTCCACGCCGGAGCGGCGGAAGTCGCGCAGCACCTTCTCCATCCATTTGCGCGTCTGCGCGTCCTGGCCGGAGAGGTCCAACGAGGCGAGCACGTCGTAGACGCCCCGGTCCATGCGGATGTCGGTGGCGAGCGTCTCCAGCTCCTGCTCGGCGGCCTCGGCGGCCTCGCGCATGGCGGCCTCCGGGTGGGAGTGCCGCGCGACGCTCGCGCGGGCCCCCGCATCGTCCAGCGAGGCCATGGCCTCGTCGTACAGCTCCAGCACCTGGACCACGTCGAAGGGGGCGCGAAGCGCCTTGAGGCGGGCGATTCCGGCGCGGGTGGCCTCCATGGCGGCTTCACCGGAGCGTCGGAACTCGGCGGGCGGACAGGTGATGAGGCGGACGGCGTCGGGGACAGGCGTTTCAGGCACGGGCTGCTCTCCTGGGCGTGCTGCTGACGGGAAGTGTGCGCCGCAAAGGTAATCCGCCCGCCGCCTCCGGGCAGCAGCCTTTGATGGCCGGACGGCACTCTGGCCGACAGTGGGCCCGCCGCGCCTGAGCCTCGGAAGACAGGGAGGCCGCCCCGGCGTACAGCCAGGACGGCCTCCCGTACCGCTCAGGATGTCCCGCGGACTACGGCCGCTCGGTCCCGCTCAGGGAGTTCTGCGGCTGGCGGGTGGTGCGAACCACGAAGTCCGCGCTGTTGTTGTTCAAATCGGAACCGTTGCCCCGGCTCGCGTCGGAGCCGCCCTCGGCCATCGTGGCCTGCGTCGACGTGGGCAGCGCCTTGCGCTCGATGCTGCCGCCCGCCGCCGGGTGGAACGGACCGGCCGCGGAGCCCTCCGGCGAGTTCGCCGTCCCCCACCCCAGCTTGTCCACCTCGATGGGAGTGGGCGTGCTCAGCGACTGACCGATGCGGACATGGCCGCCCGTCGTCGTGGAGGCCGACAGGTCGAAGCCGGACCACGTCGCATCCGCGGCCAGCGCTCCGGTTCCGGTGTAGCCCGTGTGCGCGAGCAGGAAGTAGCCGTGCGCGGGGATGACCTTGCCGGCGGGAATCACGAAGGTGCCCGTGTACGTGGACCCCCCCGCCGACTTGTACTGCATCATCCAGCCGCTCAGGTCCACGACCTGGTTCGTCGGGTTGTACAGCTCGACGAACTCGTCCGTCTGCGACGTGATACCCCGGCCGCTGACCTCGCTGATGACCACGTGGTCCGCCACCGGGAGGACCTCGTCCACCGTCACGGTGCCGTAGCTCGCCGGGACCCCAGGCGAGACGACGCCGCTCTGGTCGCAGTAGACCCACGTGTCAGCGCCCACAGGGCCACGCGTGAAGCGGTAGCGGAAGCCGTAGAGGAAGCTCCCGTTCGTGGGAATCTGGAGGGTGGCCAACATCTCGTCGTCGTTGCCGCCGAGCGCGCCATAGCTGGGGTTCGGCGTCGCGGGCACCCACGTCCAGGACTCCGGGGCGTTGGCGTCCGTGCCGTAGCCCAGCTCCGAGACGAGGTACGGGAAGTGGTCATTGCCCGCCGTGCTGCGCGTCGTCACCTGCGGCTCGTAGACGCGGCTGGTGACCTCATGGGAGGAGCCGCGCGCGATGACCGCCGGGAACGACTTGGGGGACTCGATGGCGCAGAACTCCACGGGCGGCTGGATGTCCACGCCGCACGTCTCGTTGGGCAGGCCCGGCGTGCCCCGGTCTCCGCCCGACAGCTCGTCGTTGGACGCGCACCAGAACCAGGAGTAGCGGCTCGCGGTGCTGCCCACCAGCTCCGAGGACAGGCTCAGGGAGCGGCCCGCCACCAGCGGGAACTCCTCGTCGTAGGTGAGGTCGTCCATCACCACGCCATTGACGCGAAGGGACAGCTGGCCCGTGCTCTCCAGCTCCAGGGCGTTCCCATAGCCGTAGTCCGCGTCCACGCCACCGTTGGTGGCGAGGTCCGGGTTGCTCGCCAGCACCAGGATGCCGCGCGCCGGCAGCACCACGGCCGCGCCCGGGCCCTTGTCCACCGAGACGGTGGTCGTGGCCGAGGAGATGAGCGAGAGGCCGTTGATGTTGAGCAGCGCGTCGGACGTGCTCGTCACTTCGATGTACTCCGTCGTGCCAGTGCTCGGGGAGGCCATGACCTCGGTGATGATGAGCGTGCGCTCGCCGGGCGCCGCCGCCGTGGTGCACGCCGCCTGGTAGCAGACGGCATCCACACCGGTGCACGCTGACGCGGTGGGCACGTAAACGCACGTCGGCTCACCGGCCAGAATCTCGCAGGTGGCCTCATACGTCACCACCTCCACGCCCGACTCGGAGCACTCGGGCGCACGGGGCGCGCACACCTGGCTGCCACACGCGCTGGGCAGGTCCAGGGAGGTGGTCGTCAGCGGGCTGGAGTTCCCCGCGCCGTCCACCACGCGCACCGCGAAGTAGTACGTGCGGCCCACCGCGAGGCCCGCGACGGTCGCCTCCTCCTGCGCTCCAGGCAGGCCCGGCGTGCCCGTGGGCACCACCACGGCCACCTCGAAGTTCGTCTCGTTCAGCGGCGCCAGGCCGTAGCGCAGCTGGTAGGACGAGGCCTGGCCCAGCTGGCCGTCGTCGCCCGTGGCGACCCAACGCAGCCTCACGGAGTCAGCGCCCACCACGCTCGCCTCGAGCGTGGCCACCGGCGAGGGCACCTGGTCGTCGATGATGGACAGCGCCCTGGAGGCGGCCGGCAGGCTCGCGTCGGACACGGAGGCGGTCAGCGTGTAGTCCCCCTCCTGGGCCACCGAGAGCGTGGTGAAGCGCGCCACACCCGCGACGGCCGTGGCGGTGACGTCACCGTCGAGCACACCGCCGCCCGAGAGCGAGAGCGTCACCACCGGGGCACCACTGGACGAGGTGTTGCCGAACTCGTCCTGTACGGCCACGCTCACCGCGGCGAGCACCTGGCGCACCGAAGCCGAGCCCGGTGCGGACACGAAGCCCAGCCGCGCCGGGGCAGCGGCGTCCACCGTCACCTCGCGCGCCGCCGACACCGCGAGCGCGGCGTCCGTGAACGTGACGGTCTGCGTGCCCGCGGTGCGCAGGGCAATGGTGAAGCCGTGCTCCCCCTGGTCCGCCGCGGTGAACGTGTGGGCGGTGAGCGGCCCCGCGTTGGCATCCGTCGCCGACGGCTGCACCGTGCCCACGTAGTCGCGGGACAGGTTGTCGAAGCGGTCCCTCGCGCTGACGGAGAACACATGGGCGACACCGGCCGTCAGGGACTCTGTCACCGCCGACACGCGCAGCGCGGTGGCCACGCCGGCGCTCACCGTCACGGCCTCGGAGGCGGACAACGTCGCCTGCTGGGTGTCCACGGCGGACAGCGTGGTCGCCTGCGCCTGGGCGAACGTCACGCTGAAGACGTGCCGGCCCGCATCCGTCTCGGTGAAGGTGTACGGCCCCGGAACCGTGGCCCCGGGGTCCTGCGCCACGCTCAGCGCCACCGTGCCTCGATAGCCGGCGGCCTGATTGCCATACGCATCCACCAGCGTCACCGTCGCGCTCACCGACTGACCGGCGGCCGGAGACGCCATCGACAGCACAAGCGACAGCGACTCCGCGTTCCCCGGGGACACCTGCGTGCTCCGGGTGATGGACAGTGCCCCGCCCACTTCCGCCGCGGTGATGGAGCGCTCGCCGGCGCTCTCCAGCGTCACGCTGAACGTGAAGCGGCCCGCATCCCCGGCGGTGAACACGTGCTCGGGAGGCAGCGTGGCGCGAGGGTCGTCCGAGGCGAAGTCCACCTCGCCGGTGTAGCCCGTGACGAGGTTGCCAAAGCGGTCCCTCACGCTGAGGGTCAGCGTGTGACTGCCACCCGCCGCCGCCTGCGTCGGCAGCCCCTCCAGGTCCAGGTGGTGGGCGGCGTCGTTCGTCACCTCCACCTCCATGAAGGCCGTGAGCTGCGCGTTGGCGGTGTCGGTCGCCGTCACCCGGCGGAGGCCCATGTTGGCCAGCACGACGTCGGAGAAGACGTGGCGTCCCTGGTCCTGCGCGGTGAAGGTGTAGTCGGCGGGCAGCTCCGCCTCCGGGTCCGTGGACGTGAAGCGCACGGTGCCCGAGTAGCCCTTGGCCACGTTGTCGAAGCCGTCGAACGCCGTCACCTCCACGCTCTGTGACTGGCCGGCGATGACGGGCGCCACGAGCCCCGTGAGCGCCAGTCGGGACGCCGCTCCCGCCTCGATGACGAACTCATCGCTCTGCACCGTCAGCCCGTTGGCGCTGGCGGAGAAGCGATAGGTACCCGCGCGGTCGATGCGCAGGTCGGAGAAGAGGGCCACGCCAGAGGCGGCGGAGACCTGCTTCGGCTCGAAGCCCGAGCCCCCCACCAACGACAGCGTCACCGGCAGGCTGGCCGTGGTGACGACCTCGCCCTGCGCGTTCTGGAGGGAGACTCGCACGCCCGCAAGCGACACGCCCGCGGTCCCATTCACCGGCTGCGTGGTGAAGGCCAGCTGCGTCACCTCGGCGTTCAGCGTCTGGAAGGACAGGCTGTTGGAGAGCGCGGAGTTGCCGCGGTTGTCCGTCACCCGCAGCGCGACATGGTACGTCTGGTTCGCGACCAGGTCGGTGACCTGCGCGGACTCGGCGGTGCCCGGCTCGGCGGGAGCATTCACGCCCCCCACCGGCGTCGCCGCGTCGAACTCCGCGTCGGTGAGGATGGGGGACAGCGAGTAGCGCAACGTCTGCGACGTCGCCCGGCCCACGCTGCCGTCATCACCCACGGCCACCCACGTCACCGTCGCCGACTCCGTGCCGAGCGTCCCCAGCGAGAGCACGGGCCGAGCGGGCGCCACGTCATCGACGACCGAGATGGCGGTGCTGCTCGCCTCCGTCAGTCCCGTCGCGCTCGCCCGGAGGTGATAGCTGCCCTCCGTGCTCACCCGCAGCCCGGTGAAGCGAGCCACGCCCTCCACCGGCGCGACCTCCTGAACCCCGGAGAGGTCGCCTGTTTCCACCAGCGACACCGCCACGGGAGGAGCCCCCACCGCCGAGAGGTTTCCAAAGGCATCCCGCAGGGACACCTCCACCGGAGACAACACGGCGCTCGTCGAGGCCAACGCGGGCACCTGGGTGAACACCAGCGCCGACGCCTCCCCCGCCACCACGCCCACGTCCTGCTGGGCGCGCAGCGCGGCGACACTCACATCCTGAAGCGTGACCTGATGGCTGCCCGCGCGCTTGAGGACAACCCCCGTGAAGGTGAAGCGCCCCGCATCCGTCTGGGTGAAAGCATGGGGCCCGGGCAGCGAGGCCGTGGCATCCGTGGAGCTCACGGACAGCGTGCCGGTGTAGTTCGTGGCCACGTTGTCGAAGGCGTCACGCACCGTCACCTGTGCCGAGCGCGCCGCGCCCGCGACAGCGGTGGACTCCAACCCGTCGATGTCCAGCGAAGCCGCCGCGGCCGGAGCCACGGAGAACTCGGCGCTCGTCGCATCTTCCATCCCCGCCGCCGACGCCTTGAGCTGGAAGTTCGCGCCGGCCTTCTTCAGCACCACGTCCGTGAAGCTCGCCGTGCCACCCACCGGCGTCACCGTGAGCGTGCCCTCCAGCGCGACATCCCCTGGGTTCGCCGCCAGGGACAACGTCACCGCCGCCGTCGCGCCCAGGACGGGGCGACCTTGAGCGTCGCGGAAGCGCACGCTCAGACCGGTGATGGGCGCGCCCGCCGTGGACTCCACCGGCGCGGGGATGAACTCCAGCCGCGTGGCCACCAGCGCGACGAAGTTGAACGAGGGCCGGGAGGCCAACACCACCGCGCCCCCTTCGGCCGCGACGGAGACCGTCACCCGCTTGGTCCCCGCGTGCGCGGTCACCACGGTCGCCACGGCGACGCCCTGGCTGTTCGTCTGTCCCGGCTGCAACACCAGGTTGCCGTCGCCCTCCACCGCCACCGTCACCGTGCGCCCCGCGAGCGCGGTGCCGTTCTTGCTCCTCACTGTGACAGTGACCGTGCCCTGGTCCGCGCCGTCCGCCAGCACGTCCCTCGCCGGCGCGAGGACCACCGTGGATGCGGTGGCGTCCGGCAACGTCGAGGGCGTGGGCAGGGGCTGCGGATCCGGGTCATCACCACAGCCAACGAACAGGCCAAGACACAGCGCGGCCAGCCCGAGGAGTCGGGCTGACGGGGCAAGGCGTACGGACATGCGGATCTCCGGGATGCGAGCTGTCCCCCCCCAGGGAAGACTCCACTCGCGGGTTGCAATGCCTTGTACCAGACATCGCCACCCGCCACGTAGACCCAGGTCACAAGTTTGCAATTACAACAAATTTCACAGAGGAGGTCGTGAGCACCCCATCCCCCTCTGTGTCGGGCTACATCCCGATGGCCGCCATGAGCGCGGCGCCGCCCAGCAGGGACTGGCCGCCATCGCAGACCATGATGGAGCCGGTGATGTAGGACGCGGCCTCCGAGGACAGGAAGAGGGCCAGCCGCGAGATGTCCGCCTTGGTGCCGAAGCGCTGGAGCGGCAGGGCCTGGGCGAGCCGCTGGTGGCCCTCCTCGCTGGGGGCCAGGCGGCGCATGCCCTCGGTGTCCTCGATGGGGCCGGGCGTAATCGCGTTGACGCGCACGCCGGCGCCGCCCCACTCGAGCGCCAGCACGCGGGTGAGCATGTCCACGCCGGCCTTTGCGGCGCACACGTGGGCCTGCATGGCCATGGGCAGGTAGGCCTGGGGCGCGGAGATGTTGATGATGCTGGCGCCGGGCTTGCGCAGGTGTTCGAAGCCGGCGCGACAGAGGTTGAAGGTGCCCAGCACGTCGATGTCCATGACGGCCTTGAAGCCGTTGGAGGACATGCCCAGGGCCGGTGCGGGGAAGTTGCCGGCGGCGCCACAGATGAGGATGTCCATCTCACCGTACGCGTCGCGCACCGTCTGGAGCGCCTTCTCCACGGAGGCGTAGTCGCGCACGTCCGCGGCCACCCCCATGGCGGTGCCGTGGGCCTGGAGGCCCTTCACCGCGCCCTCCAATTTCTCCACATTGCGACCGTTGATGGCCACCTTGGCCCCCGCCTTCACGAACGCCTCGGCGATGCCGAGGTTGATGCCGCTGCTGCCGCCCGAGATGAACGCCACCTTGCCCGCCAGCAGCCCGTCCTTGAACACGCCTTCAGCCATGACTCGTCTCCTGTGGAAGCAACCGGGCGGCGACTTGACCAGAACCTGCCGCACTGCGTCCACGGGCGCGTGAGGACGGGCGCGATGACAGCCTCGCTGTGGTAGAGGGCGGACATGCGCCGTCGTCCTGAAATCCTCGCCCCCGCTGGAGACCTCGACTCGATGAAGGCCGCGCTGGCCAGTGGCGCGGACGCCATCTATTTCGGGCTGGACGAGGGCTTCAACGCGAGGGCCCGGGCGGAGAACTTCTCGCTCGCCACCCTGTCGGAGACGCTGGCGCTGGTGCACCGCGCGGGCGCGCGCGCGTTCCTGACGATGAACACGCTGGTGTTCGAGCCGGAGCTGCCGGTGGTGGAGGACATCCTGCGGCGAGTGGCCGCCGCGGGGGTGGACGCGCTCATCGTCCAGGACCCCGCCATCGCGCTGGTGGCTCGCGCGGTGTGTCCCCAGATGGAGGTTCATGCCTCCACGCAGATGACGATTTCGAGCGCGGAGGGTGCGCGTTTCGCTCGCGGATTGGGTGCCACGCGCATCGTCGTGCCGCGAGAGCTGTCGGTGGCGGAGATTGGACGGCTGGCGGCGGAGACGGACATCGAGCTGGAGGTGTTCATCCACGGCGCGCTCTGCATGTCCTGGAGCGGCCAGTGTCTTACGAGTGAGGCGTGGGGTGGACGCTCGGCGAACCGGGGACAGTGCGCGCAGTCCTGTCGGCTGCCGTATGACCTGGTGGTGGATGGACAGACGAAGGACCTGGGCGACGTGCGCTACCTGCTCAGCCCCAAGGACCTGGCCGGTGTCATGGCGGTGCCGAAGCTGATTGAGATTGGCGTGCACTCGCTGAAGATTGAAGGCCGGCAGAAGGGGCCGCAGTACGTGGCCACGGCGGTGCAGGGTTATCGGCGGTGGGTGGACGGTGTGTCCGCGGGCAAGGCGGATACGGGTGCGCTGCGCAAGGACCTGGCCGACATGACGCTGTCGTACAGCCGGGGCTTCTCACACGGCTTCTTCGCGGGCTCGGACCACCAGACGTTGGTGGAGGGGCGCTTCCCCAAACACCGAGGCGCTTACCTGGGCGTGGTGGAAGCGGTGCAGGGCCGCGACGTGCTCGTGGCGGAGGACCCGGAGGGACGTCCGTGGACGGGCGGGCTGGGGCAGGACGACGCGCGGACGAAGTCGGAGGCGCCGCAGGGCAAGGTGTCTTCGCCGCTGGAGGGCGATGCGCCGGTGGCCGCGGAGCTGTCGCCTCGTCCGGGCATGGGCGTGGTGTTCGACGACGGGCACCCGGAGGACAAGCACGAGGCGGGCGGGCCGCTGTTCCGCGTCGAGCGCACGAGTCACGGCTGGGTGCTGGGCTTCGGCAATCCCGGGCCGGACATGGGGCGGGTGGCGCGCGGGCAGCGTGTCTGGGTGACGAGTGATCCTTCCCTGGCGAAGCACACGGAGGAGCTGCTGGCGCAGGGTGAGCCCGAGGGCCGTGTCCCGCTGGCGCTGACGGTGTCGGGGACGGCGGGAGGGCCGCTGGTGGTGACGGGCACGGCGCGAGGAGGCCACGTGGCCACGGCGTCGAGCACGGTGCCGCTCGCGCAGTCTCGCGGGGGTGGGATGGACGCGGCGCTGCTCAAGGACAAGCTGGCGGCGCTGGGTGGCACTTCGTTCCACCTGACGGAGCTGGACACGACGGCGCTGGGTGCGGGGCTGCATCTGCCGGTGTCGGAGCTGAAGGCGCTGCGTCGCTCGCTGGTGGCGGAGCTGACGGAGGCGGTGTCTCGGGGACCGGCGCGCACGGTGCGGGAGACGGCGGTGCTGGAGGAGGTTCGGGCCTCGCAGCGCGAGCGCGTGGTCGCATCACCGGTGGCCGACGGTGCGCGGTTGTTGCCGCTGTGTCGGACGGACGAGCAGCTCGAGGCGGTGATTGCGGCGGGGCTGCCGGAGGTGGAGCTGGATTGGATGGAGCTGGTGGGGCTCCAGCGGGCAGTGGAGCGGGCGCGGGCGGCGGGGCTGCGCGTGACGATTGCGACGGTGCGGGTGCAGAAGCCCGGCGAGGAGGGCTACGACGCGCGCATCGCGAAGCTGAAGCCGGACGCGGTGCTGGCGAGGCACTGGGGCGCGATGATGCACTTCCTGGAGCGGCCCTTTGCGCCGGGGGAGACACGGCCGGCGCTGCATGGGGACTTCTCGCTCAACGTGACCAACTCCGTGACGGCGCTGCATCTGTTGGGGCTGGGGCTGGACACGCTCACGTTCGCGCATGATTTGGACGCGGTGCAGTTGGGGGCGATGTTGGAGCACCTGCCGGCCGAGCGTTTCGCGGTGACGGTGCACCATCACATCTCGACGTTCCACACGGAGCACTGCGTGTATTCGCACACGCTGTCGCATGGGCGCGACTTCAAGAGCTGTGGACGCCCGTGTGAGAAGCACCGGTTGTCGCTGAGGGACCACAAGGGCCTGGAGCATCCGGTGGTCGTGGACGTGGGCTGTCGGAACACGGTGTTCAACGCGCAGGCGCAGAGTGCGGCGTCGCTGGTGCCGTCGCTGCTGGCGCGAGGAGTGAAGCGTTTCCGGGTGGAGTTCGTCCGTGAGTCACGCGAGGAGGCCACGCGTGTCCTGGGGGCGTATCAGGAGCTGCTCGCGGGCCGCATCTCTCCGGCGGAGGCCGTGCGCCGCGCGGCGGTGCATGAGCAGTTCGGTGTGACGAAGGGGACGATGAAGGTCCTCAACCCCGCGTTCACCGTCCAGCGCTGAGCTGGGGCGAGGCGGCGAGCGAAACGGTCCGGTGTGCTTGCGGCAAGGGCTTTCGCCGAAGCGTTCAGCGAGGGGCGAACTCCCGGGGGCTCACGTGTCTCCGTCGGGTCCAGCAACGGAGTCACGAGAAAGGCGAAGCACGGCACGGAAGACATCGTCCAGCGCGGCGGTGTCGAGTCCGTCCCACTCGGCCCACTGACGTCGGGTCTCCATCATGGAGGACTCACGCTCCGCATCGGGAAACGGCAAGCCGTGCGCCGACTTCACACGGGCCGCCTCTTGAACGAGGCGTGCACGCCGAGCGAGCAATGACACGAGTTCGCGGTCGACACTGTCGATGCGCTCTCGAACCCCCAGGAGCGCGGGGGGCGCGGACTCAGGCGTCGAACTCGCGGCCCCTGCTTGTGGTTCGAGTCCCTGATGGAGCTGCGTGAGTGCATCCATCAACCGGACACGGGCCTCTCGCGCATACGGGTTCTCCGTCTGCACGACGGCGAAGAGGTGTGGCACCTCCAGCCGTGCGTACTCTTCAAGCCGAGCCATGGGCTGGAAGCTGGGAGGCGCGAAGGGCAGGTCTCTGCCCGCCCCTGCCTTCACAAGTCCGTGGGCCAGGAAGAACGTAAGCACATGGGTGCGGGACATCAGCTCGTCATGGGCCTCGGGCGACATCTCCGTCACCTCGCAGCCCAGGAGTTCGAACAGCGCACGGGTGCGGCGCACGGCCTCTGGGTGGAGAGTGTTCGGACACACCACGGTGCGCCGAGTATCGCCACGCGCGAGGCTCGCGGGGCCGAAGAGCGGATGCGTGCCCACCCAGGGAATGTCACGACCCAGCACGGAGGCGAGCACCTGCACCGGCCGCACCTTCACGCTGCCCACGTCGATGACGAGGTGGGAAGGCGACAGAATGGGGCGCAGCGTCGTCAGCGCCTCGCGCATGACAGAGACAGGCATCGCCAGTACGAGGACCGTGGAGCGCGCGGCCAGCTCCGCGAGCGAACGTACCTGCAGCTTTGGAGGGACCTCGTCCTGCCTCGGGTCAAACACGCTGTGCGGCACGCCCGCGTCGGACAGCAGCCCCGAGAGGGCGCGACCGAAGCGCCCATAACCCAGCAACCCAACCGTCTCCGTCATTCCGTGGGACTCCCGAGACTCGACTTCACGGGAATCCTCGCACTGTGAGCGCAGCGGGTGAAAGCCCCTCGTGAGAGGGATGGGCTCACCGGCCCACGAATTTCGCGGGGCGACGCTCGGCGAAGGCGGAGAAGGCTTCTGCGAGGTCGTGGGATTGGAGGAACGCGGAGTTCCACACGGCGACGTAGCGCAGGCCGTCCGATGTGGACTTGTCCGCGCAGTATTCCATCACCTGCTTGGCGCCCTGGACGACGAGGGGCGGGTTCTCGGCGATGCGTCGCGCGGTGGCGCGGGCCTGGGTGAGCAGTTCCTCGGCCGACGGGAAGACCTCGTTGACGAGTCCCATGCGGAGGGCGCGCTCGGCATCCACGTCGCCACCGGTGTAGGCCAGCTCGCGAGTGTGTCCCTCGCCGATGATGCGCGGCAGGCGATTGAGAGCGCCCAGGTCCGCGACGATACCGACCTTCACTTCGCGCAGGGAGAACTTCGCGTCGCGGGAGCAGTAGCGGAAGTCACACGCGGCGATGAGGTCCATGCCACCGCCGATGCACCAGCCATGCACGGCGGCGATGAACGGCTTGCGACAGCGGGCAATGCCTTCGGTGGACTGCTGCATGTCGCCAATCAGCTTCAGGAGCTTCGTGCGCTCCTGGGCGAGGTTGTTGTCACCGGTGAGCAGCGGCCCCAGGGACTCCATCATCCCCATCAGGTCCAGGCCATAGGTGAAGTGGTCCCCGTTGCCCCGGACGAGCACCACTCGCACGGATTCATCCTCGTCGAGCGCGCGAATGGCCTCGGGCATCTCCCGCCAGAAGTCCGGGCCCATGGCGTTGCCACGACCGGGGCCCAGGAGAATCACTTCGGCGACTCCATCCGCCTTCTCAATGCGCAGCGACTTGTAGGTGGTGTCCATGACGGCCTCCCGCGTGAGTGGGCGAACCGTACCTCACCCACACGGAAGCAGTGTGCGTCGCATCGAGCGCCGCCATCTGTCTGGGCAAGAACAGCCCGCCACTGACGCGCATCGCCTCGGCGACGGGAGGCGGTGCCCACGCGAGCACCTGGCCGCTACTTCCGGGCCGCGCGGAACACCTCGGTCAGCCGCTTCATCTCCGCCTCCACCGCTGGAGTGGTGGCATCCGCGAGCCGAGGGGTGACGACGAGGAACAAGCCCTTCCCACCGTCCACCCACTCCACCTGGTCCGAGGGCAGCTGCTCCAGCATCTTCCGGTCGAACTGCTCCAGGTGTCCCCGGCCCAGGAAGTTGGCCCAGTACACGCCCGCGAACATGGGCCCCAGCGTCACGGCGGGGTTGTAGTCACCGGACTCCAGGTCCTCGTAGCGCGCCAGGGGATGGATGGCGGCGAACTCCGTCGTCTCGGGAGCATGGGCCGCATGGAAGGCCTTCAACAACCGCGCGGAGCCCGCCTCGTCCTCGTACGACGCGCCCTCGAACTGGAAGACGAAGGTGTTGAGCCCCCTCACCCGCCCCTCCGTGGCGACGAAGGGAGAGATTCCCACCGTCAGCGTCCAGGGCCACGGCGTGGCTCCCCACGCCTTCAGGTACGGGTGCTTCTCCTTCTTGGGAATCTCCGCCA
>NZ_VIFM01000120.1 GCF_006636215.1 Myxococcus llanfairpwllgwyngyllgogerychwyrndrobwllllantysiliogogogochensis | reverse complement strand
ACCTTCGGGGGCGTATTGCTGGGGGCTGGAACCGGGGGCGGCCTTGGGCTGCTGGCCTCGACGCTGGTTCCGAAGAAGCACGAGGATATCGCGCCGCTTCTCTTCCCGGCATTCGCCATGGCCGGCTCACTCATCGGCTACGAGGTGTCCCACGCCTCGAACATGGCGCCTTCGGCCCCCGCCGCCGAGGTGAGCATCCTGCCGGTGCTGGCTCTCGACGCGAAGGGAAGCATGCTGGGCCTGTCGGGCCGGTTCTGACGACCCCGACGCAGGTGCTCGGGGCCACCGGCGCGAGGAGCAGGCAGACGCGCTGGCGCACTGGCTGCGAATACACCTCAAGGTGGATGAGACCGCGCCGGAAGCGCTGCGCTCCGCCTGACTCACGACGCACGAGACACCGAACCCGAAGTGGCACCACGTGGGAGCAGCAGGCCTACGTCAACGCCTCCAACACGGGGGGCAACGACAACTTTGGCCTGCGCCTGGCGCTCTCGGCGGATGGCCACCTGCTGGGTGTGGGTGTCCCCTACGAGGACAGCAAGGCGAAGGGCATCAACGGCAACCAGGCGGACAACAGCAGCGAGGACAGCGGCGCCGTCTACCTCTTCAAGCTCTGAGCCGCCCTCGCGCGGGCCTGCATCGAAGCCGCGCCAAGCCCGCGTTTTCACTGGGGCCGGGGAGGAATCATCGGTCGACCGATGATTCCGGCCCCTCCGCGTCGTTTGGGTGTGGATGATAGAGACCACACCCTCCCCGCCCCTGATGACCGCCTTCGACGCGCTCGTGCGGCCGCACCGCCGCGCGCTGCATCTCCACTGCTACCGCATGGTCGGCTCGTTCGCGGAGGCCGACGACCTGGTGCAGGAAACGCTGCTGCGCGCGTGGAATGCGCGCGATGCGTTCGACGCGAGCGGCGGTGAAGCCGGGATGCGGCGCTGGCTGTACCGCATCGCCACGAACGCCTGCCTCGACCACCTGCGAAGCTCTTCGCGGCAGGCGGCCTCCGCGCGTTCGTTCGCCGAGATTCCCTGGCTGCAGCCCTACCCGGACGTCCTGCTCGAAGAGGAGGCCGTCACGCGCGAGTCCATCGCCCTGGGCTACCTGGCCGTCATCCAGCGACTGCCGCCGAGGCAGCGGGCGGCCTTCGTGTTGTGCGAGCTCCTGGACGGGTCCGCGGCTGAGACGGCCTCCCTGCTGGAGACCTCGGTCGCGGCGGTCAACAGCAGCCTCCAGCGTGCCCGCGCCACGCTCTCGCGCCACGAGCCCCCCGCGCGCGGCGACACGGTGAGCGCCGACGAGCGCGCGCTGCTGGAGGCGTTCATCTCGGCGCACCAGAGCGGCGACTGCAAGGCGTCCATCGCGCTGCTCACGCGCGACGTGCGGGTGACCATGCCCCCACTGCCCGCGTGTTTCGAGGGCGTGGACCAGGTGCTCCCGCTCATGGAGCGCGCGAATGCCATGGGCGAGTGGCGACTGGTGCCGGCGTGGGCCAACCGCATGCCCGCGGCCATGAGCTACCTGCGACGACCGGGAGACCCCGCGTTCCGCGCCTTCAAGCTCGACGTGCTGCATGTACGCGACGGCCGCATCCACGAGATTACGACGTTCGAACCCAGGCTGAAGGCCGCCTTCGGTCTGCCGGAGGTGCTCGCGTGAGAACGCTCCTTGTCGCGCTGTCCCTCCTCGCCGTCTCCTGCTCCTCCATTCCCTCCTCCCGAGGCGCTTCCTCCATGACGACCCCCACCCTCCCGACGAAGACCGGCCATGCCCAGGTGAATGGCCTGCGCCTCTATTACGAGGTGCGCGGCGTCCCCGCTGACGGAGTCCTGCCGCTCGTGTTGCTGCACGGAGGACTCCACAACACCCTGATGGACGCGCCGGTCGCGACGCGCCTCGCGCAGGGGCGCCAGGTCATCTCGGTCGACCTCCAGGGCCACGGCAGGACCGCCGACATCGACCGCCCCTTGCGCTACGAGCAGTTGGCGGACGACTTCGCGGCCCTGCTCGACGAGCTGCGCGTGCCGCAAGCGGATGTACTGGGCTACTCGCTCGGCGGGGGCGTCGGCCTGCGCCTCGCCGTCCAACATCCGTCGCGGGTGCGCAAGCTCGTCGTGGTGAGTTCGCCGTTCAGCAGTACCGGCTGGTACCCGGAGGTGGCCACGGCGTTCCAGCACCTGACGGGCGCGCTCGCCGACATGATGAAGCCCGCGCCGGTGTACCAGACCTACGCCGCCATCGCGCCTGATGCGACGGGCTTCGCGCGCCTCATCGACAAGACCGGCGAGCTCCAGCGTCGCCCCTACGACTGGTCCGTGGAGGTCTCGAAGCTCCCCATGCCCGTGCTCCTCGTGTTCGCCGACGCGGACTCCATGCCGCCCTCGTACATCGCGCGGTTCTACGAACTGCTCGGCGGGGGCCAGCGCGACGGAGGCCTCGACGGCAGTGGTCGCCCCAAGTCGAGCCTCGCCATCCTGCCCGGCCACACGCACTACGACCTGTTCGAGTCCCCCGCGATGATTACAACCGTCGAGCCCTTCCTCGGGCCCTGACCTGCCGGGCGAAGCCGAACCTTCCGCGTCAGGCGCCCCCAATCCGGTCGCTGCGTCATGCGCGCGTCAATGCCTGTCCACAGCCCGTCCCACGTCCGACATGGCGCCCTCTGAAGTGCGACAGACGCCGCTGCATTCCTTATGCAGCGGACCGGAGGGCGTTAGATATTGGTGACGAGGATCCTCTTGAAGGCGTAGTCCGGACAGGGGATCCGCGGGTCGTTGCTCAGGGTGATGGAGGTCTGGTACCGCGCGCCAACGGTGGTGAGCTCCCGGGGCTGTTGATTGAAGATGAATGAATTGGGAGCGTCAGGATGCCCGCGATATGCGGTCGCCGTCAGACCCTGGATCAAGTGCCTGGGGACGGTCCACCGAGACGAACTCCACGCATGGCTCGCACCGAGCGCGCAAGGCTCTCAATGGATACCGAGTGGCCGCGCTCCGCCAACAACTCGACGAGCACCGCCATCGACGCGTCATCGCCGAGCGCCATGAGCGCCTGGCTGCGCGAATCACTCGCCAGCCATGTGAGCGCCGCGCGTGGTGCCAGGCCCTTGCCCTGACGCAGCCGGTCCTCGACCTCGGGCTTCAGCGCGGAGCGCCCTGCGTTCGCGAGGGACATCACGCGGTCATAGTCGACAGAGCCGTCCGCATCGAACACGGTGGGCTCGAACACTTCATCGAACGTCGCGTGGTCGTGGATGTCGGGGGTGAACTCGGTCCAACCGCGCGCCCCACACACCACCGTGCGGCGGCACCGGTCCGCGTCGACGCACGTGGTGCCATCCAGCAACACGAGAGCGGCTTCACACGAACGCGCCACCAATACCGCGCCGCCGTCGCCCCACGCTCCACTCACGATGCCGAGCCCGCCGCCGACAATCAGGTTGCCCTTTATCTCGACGCGTGCGCTCGCGGCGAAGCGCACGTTTCTCGCGCGCACGTCGCCAGTCACCACCAGCGCGCTCGACAGGTAGTCGTTGGTCCTGCACACGAGGTCACCACTCGTCTCGAGGTCTCCATCGATGACGACGGCCCATGGACCTCGCCCGCTCTTGATGGTGTCCTCGCAACGCACGCTGGCATTGACGATGCGTGGCACGACGATGCCATTGGTCTCTGGGTCGTTTAAATCCTCGGTCTCCAGGAACGAGGTGAGCCAATCCGCTCCGGCAAACCGCCTGGCGACTTCCGCGAACGTCGTCACTTCACCGAGTTCATCGAGCCGAATCATGGGCCTGTTCAGAACTCGGCGACGACGTTGATGACCTTGCCGTCCTGCGCCATCACTCGAAGGCGGCTGAATCCCCAGACCTGGCTTGTCTGAACCGCCTTCACATGCAGCACGCCGTCCTGCTTGCTTCCCGAGAGCGCAATCTGCATTTCGGCGACTGCGTTATCGTCACGAGCCTGGGTCGTGCCCGAGAAGAAGAAGCTGCCACTCACGGGCGCGCCCAGTGTCTGGATGACCTGCTGATGGTTCACGACCCGAGCGAGCGCCTCCTCATGGGGAAACTGACCCCGGAACCACATGCCGCCGCAGCCGCAGCACATCAACGGAAGTCCCACCAGCGCTCCAAGCGCCCACTTCAGCGTCGGCGACATTCCTGGCTCCCGGCCCTTCTGGGCCTGACAACGTGACGGGGAGCACTCTAAGCGTGTGCTGCCTATACCGATAGAAACGAACGGGAACCCCGGCGCACGAGCCGTCCGAGGAGGAGCACGAGCGCGAAGGCAAACGGCGCCGAGGCGCCCGCCCCTGGATGCGCCTCACAGCCACATCCAGAAGTCCGTGGCCTCTCATTCCCGGTTCCAGGGTCGACGGGAGGCGGCGACGCGCGAGGAACCACGGTGAGGGCGCGCGAGGGCTCCGTGGCGCTGTGCCCGCCCTGGTTGTCCACCGCACGAACCCGCCAGGAATGCAGTCCCACCGCGAGTCGCTCGTCCTCTCCCTTCAGCTCTCGCGACGTGGCCCCCGGGAGCGCGAAGGTCCGGACGACGCGCCCCTCCTGGAGGAACTCCAACACGTAGTCCAACGCGTCCCCATCGACGTCCACGGCTGCCTCCCACTGGAACGTGGCAAGTCCTCCCTCCACCACGGCTCCGTCCACGGGCGACAGGAGCCGGGGCATCGAAGGTGAGTCATTGATGGGCGCCACGTGGATGGACACCGTGGCGGGCTCGGACTCATGCACGCCATCGGAGACGCGGAAGGTGATGCGGTCCTCTCCGTGGAAGTTCGCGGCCGGCGTGTAGCCGCGCTCCGCGCCCTCGCCGCTCAAGGTGCCGTGCTCCGGAGGGGACTCGATGCTGAACGTGAGCGTGCGGCCTTCGGGGTCCTGTCCCTGGAGCGTCACTGCGATGTCCGTGTCCTCCGAGGTGGCCACCTCACCCTCGGTCGCCGAGGGCGGCAGGTCGGGCTTCGGAGGAACGATGAAGGACCACTCCGCGGAGGGCCCGCTGGAAGCACCGTGGGAGTCGCTCGCGCTCACGCGCCAACGCCAGACACCCGCCGGCAGCGCCTCCTCATCGCCGAGCGCACGCGACGTCCGCGCCGTGGCATGGCGGTGGACGACGACGCCCGCCTGGAGCAACTCCACCTCATAGCTCACCGCGTCCGCCTCGAGGTCCGTGGCGGCTTCCCATTGGAAGGTGACTCGACCGCTCACCGCCTGGGACACACCGTCCGCGGGCGACAAGAGCCTGGGGACGGATGGGGCGTCGTTGACCGGGTCGACCTGGAGAGACACCGTCGCCGGAGCGGACGACAGCTCTCCATCGGAGACCGTGAACACGAAGCTGTCGGCCCCGTGGAAGTTCGCGCGAGGCGTGTACGTCAACGCGGCCCCCTGTCCCGCAAGCACTCCATTCGCTGGCGGCGTCGTCACGGTGAAGGTGAGGGCCTGCCCCTCCGGGTCCTGTCCCCGCAGGACGAGTGACAGCGCGGTGTCCTCGTTCGTGGCGGCGGTATGGCCGTTCGCGATGGGCGGCTCGTTCCTTCGAGGCAGGGAGATGACGACTCGCTCAGCGGAAGGCGCGCTCGAGGCGCTCCTTGCGTCCACGGCCCGCACCCGCCAGGAGTAACGCCCCACGGGAAGCCCCTCCGCCTGAGGCAGCGTGTACGTGGTCGACGCGGTGACGCGCGTCCGCGTCACGACTCCATCCTGGAGGAGCTCCAGGTGGTAGCTCACGGCGTCTCCCTCGATGTCCGTGGAGGCGCTCCAGGTGAAGGTGAAGAGTCCTCCCTCGGACTCGGTGCCATCCGCGGGCCCCAGCAGCCCCGGTACCGACGGTGGGTCATTGACGGGCGTCACCTGGAAAGAGACGGTCGCTGGCGCGGAGAGCAGCTCCCCATCCGAGACCTGGAAGGTGAAGCTGTCGAGGCCGTGGTACTGGGCCGCTGGCGTGTAGAGGTAGTCCACGCCCGCTCCCCCCAGGGTGCCATGCGATGGCGCGGGGCCCAGGGAGTACGTGAGCCCCTGCCCCTCGGGGTCCGTCCCCTGGAGGATGAGCGCGAGCGCGGAGTCCTCGGGGAGCAGAAGGCTCTGCCCCAGCGCGGTGGGCGGCTCGTTGTCGTTGAAGGAGACAAACCGTCCACGGCTTCGCCTGCTCTGGATGGACGGCGAAGCGTCATAGCGCTGGTAGACGACGAAGGCCGACCGTCGCAGAGGGGACGCGACGATGGCGGGGACCTCCTCCGCCTGGGCGTCCGCCGCGATGGACAACCCCTCGGGCTCGCGAACGAGCCCCGCCCCGGTCACCCGCGCCCCGTAGATATCGCCCTTGAACCTGTAGGACGAAACACCCGGGGCCTCGTTCCGGAAATCCCTCCAGACGACGAGGTACTCCGCGCCCAGGGAGGCCACGCTCGGGGAGGCATGGCCTTTCGTCGACTGGGTGATGAGGATGCCCTGGGGGTCAAGGACCTGTCCGTCGCTCCTCACTCGCATCCCCAAGACGGCGTATGCCGCTCGCCAGACCACCAGGTAGTCCGCGCCATTCGAGGCGAGCCGAGGCTCCGGCCGCACAGAGGGGGCGGTGACGAGTCTCAGCCCTTGCGTATCCAGCACCGCGCCCGCGCTCGTCACCCGCGAGCCGTAGACGTCATTGTTGACGCTGGTGGTGGTGGTGGTGTTCCGCGCGTCCTGCCAGACGACGAAGTAGTCCTTCCCGTTGGAGGCCACCGAGGGCAGGGACCTGGACCTGAAGGACCTGGCGATTCGAATGGCGGGCTTGTCCCGCACCACGCCCGTCCTCGTCACCCGCGCCCCGAGAATGGGGCCGTTGAAGTCGAGGTCATCCGCCCAGACCACCAGGTAGTCCGTCCCGTTCGAGGCCACGGCCGCCCCACCCTCCACCTCGGCCACGTTGGAGATGCTCAGGGCCTGTGGGCTCAGCACCTGCCCCGAGCCCGCCACCTGGACGCCCGCGACAGCCGGAGCGCCCGCGCCGTACGTGCTCCACACGACGAGATAGTCCGTGCCGTTGGAGGCCACGGCGGGCGCGCGCTGATCGAAGGCCGCGGTGGAGAGCGCGATGCCCTGTGGGTCCAGCAGCTCACCCGTGGGCGTCACCCGCGCGCCGTAGACGTCGCTGCCGCCGCCACGAAGGTCTTCCCAGACCACGAGGAAGTTCGTGCCGTTGGTCGCCACCGCTGGCGCGAGCTGCGTGTTGCTCGCGGTGGTGAGGACCCGAGGCGTGGGCGAGTCCACCACCGCCCCCGTCCCCGTCACCCGGGTGCCCTCGATGATGTGGGAGCTACGCGACGTGGTCGCCGCCTGGCTCAGCCAGACCGCGAAGAAGTCCGCGCCGTTGGATGCCACCGCGGGGTACATGCGCGTCTGGACGGAGGTGGAGGGACCCAGCGCCCGCTGCGGGCCGAGCGTGCCCTCGGGCGTCACGAGCGCGCCATGGACGCCGCTGCCCTGGTCCCACGCGACGAGGTAGTTCGCCCCGTTGGCGCTGACGCGGGGCTCCACATAGCTGGCGCGTTGCCGGGAGATGAGCAGGCCGGTGGCGTCCAGCACGTCGCCCTCCGCCGAGAGGCGCGCGCAGTAGATGCCACCCCCGGCTGCGTCACCGATGCTCTCCCAGGCGACGAGGAACCCCGTGCCAAGGGAGGCCACCGACGGGCGCATCTGCAGCTCGTGCATGCTGGCGATGACCCGGCGAGACTCCGCCACCACCTCGCCCAGGGCAGAGACCCGGGCTCCGTGGAGGTCTATCTTCCCCGGGGCGACGTAATCCTCCCAGACCACGAGGTACTGCGTGCCATTGGAGGCCACGGAAGGATTGTAGTGACGGTCCGACGGCTGCGACAGATTCAGGCCCACGGGCTCCAGCCGCTGCCCCGTACTCGTCACCCGCGCGCCCACGATGCTCGCCTTATCGCCACTTGGATACTGTCGCTCCCACACGACGAGGTAGTCCGTACCCACCGAAGCCACCTTCGGGTCGTGTTCGTCGTGACTGTCGAGCGAGAGGGCGATGCTCGGGGTGTCTTCCACGCGCCCGTTGCTCGTCACTCGCGCGGCCTGGATGTCCGCGGTGGGGCCGGTGATGCCACCGGGCAGGGTCCTCCAGACGACCAGATAGTCCGTGCCATTCGAGGCGACCGCCGCCGAGTCCTGGTGACCCGGCTCCGTGGAAATCTTGATGCCGGAAGGGTCCAGCACCACACCCGCGCTCGAGACCCGGACGCCGTGGAGCGCGCCGTAGTACTCGCCACGAGCGTCGGACCAGACGACGAGATAGTCGGTGCCATTGGAACCCACCGCGGGAGGGCCCTTCCATTCCCCCCAGGCGGGACCGTGGACAGGCAGGTCCACGCCCTGCTCGGGGGTGATGACCGTCGCGAGGGTGACCGGGAAGACGGAGGACTTCAGCAGCGCCTCGGGCACGCGGAATCCAAGGGACTGGTCCGCGTATTCGACTGGAAGCGTCGTGCGCTGGCCCTGGCTGTCCACCCAGGTGGCATGGCCATAGCGGAACCCAAGGCCCGTCTGGGGGGCCGCGAAGTGGAGCCCCTCGGCCGTGCTCTCCACGAAGGCAAGCCCCGTGGCGCGCATGCGCAGCAGGAGGTCTCCCTGGCCTCGCGGCGCTCCAGGCAGGTGCCACGACTGGGTGACTCCTTCTTCCTCGTTGGCCAGGTGCTCCGTGAGCTCCGCCCGCTCCAGGCGGAGGCGGCCCTTGGCCTCCACGCTTCCTGTCGCCTCCCCCTGTTTCAAGAGTGCATCACCTCGTTGCAACCGAGCCGGTCCCAGATGCAGCGGCGCGCCCTTCACCCGCCCATCCCGGGGTGAGAAGGGCGACAGGGACATCCCGTTCGTGGAGGCCCGGACCTCATAGGTCGAATGGCCCCCGCTCCACTGCTCGCCCTCGGGGCGGTACGCGAAGTGGACCTGCCTCATGACGGAGGCGACGTCGAAGGGCGCGCTGACCGCCGTGCTCGTGGGCGCGGCGACGGGCTCGGCGGGAGGTCGTGAGCGACAGCCCATCCAGGCGAGGAGCGCGACACCCAGACAGAGGCGCAGGGCGCCCCCGGATGCGTGACGAGGGAAAGTGGAAGGCATGGCGGTCGTGAGGTGGGGGATGAGTGCTTCCGCCGGGCCCGGAAAGCATCGAGAGGAGCAGGTGCTCCCTGTTGAGTCGTGGACGCCAGCTTGCACCACCTGGGCCACGACGGTGTCTGCCTGATATTGCGTCCCGCG
Organism: Myxococcus llanfairpwllgwyngyllgogerychwyrndrobwllllantysiliogogogochensis; assembly: GCF_006636215.1. Classification (GTDB taxonomy): domain Bacteria; phylum Myxococcota; class Myxococcia; order Myxococcales; family Myxococcaceae; genus Myxococcus; species Myxococcus llanfairpwllgwyngyllgogerychwyrndrobwllllantysiliogogogochensis. Next base: position 22,797 of record NZ_VIFM01000120.1, on the reverse strand, counting down.
GGCGTCGTCTGCGCAAGGCGTTGCACGGTGCTGCGCAGCGGCCTGCTCGACCCGGTGGTTCACGCGCCGGAGTCCGTGGTGAATGTCGCAGGATGGAAACACCCCGAAAGGAACCGCACGCATGCCGCAGCGACTCTTGTTGATGCTCTTCGGAATGTTGGTGTCCTGCGCCACCACGCCGAGCCCCAGTGACGCGCTCAAGACTCCCGCACCGGTGCCCGGCCGACCGCTCGCGCTGCCGGTGAAGTTCAGCGAGGACCGATTCTTCGTGCAGCCCGTGACGCGCGAAGGGCAGACGCTGACGTTCTACACGGACACGGGGGGAGGCCTCTTCATCCTGGCGGATGCCGTGACGCGACTGGGCCTGCAACGGATTGCCAGAGCGGCAGGAGGTGAGGATTCCGAGGACTGGGTACGGATGCCTGACTTCCGAAATGAAGCCTGGATGCCAATGCCCGAAGGCACCGAGGGACAGCTCCCCGTGGCGGCAATGGAGAGGGTCCTGTCTGAACTCGGGGATGGAATGCTTGGTCAGGGCTGGTTCGCCGGACGGGTCTGGACCTTCGACTACCCCGGCGGAAAGCTGTGGCTGCGCGCGGCGAGAGACGTTCCGGAGGTCGCTCCCGCTCACCGGGTGGCGCTGGGGTTTCCTACGGATGCGACGGGAAAGCGGCAGGCGAACTTTCCTCGCATCCAGGTTCGGGTGGACGGAGAGACGCTCGACCTGCTCTTCGACACGGGAGCGATGCTGTCGCTCACGGAGTCCGCCAGGAAGGTGCTCGCGGATGAGCGGCCGGCGACCCGGGCGACGAACTTCATCACTCGCTCCACCTTCGAGCGCTGGCACCAGCGTCACCCGGACTGGCGGGTCATCGAGGATGGAGACACCTACCTTCCAGGCTCAACGCTCATCGAGGTTCCCCGCATCGAGGTGGCGGGTCATGAGGTCGGCCCCGTCTGGTTCACCACCCGGCCTGACCCGAACTTCCGTGAGTTCATGTCGCAGTTCATGGACAAGCCCGTCGAAGGAGCCTTGGGAGGCAATGCGCTGAGGTTCTTTCGCGTGACGGTCGACTACGACCAGGCGGTGGCCGTCTTCGAACGCGCCCCTTGAGACCTCCACCGTGTCCTACCCTGAAACCGCCGTCCTCACCGCCGGGCGTCGAGTGTGACTTTTGACGTACTCGACCAACCGCGGATGCCCGTCGAGCAGCGTCAGCGTGTGCGCCAGGTGGAGGATTGATGCCATCAGCACATCGGCGGCGGTGAACGCGTGTCCCACCAGGAACTCGCGGCCGCCGAGTCCCTCGTCGATGACATCCAGCAGGGTCGCGAGGCGAGTCCCGAGCTTCGCGAGGTCGTCATTCGAGCGCGCGGCCGCCTTCCGCTCTTCGGGCAACCGCGCGTGTCCGTGGAACTCCATCACCACGGGCTCGAGGCTCACCTCGGCGAAGGCCATCCATTGGTAATAGAGGCCGCGCTCCGCGGAAGCCATCCGCGGCGCCAGGCCCTTCTCCGGGAACAGGTCAGCCAGATGGAGGCAGATGGCCAGGGCCCCCAGCAGCGTGACGTCTCCATCCACGAGGACGGGAACTTCGCCCAGCGGATTGACCGACAGGTAGGCGGGAGCGGTGTTCTCCTGTCGAGCAAGGTCAAGCTTGACCAGTTCGTAGGGCACCCCGAGTTCCTCCAGCAACCAGCGAGCACGGGTCGCTCGGGTTCGAGGGGCGAAGTACAGCTTCATGTATGAGCTCCTGAGGTTGGCGAGCGGCAACATGATGCAGCCAGAGCCTCCCCGACAATGTGGCCCCGAGCGAACTCATTGTCAGGTTAGGATTGACGGTCATGATTCCACCTGCCGACATGATGCTCTTCGTCGCGGTCGTTCGAGAGGAGAGCTTCACCCGAGCAGCGCGCCAGCTCGGCATCACCAAGCAGACCGTCAGCGAGCGCATCGGGAATCTGGAGGCTCGGCTCGGGGTGCGCCTGCTCGAACGGACAACGCGGCGCCTGCGGGTCACCGGAGCCGGAGCGACGTACTACGAGCGCTGCTCCGCCATCGCCGCGCAGATCGACGAGGCGAACAGCGAGGTGCAACACCGGCAGGCAGAGCCCACGGGCTTGCTGCGGGTCTCCTCGCCAGTGCTCTACGGTCGGCGATACCTGACCCCCGTGGTTTCGCGGTACCTCGCGCGCCATCCCCAGGCGCGGGTGGAGCTGGTGCTGGCGGACCGCCGCGTCCACCTCATCGAAGAGGGGCTGGACGTCGCGATTCACATCGGCCCTCTCGACGACTCGTCGCTCGTGGCGAGAAAGCTCGGTGAGAGCCCGTTCCATTTCGTCGCGAGCCCCCGCTTCCTGTCCAAGTACGGCATGCCGAGCGCCAGGGACCTCCGCTCCGCGCGCTGCATTGGCTTCAGTGCGTTCGAGACGTGGGAGGCCGAGGGAGTGAAGTCTCGAATCGACCCGGTCCTGACCGTGAATGACCTCGAACTCGCGTGCGACGCGGCGATTGACGGGGTCGGCATCGCGCGCGTCCCCGCCATCCTTTGCCGGGATGCCGTCCGTGAGGGCCGGCTGAAGATTCTCTTCGGTCCCCGGCCCGCGATGTCACGGGCCATCCACGCCGTCTACCCGAGCCGGCTGAATCTCCCGGCCAAGGTCCGACTCTTCGTGGACGCCATGGCGACGCTGGCCGAGCCGACAGTGCCTCCGCACAAGGGCCCGCGTCGAAAACGCTCGTGATGGGCGACGTGACCCGTCCGGCGAGCGACGTCACGCAGGACCCTGCGGGAGGGGGGCCCCGTAGCGGACGTCCTTTCGTTCATTCCGGAGTATCCCTATAGGCTGGGGCCATGTCTGTTCGCGTGGGCTCGCCCCTCTTGATGATCGTGGTCGTGTTGCCGGTGACGGTCCTCATTGGGGGCCTGGACTTCTTCGCCATCTCCGCCATGGTCCGCCAGGCACAGGTGGCGAGCTGGCCCTCCGCGCAGGGCACCATCACCCGGAGCGAGGTGGTGATGGTGCACACGAGCAAGGGCTACAGGCGCGAGCTGAAGCTGGCCTACACCTACTCCGTCGACGGGCAGCCCTACGAGGGCGACAAGCACAGCTTCAACGCGGGGAGCTCGGGGATACACAGGTACGAGGAGGAGCAGCTCGCGCGCTACCCCCTCGGGGCCAGCGTCCCCGTGTACTACCGGCCTGGTCAGCCCTCGGAGGCGGTGTTGCAGGCGGGCATGGATAGCTGGGGGCTGTTCACGCTCATGGGCGCGATGCCTTTCAACCTGGTGATGTTCTGGCTGTGGGTCGTGGTGAGGTGGACCCCGAAGAAAGAAGAGCCGTTCCGCTTGTCCACCTTCATCCGGGAGGACGGCAGCGAGTGCGTGACGCTCGATGGGCCGCGGCCGGCCATCCGGGTCTCCCTGGCCCTGGTGGGCGCCTCCCAGGCGTGCTTCGCGCTCGGGGGATTCATGGGGGGATTCACCGCCCCGCTGCCCGTGGGCGTGGGGACCTGGGGCGTCATCATCGCCTGCGGTGTGCTCGCCGGGCGGTGGGCGCGCGAACGGCTGAAGTCGGGGCACCACGACCTGCGCCTCCACACCCAGTCGCGAAGCCTCTCCCTGCCGCCCTTCTCCGAACGCAAGCACCGGCTCGACGTCCGGTGGCGCGACGTGCGGTCTCTCCGCGTCGAACCCCAGTTTCGCACGCCCAAGAGGGAGCAGGTGAGCAGCTATCACCTCACGCTCCGGCTCTCCACCGCCGACGGCGAGGCGCGCCAGGAAGCCATCGCCAGCTTCCCCGACCAGGAGGAGGCAGACGCGCTGGCACACTGGCTGCGAACGCACCTCCAGGTTGGCGAGGGCACCCCGGAAGAGCTGCGCTCCGCCTGACTCGCGGCTCATCGCTGTCGCACGACAGGCATTGCGCATCGGGCTCCAGGCAGGGGGCAGGCCTGGAGCCCCGTGTGCCCCTTACCGCACCTTCTCGGTGGCGCGGGTGATACGCCCGAAGTCGAAGTTCTCCGAGGGGTCCTTCTTGTCGGGGTTGGTCTCCTTGTGGCCCACGACGTTCTTGGTGGGGACGTCGTAGCGCTTGGAGAGATAGGGCACGAGCTGCTCGAGCGCCTTGTATTGCTCTTCGGTGTAGCCATCCTTGCCATCGCCGTCGTTGACGATTTCGATGCCGATGGAGCGGTCGTTGACGTCCTTCGACTTATCACCGTGCACGGAACCCCCACCCGCGTGCCAGGCACGCTTCTCGTCGGCGACGAGATGATAGATGGTCCCATCCTTTCCAATCACGTAGTGGGCGCTGACCTTGCCGCCGTTCTTCTTCTCCTTGATCTTCCGAAGGACTTCACCGGCAAGACCGCCCCCTTCGCCGGTGAGCGTCTCCAGGCTGCTCTTGTCGGACTTGTCGGCGGTGTGGTGAAGGACGATGGTGTCGATGTCCGTTCCGTTGCGGGACTCATCGTAGCGGTCCGATCTGGCCGGACGGACTTGCATCTTCGGCGTCGGGTTTTTCGGGTCGGTGGACGGAGGCGTCAGGGGCGCCGGGTCCGGGCAGTTCGGCCCACCGGTATTGGCGTTCGACGGCGCCGGGCCCGGGTGCGGGCAGGGAGTTGTCCTTGGCGCTGGAACAGGTTCGAAGCTGTCCACGGGGCCCGGCGAGGGTGCGGGCCGTGGAGTGGGCGTGGGCCGAGGACTCGGCTCGTCCTTCAAGTAGCGGACGATGCTGTTGTCGACGATGCGCTTCAGGGGACCAAGCATGGGGAAATCCTGGGGTGTGGGGATGGAACGGGAGCAACCGTGAGCCTGCTCCTCTGCGAGCACTTGCGTGGTCCACAGAGCAAGGCGCAGGCCACCTCCAACCATGCGAAAGGACGAAGCCCCACCGCCCGCGTTGTAGGCCGCAGCCTGCAACTGGAGCCGAAGCTGTTGTCTGGAGCCTGCACGGCGGCATCCGCAACACCCGCCAACCCTGAATGCAAGGGAACGGGACGAGGGGCACGGGTTGCTTCGCGCGTGGCTTTGAGATGATGGTTCGCCTCGGCAACGAGGCGGGGACGATGAAGAACAAGCAGCGGCTGATGGTGTGGTGGATGTTGGCTGTCGCGGCGGTGGGGGGCTGCGCGGAGGAGCTGGGGACGCCCGAGGCCCCGCCCCCCGACATGGAGCGCTCCGCGCGGAAGCTGTCGAGCCACTTCCCGGTGAGCGCGAAGCGGGTGACGGACCTGAGGCCCGGCGACAAGGGCTCGGCGCCCAGCTCGCTCACCGCCGTGGGGACCACGCTCTTCTTCTCCGCTTTCGACGACACCACCGGCGCCCAGGTCTGGGCGAGCGATGGGACGGAGGCCGGCACCACGGCCCAGCGCAGGCTTGAGATGCAACCCTCCATCCCCTATTTGCCGGGCCGACAGGCCGCCATGAATGGCGCCTTCTTCTTCACGGCCTACGAGCAGAGCAGCGGCTACGAACTGTGGAAGAGCGACGGCACCGCCGCGGGAACGGTGCGCCTCACGGACCTCGCCTATGACAGCATCATGCAGTCAGCCACCAGCCTCACGGCCTCGGGCGGGATGCTCTACTTCATCATCCCCCAGGGGACCGGCACCGACCATCTGTGGCGGAGCAATGGCACGCCGGGAGGCACGGTGTTCGTGACCTCCCTGGCCAGCGGTGTCGACTCGCGCTTTGGGGAGTCCTTGCTGACGGCCATGGGCGGCACCCTCTACTACTCCTGCTACACCAGCGTCGGCTACGAGCTGTGCAAGTTCGACCCCGTCAACAGGGCCCACGTCCAGGTCAAGGACATCTACGACATGTATGGCAGCTCCCTGCCCTCCCAGCTCACCGTGGTGGATGGGACGCTCTTCCTGGAAGCCAATGACGGCGTTGGCGGTCGCGAGCTGTGGAAGAGCGATGGGACCAACGCGGGCACCGTGCGCGTGCGCGACATCCGCCCGGGCTCCACCGCCTCCGGCCTCGCGTCGCTGACGGCGGTGGGCAGCACCCTCTTCTTCGTGGCCAACGACGGCGTCAGCGGCACGGAGCTGTGGAAGAGCGACGGCACCGAGGCCGGCACCGTGCGCGTGCGTGACATCGCGCCGGGCGCCACGGGCTCCAGCGCCCGGAATCTGGTGGACGTGGGCGGCACCCTGTTCTTCGTCGCCGACGACGGCGTCAGCGGCACGGAGCTGTGGAAGAGCGACGGCACCGAGGCCGGTACCGTGCGCGTGCGTGACATCCGCCCCGGAGCCGAGGGCTCGCACCCCGCGTCGCTCGTGAACGGGGGCGAGGCGCTCCTCTTCACCGCCAATGACGGTGTCGCCGGGGAGGAGCTGTGGAAGAGCGACGGCACCGAGGCCGGCACTGTGCGCGTCCGGGACATCATGCCCGGAGCCGAGAGCTCCGGCGCGAGCTCCCTCACGCGCGTGGGCGACAGCGTCTTCTTCGCCGCCGAGGATGGCCTCACCGGTCGCGAGCTATGGAAGAGCGATGGCACCGAGGCGGGCACCGTGCGCGTGCGCAACATCCGCAAGGCGGGGGCCTCCAGCTCCGACCCGGTGGAGTTGACGGAGCTGAACGGCACGCTGTTCTTCCGCGCGGACAATGGCGGAGATGGCCCTGAATTGTGGAAGAGCGACGGCACCCAAGCCGGCACCGTGCGCGTCCGGGACATCTTGCCCGGCGGCCGGGGCTCCACGCCCTCGTTGTTGACGAGCGCGAGCGGGCTGCTCTTCTTCGCCGCGGACGACGGCGCGACGGGCAAGGAACTCTGGAAGAGCGACGGCACCCAAGCCGGCACCGTGCGCTTGCGCGACATCAGGCCCGGAGTCGCGGCCTCCTATCCAGATGCGTTGGTCAACGTGGGCGGGCAGGTCTTCTTCTCGGCCAGCGATGGCGTGGTGGGCACCGAGCTGTGGAAGAGCGATGGCACCGAGGCGGGCACCGTGCTCGTCAAGGACATCTCCACCGTCGGCATCTACGAGTCCACGACGTCGCCCTACACCCTGTTTCCGGTGGGCCGACGGCTCTATCTCCGGGCCGATGACCACATCAAGGGAGAGGAACTCTGGAAGAGCGATGGCACCCCCGCCAGCACGGTGCTCGTCAAGGACATCTACCCGGGCAGCACGGGCTCCGTCCCCTGGGAATTCGCCAGCGTGGGCGACACGCTCTACTTCTCGGCCAGTGACGGAACCGGCCGTGCGCTTTGGAAGAGCGATGGATCCGCGGCAGGCACCGTCAAGGTGGCGAACGTCAACCCGAGCTACCTGTTCGGCGTGGGCAATACCCTCTTCTTCCAGGGTCGTGACGCCGCGGGAGACAGCGAGCTGTGGAAGAGCGACGGCACCGCGGCAGGCACCGTGCGCGTGCGCGACATCAAGCCCGGGAGCGCCGGCTCCGACCCACGGCCGCAGATCGCCTTGGAGGGCATCCTCTACTTCCTGGTCTACTCCAACGGCTTCCAGCTCTGGAAGAGTGACGGCACCGAGGCAGGCACCGTGCGCGTCGACCCCAGGCTGAGCGACAGCGGGGTCGCGTGGAATGGAGGGATTGCGCTGTCCACCTACGTCGAGGGCGTGGGACAGGAGCTGTGGTGGACGGATGGAACGCCGGAAGGGACCCGGCTGCTCGCGGACGTATCGCCGGGCCCCAACTCCAGCCATCCGAGGGAGCTGACCGTCGTCGGTGACACCCTGTACTTCTCGGCGGACGACGGACAGTCCGGCCGCGAGCTGTGGAGCGTGGTGGCGTTGACGGACACCACGCCGCCCACGGTGACCTGCCCTGAATCCTTCACCGCCGAGGCCGTGGGCCCCCAGGGCGCCGCCGGGGTGTATCCGCCCGCGTCCGCCACGGACGACTTCCCGGGCGCGCCCACGGTGAGCTACAGCCACCCGAGCGGCGGCGACTTCCCGCTCGGCGCCACCTCCGTCACCGTCACCGCCACCGATGAGGCGGGGCATTCAGCCACGTGTGTCTTCACCGTCACGGTGAGCGACACGCGGGCGCCCGACCTCTCCTGCCCCGAGGCCGTGGAGGCGGTGGCCACGAGCGTCGAGGGAGCCACCGTCGAGTATCCGCCCGCCTCCGCCGCCGACGCGGTCTCCACCGCCCAAGTCACGTACAGCCAGGCCTCCGGCACGACGTTCGACCTCGGGGGAAATACCGTCACCGTCACCGCGACCGACTCCGCGGGCAATGCCGCCTCGTGTGCCTTCAACGTCACCGTGAACCCGCCCGCGCCGCCGTCCATCACCTGCCCCGCGACGGTGGTGGCCGAGGCCACGGGCGCGGATGGCGCCACTGTCCTCTGGCCGTCCGCTACCGCCTCCGGCATGGAGCCAATGCACGTGACGTACAGCCAGGCCTCGGGCTCGCGCTTCCCGCTGGGGACCCGCGTCGTCACGGCCACGGCGCGGGATGCCCTGGAGCGGACGGCGTCGTGCGAGTTCTCCGTCGTGGTGCACGACACCACGGCCCCGGCCCTCACCTGTCCCACGGCGATGACGGCGGAGGCGCGCAACGCCCAGGGGGCCACCGTGGAGTACCTGGCCGCGACGGTGTCGGACGCGGTGTCGGCTCCGGTGACGGTGCGCTACAGCCACGCCTCCGGCACCCTGTTCTCCCTCGGGGCGACCACGGTCAGCGTCGCCGCCACGGATGCGGCTGGCAACGCGGGCACCTGTTCCTTCACCGTCACGGTGCGCGACACCACGCCGCCCGAGCTCTCATGCCCCGGGGACATTGTCGTCGAGGCCACGGACATGACGGGCGCGGACGTGATGTATCCCGCCGCCGCTCCACGGGACTCCGTCTCGGGGACCGCCGTGACGGTGGCCTCGAGCGCCGCCTCCGGTTCCCACTTCGGGTTCGGCGCGACTCCCGTGCGCATCACCGCCACGGACACCGCCGGCAACAGCGCCGAGTGCTCCTTCACCGTCACGGTGCGCGACACCACCGCACCCGCGCTGGCGTGCCCGGCCAACCTCGTCGCCGAGGCCCAGCGGCCGGAAGGCGCGGACGTCTCCCTCCCCTTCGCCACCGCCACCGACGCCGGCAGCTCCGCGGTGGAGGTGGTCTACGGCCATGACGGCCCCCTCTTCCCGCTCGGCGCGACGGAAGTTTTTGTCACCGCCAGGGACGCCTCCGGCAACACGTCCACGTGCAGCTTCATCGTCACGGTGCGGGACACCACCCCGCCCGAGCTCGGCTGTCCGGCTTCCGTCCAGGTCGAAGCCCAGAGCGACCAGGGCGCGATGGACGTATCCCTCACAGGCACCCCGCCCTCGGATGCCGTGACGCGCGCGCCCACCGTGTCCAGCTCCCACCCGAGCGGCACCCCGTTCCCCCTGGGCACCACCGAGGTCACCTTCACCGCCACGGATGAGGCGGGCAACGCGGGCACCTGCTCCTTCACCGTCACGGTGCGCGACACCACCGCGCCGGTCCTCTCCTGCCCGGCCGATATCGTGCTTCTGACCTGGAAGGCCTCGGGCATCGAGGTGGACTATGCGGAGGCCATCACCACGGACGCGGTGTCCTCCCCCTCGCGGGTCTATAGCCAGGCCTCCGGCACGCGGTTCCCCTTGGGCACCACGCCCGTCACCGTGACGGCCACGGACGCGGCGGGCAACAGCGCCTCGTGCGAATTCCACGTCACGGTGCAGCCACCCCGTGAGCCCATCTTCGTGGACCCGCCGCAGGAGCTGGGCTGGGGCTGCAACACCAGTTCGGGCTCACCGGCGGGCCTGGGCTGGGGCGCGCTCCTGCTGCTCGTGTGGGGCACCTCGCGGCGCCGCCTCGCCCGGCCGAGGCACAACTCAGACAGCGGCGGAGGTCGCATGGGGTGTGCGACTCGGCCCTGAGCGACCGTGGTGACGTCTATCCCCAGCCGAACGCATTCGGGCGCGTGCGGGAGTACCTGGAGAAGCATCCGGGTTGAGGCTGGGTGGACGCGAGCACGAGGACCTCCGCACTGAGACGCTCGTGTTCAGCCGCGTGATGCGAAACATGCGCGGCGTCCTCGTGGGGCTCCACAGCGCCCCGAATACTCACCGCAGCCACTGGCCGAGCCGGTCCCACCGAGCCCCGCGTTCGGGTGTCCACGAGAAGAAGATGTAGGAGCCCACACCACGGACATTGGCTTCCGGCACGGCGCCGAAGTAGCGCGAGTCGAAGCTGTTGTCGCGGTTGTCTCCCAGGACGAAGAGGTGCCCCTCGGGGACCTTGCAGCTCGTGCCCTCGAGTTCGAGGTGGGCTGGGCAGCGTCCCTCTTCCGTCGGGAGGGACGCTCCTTCCCCGCCGACCTGGATGAGGTAGTTGAGTTCTCCCAACAACTCCTCGTACACCGCGCATCCGGGCGCCTGCCCCGGCGGGTCGGTTGCGATGCACGCGTCCTCGGTGAGCCGGCGCGAGACGGGCTGGCCGTTCAGCCACAGTCTGCCCGCCTCCATCCGCACGGTGTCACCGCCCAATGCGACGATGCGCTGCAGAAAAGGTCCTTCTGAAGTGTGCGGGGGGTCGAACACCAACACCTCACCGCGCAGCAGAGGGCGACGCCGCAGCGGAGGCGCGACGGTGGCGTCCGTCATGATTGCATCTCCCTGCAGGAGGGAGGGGTGCATTCCCCCGGACGGCATGCGCCAAGGCGTCGTGACGACGGCGCGAATCCCCTTCAGCGCCACGTTGCTCCCGAGCCAGATTCCCACGACCATCAGCAGCGCGTGCCAGACTGAGGGCACGCCCACGGCGGGTGGAGCCACACGCGCCACATCCACGACGGCCGCCACGTACAGCGCCAGCAGCACCATGACGCCGACGAAGCCCACGAACGGCAGGCTCGCGCTGAGCACCACGATGGCGCCCACCCACAGCGCTCCGCGGAGCCACCGTCCCATGAGTGCATGACCCACACCGGGATTGAACAGCGCGAGGAGGGTCGCCACGGCCCTGCGCCGGAATGAGAGACGCCGGGGCTGGGGCATGGCTGATTCGGTTTCGGCCGTCATCGCTGGAGCATCCGCGAAGAGAGCGGGCCTGCACAACCGTCCTGGCCCCACTCCTCCGCTGTCGAATGGACGCTCGGTTACGACGTGGGTCAGCCCACGACCGCGGTGGCTTCAATCTCGACGAGGACGCCCGGCTCGAACAGCACGGAGACTCCGATGAGCGAGGCCGGCGCTGGCGAAATCTGCAACTCGGCGGCGACCTGCTCGATGCCGGCGAGGAAGGCGGGCATCATCTCGGGCTTCCAGTCGACCACGTAGAACGTCAGTCGGACGACGTCGCGGAACGTCGCCCCAGCGGCCGCGAGCGCGATGGCGACGTTGCGGTAGGCACGCGCCACCTGTCCCGCCAGGTCACCGCGTGCGACGAGTTGTCCATTCGCGTCGTACGCGACCTGCCCCGCGACGTGCACCTGCCGGGTGCCGGTGGCAATCGCCACCTGTCGGTATCCATACGCGTCGGTCTTCGGGAGTCCTTCGGGGTTGAGCAGGGTGACGGGCATGAGTGCGCTCCAGTGGGCTTTGCCGGGAAGCGTTTCGGGGACGTCGCCGCCCCGGCGTGAAGAGGTGATTGCCGGACTCGTATACCGAGGCCATTGACGAACGGCGTTCGCCTCTCCAGCGACGCTGGGGGCTACAATGAGGGCCCTCCATGAAACGCGCCCAGCTGGATGAGATTTTCGTCTTCATGTCCGTCGTGGACGCGGGCAGCTTCGTGGGCGGAGGCCGGGCCGTCGGACTGACACGCTCGACGGCTGGCAAGGCCCTGGCCCGGCTGGAAGCCCGCCTTGGGGTGCGGCTGCTCAATCGCACGACGCGTCACGTGAGTCTCACCGACGATGGCCGTGTCTTCCATGAGCATTGCCTGCAAGTCCTGGCGGCCCTGGACGAAGCGGAGGCCAGCGTCGGTCAGCGCACGGGCCACCCCCGGGGGACTTTGCGGCTCACCGTGCCCGACGCCTTCGGCAGACGGCATGTCCTCCCCTTGCTGCGGGACTATCTGCGGACCTGGCCCGACGTGCAGGCAGAGGTGAGCTTCACGGACCGCGTCGCGGATATCATCGAGGAGGGTTACGACCTGGCCGTGCGCATCAACACGACCAGCACCGACACGCGCCTGGTTTCACGGCTCGTGGCTCAACACCGGGCGGTCCTCTGTGCCGCGCCTGCATACCTCGAGGCGCGCGGCGAGCCTGAAACGCTGGAGGAACTCGCGACGCATGATTGCCTGATATTCAGCAGTCGGACGCGACGACAACACTGGCAGCTGCGCAAGAAGGGCGGCTCCTCGGTGAAGGTGGAGGGGCGAAGCCGCCTTCGTCTCGACAGCGGCGAGGCGCTCCGGGATGCGGCCGTCGCGGGACAGGGCATCGCCTATCTTCCCGACTTTCTGGTCGACGAAGACCTGGCGAATGGGCGGCTCAAGGCGCTGCTGCCGTCTTGCGAGACGGAGGTCGTCCCCATCATGGCCATCTACCCGAGCAAACGATACCTGCCAGCGAAGGTGCGACGCTTCATCGACCTGATGGTCGCGCAATGGAGCGCGAAGTCTCGCCAGCGCCCCTGAGCCAGGGCTTATTCCTGGCTGATGTCACCTTTGTGCACGCCATTGTCGCGGTGCTGGAAATGACGACAGCGTGAAGTGTGTGAAGACGGCCCGGTCGAGTCGCGCCTCTCGCTGACTCTCCCCGAGGAGTTCTTCATGCACCGTGTCATGAGCTGGATGCTCATCCTGGCCGCCGTCTGCCTCGCAGCTCCCGCCCAGGCACGCGACTGGTTCGTCCGCGCGGGCGCCATGGGAGGTGATGGCTCGCGGGAAAGGCCGTTCGCCGACCCCTGGATGGCGCTGGAGCGCCTGGAGGCGAACGACGGGGTCCACGTCGCCGCGGGGCGGTATTACGGCAAGCTGGAGCGTGGAAACTGGGAGCTCGTCTTCCCAGGAGTCCGGTTGCTCGGCGGCTATGACGCGGCCTTCCAGGAGCGCAACCCCTGGAAGAACCTCACCGAGCTCACCTGGCGCAAGGGCTCGCCAAACCGTCCGGATGTTTCGCTCGCCCGAGTCAGCACCAGCGCCCAGCGAGACACGGCGGGCGCGACCATCGATGGCTTCTTCATCGACATGCAGGACACCTATGACTACGTCGGCGAGGGTGGCAACTTCGACGCGAGCGCCCTCCACCGCAACGGCGCCGTGGACCTGGCCAAGGGCGGCGTCCTGCGCAACTGCATGATTGTCAATTCCCTCCACGCCGTGCGCACGTCGCCCGGAGCTGTGGTGGAGAACAACGTCATCGTCAACTCCATCTCCGCCGCCATCATCTCCAAGGGCGGCGGAGACCAGGACCCGCCCGTCACCCTCCGGAACAACACCATCGCGTTCATCTGGGCCACCAAGGCCATCGCCGAGGGCGGCACCGATGGCGCCGGCATCGACGTGACGAACAAGGCGCTCCTGGAGAACAACCTCGTCGTCCACTCCGACAACCACGGCGCCCAGGTGACGGTGCCCTCCAAGGTGACGATCCAGGGCAACGCGTTCTGGAGGAACCTCTTCTCGAACGCCGCCTTCTACTTCGAGGGCAAGAAGTCCTCGCTCGATGACTCCGACATCGCGGACGCCGAGGACGTGGGCTTCGCGCGGGCGGGCGGCAACGTCGCCGTGGACCCGAAGCTCCCCTTCGAGCCGGCCTGGTACGAGCGGTTCACCCGCCGCGAGGGACGCGGGAAGAAGTTCGACGCGAAGGCCTGGGAGGAGACGCGCACCGGCGCGGGCTTCCCCGCCACGGGCGAGCCCCTCACCCTCTTCGCGCCCGCCTATCCGCCAGGGGCCGTCCCCCAGCTCGTCACTCCAGGCAATGCCTCACTCACGCAGGGCGCTCGCGCGAAGGGACTCAAGCTGACCTTCTCCACGGCCTCCTCGGCGGCGCCGGCCAAGGTCTACACACGGGTGAGTCTCACCAGCATCCAGGCGAACCCGAAGGGCCACGACGGCAAGGACGTGGAGGTCATCGTCGGAAGCCAGGGCGTGGCGAACCCGGACAACGGCCCGGTGGGCACCTCGCGGGAGACCCACAAGGCCGTCTTCCTGGTCGACGAGAAGAACGAGGCGCGGGCCACGGGACTCTTCAGGAAGGGAACCGCCGCCGAGCGCGTCATCGACGCCATTCCCAACTACGGCTCGGGCCCGCCCAGGGACCTCTTCGTCGTGCGCGGCACCGCGAGAGCCCGCGAGGGCAATCCCCGGTACGCCCTCGTCATCGACTCGGTCGAGCCCTACGAGAAGGAGCTCGCCATGGCCGCCCGCCCGAAGGGACGGGACTGGTTCGTGCGTGCTGGCGCGACCGAGGGCGATGGCTCGCGCGAGCGGCCCTTCAAGGACCCCTTCCAGGCGTTGGAGCAGGCCCAGCGCGGAGACCGCATCCTGGTCTCGCAGGGCGAGTACGGCGGCAAGCTGAAGAGCGGCAAGTGGGTGGTGGACGGCAAGCAATACCTCACGCTGCTCGGGGGATGGGACCGGGACTTCCAGCGCAGGGACCCCTGGAATACCCCCACCCTCCTCCACTGGCCGTCCGACTCGAAGACGTCTCCACAGGGGTACCTGCTGGAGGGCAATGGCGACCACACCGGGCTCATCGTGGATGGCTTCGTCTTGGATCGCCGCACGCTCAACCGGTATGACCCGGACGGCTTCCTGGATGTCAACGTCTCTCCCGACAGCGAGCACGTCTGGGTGTCCTCGCCGGAGACGGTGATTCGCAACTGCACCTTCGTCAACGGCGCGGGCGCCGCGGTCCGGATGAGCAACGCGGTGACGTTCGAGAACAACATCGTGGTGAACATGGTCTCCGACGGCATCCGCGTCACCGGAGGCTTCGGCACGCGGCCCGCGAGGATTCGCGACAACACCTTCCTGTTCATCTGGAACCGCAACCGGCCCCATGACGGCTCCAGCTCCACGGGCACAGGGGTCGCGCTGGGAGGCAACGCGCCCGCGGTGCTGGACGGGAATGTGTTCCAGTACATCGACAACTTCGCGGTGCGCTCCAGCGCCAATCCGGGCGAGGTGGTCCTGACGGACAACGCGTTCTTCCGCAACTGGGCCGCGTTCCGCTCCACGCAGGGGACACCACCGCCCACGGTGGACGAGAAGTCCATGCACCTGCTGGCGGACCTCCCCTTCAAGAAGCAGGCAGGCAACATCGTCGCCGACGGAGGATTCGACCTGGACCCCGCGATCTACGCGAGCTGGTTCGCTCGAACCTCGAAGCAGACCAATCGTTTCACCGCCGAGGAGTGGGAACAGGTCGCGCCGCCGTCAATCGGCGCGGAGCCGGCGAAGGCCGGGCTGGGCAAGGCGTTTGACTGGAAGGCGGCCGCGCAGCTGTTTCCGAAGAACGCCCAGGTGAAGGGCGCGCGGCCCAGGAAGCTGGAGACCGGGGGATGACCATGAAGAAGACACTGACCGCGGGGATGCTCGTGCTGCTTGTCGCCCTGCCCGCCGGGGCGGATGAAATCGACGACAAGGTGCGCGCCGTTGAAGACAACCTCAGCCGCATCAAGGACAAGCTCGACGGCATTGTCTCCGACTCGAGTTCCAGCGACATCGACTCCGCGCTCGACACCCTGGGCAACGTCAGGAATGACGTGGAGCGACTCAGGTCGCTGAACCCGCCGAATGACCCGGGCAAGACGATGGCGAACTCCTACCTGGACTACATCTCGAAGTTCCGGGAGTCGGCGCAGTACCTGAAGCGGATGAAGGACGCGCAGGTGAAGGCGGACGAGTCCCGCCTCGCCGAGCGCTGTAACGAGGCCGAAAGGAACCTGAAGTCCTTCATCCAAACGTTCGTCGACAAGAAGGACCCGACGGGGGTCTTCAAGATTCCAGATGAAGCCGAGAAGATTGGCCGCATCTACAACGACGAATACCGGAAGCACCAGGAGGTCCATGGCGAGCTGGACCGCTGGCGGAGTTATGCCCGGAACTTCTCCGAGTCACACAATCGCTGGTCGGACGTGAAGGGCGAACTTCAAGACGGCGTCAACGATATCTGGGACCGCTGGAATCGGCGGATGGAAGAGACGAAGTCGAAGTGCGTCGAGGTCGCGAAGGGCAAGGAGTTCGACGCGGCGAAGGACGCGATGTCGAAGCTCGGCAACTTCGGGCAGGTCCGCACGGTGATACGCAAGAAGCTCGATGAGCGGCTGCAGACCATCGCCTCGAAGGTCAGGGACCTGGACTCCCGCAGCGGCGATGCGTCCTCGGAAATCTCCGAAGCGCTTCGCGCCGTGGAGGACGTGCTCGGCTTCTTGGGTGACCTGAAGGACATCCAGGGCGAGGACTCAGAGGCCCGCCAGCTCGTGGAGCGCTGGCCGGCACCCACCAGGTCGCTGAAGGAAGCCCTCGAGTCGATTCGCAGGCTGAAGTCCGAGCAGTACTTCCTCGAAGGAGACGTCCGAGCCTGCCGCGCGGACGAGGTCCGGCTCCAGGAGACGATTCGTGAGCAGGTCGGCAACAAGGACAATCACGCGCAAGGGGTCGTGAAGCTCAAGGAGATGTCCGACTCACTTGAACGGACGTGGACGGGCAAGAAGGCGGAGACCGACCGCCAGAAAGAGGCGATGGAGCGCCGCGCGGTGGCCGCCAAGGCCTTCTCCTTCACCGAGGGGAACTGGTCGAGCATCAAGAGCAACCTCGATGCCTCCGCCGACAAGATACTTGCCTACTGGAATACCCGGCGCTCGGAGATCTACGAGAAGGACCCGTGCAAGAACCTCGTCCTCGGAGAGAAGAACCCCGACGTCGCGCGCGCGGATCAGGAGCTCAAGCGCTACGCGGGGGGCATCGCGGAGAACTACCGCGCACTCCGAAAGGACTTCCTGGAATGGGAGCGTGATGTCCTCGCGTTCCGGAAGACCGCGAAGCAGGACGCCGATGCAATCCGCGACGCCTTCTGCAAGGAGTACGACTGGGAGCAGAGGGTGAAGGAGATTTCGGACAGCTATGCGTCGACGCTCAACAGCCAGTGGGGTTCAATCACCGGGCGATATGACCGCATGTTGAAGGCCGTCGAGGTCCTCGTCGCGGAGAAGAAGGTCAAGTCCGCGCCGAAGCTCCAGAGTGCGCTCATCTCGAGGATGAAGAGCATCGAGAACATCAAGGAGGGCCAGTTGCTCGGCTCGAACAGCCCGAAGGTCCGGGCGCACATCCGATACGGACAGGAAGAGCACAAGCGCCGCCAGGCCTCGAGCTGTTCGGAGGGTTCGGAGATCTCCATCGAGGCCACGTACTGCGACAATCCGAACCCGCGTTACAAGGGCCGCGGGTGTCGGATTGACTGCATCCACCAATGCCAGGTCCTGGAGATCAAACCCGACAACATCGCCGAGATGGAGAAGGGCGACAAGCAAGGGGAAGAGTACACGAAGGCATTGCACAAGAAGTACAAGGCGCTCGGCGATGCCATGTTCAAGGAGTCCGGTTACGAGGAGCTCGCGGACTGCGAGGACAGGACCAACAAGCGACTCAACCTCTCAAAACACTCCGTGGTGCCGTATCCGTTCTGTGCGGACCGGGACGGGAGCTTCTTCCCGATGCTGGGCGAGATGCCCACCGACCAGCCACCAGAGAATCCAAACGACGGCTGAGCACCCACCCGCTCCAGACGTGAGGCTGCTACAGTCCTGCGTCACGGCGCATGACGGAGCATCCTCACGAACTGGACCTGACGAAGCTTCCCCGCCTCCGCTCGGAGGAGGTGAAGCTTCTCTGGGTCTCCAACTTCTGGGATGGCCCTCTCGAGGGCATGGCCGAGTACCGTGGCGAGCGATGCTTCTATGTCGTCGCGGAGCAAGAGCTCATCGCCGCGCGCGACGAGATGCGGCGGTGGGTGCTGTACCGACTGACTCCGGAGCAACTCGGGGAGGAGGAGCGCTGGCATGCCCTGTTCGTTCGACATGTCGGCGCTCATTTTGACTTCACGGGGACGCCAGCGCCTGAAGGAGCGCATCCTCACCCAGAGCGGTTCTACGAGCCCTACCAGGCCGAGTACCGCCCTCCTCTCCTCGGTGCAGGGCAGGCGCTGGGGTGGGTAGAGGACTTCGCCTCCTCAAGCGGGCCGTCGCAATAGTCTCCACGCGGAGGCAGGCAGGTCGGCTCAGTCCAGGTTCTTGTCGGCGAGGAACCTCGACAGAAGGTCCGCGATCTCCACGTTGTTGGTGTCCGAGAACGGGAAGTGGGTGTTCCCTCGGACGCCGAGCTCTGGCAGGTGGACGAGCGTGACGTCCCCGCCATGGCGATTCACGGCGTCCCGCCAGAGCCGCGCCATCGCGAGCCGAACCCGCCAGTTGTCCTGCCCTGGATTCGGCGACGGCCCCTCCGGAATATTGTCCCCGAAGAACATCACGATCGGGACCCGGGTCAGCGGCATGAACTGAGACAACGGAACGCCGCGGGCCTCGAGCGGGCCCGTGAGGCTGGGCATGGGCGGAGGCACCTCCCCCTCTGGAAAGACGAAGCCGCTGCCCGGCTCATACGAGACCACCGCTCGAACTTTCGGGTTCCGCATCGCGACCCACCAGCCAGGACCTCCTCCTTGCGAGTGCGTGACGAGGATGCCCGGCCCCATCCGGTCGAAGAGGGCGGAGACAGCGTTCGCGCTCACCTCCGCATCGAAGGGCCCCGTGTTCGGCGTCATCGAGCGGAAGAACTGGTTGAGCGCTTCCGGCTCACGCGAGAACCGCACGCCGGGGAAGTAGTCCGGCCAGACTCCCATCCGGAACATGCCGAACCAGGTCTGGTCGTCGGGAGTCGCGGGGATGGTCAGCGGAACGGTGCTGCGCCCCGCGTCACCGCGCCGGGGCTGGTCCAGGAGATAGACCGCGAATCGGCGGCGCAAGAAGAGGTTCTGAAAACCCTCCCGACCGTCAGGGGTGGTCTCCCACGTCTTCGAGGACTGGCCAGCACCATGCCAGAACACCAGCGGGAGTCGACGCGCGTCGTTCGGCACCTGATAGAAGACATACGCGTGGTCTCCGTGGAGCGTTGCGCCCTCCGAAGAAGGACGGAGCGGGTCGAACGTCCCTGGACTGGTCACCACCGTCCCTCCAACGGCGAAGCTCCCTTGCTCTTGGAGCACCAGTCCTTCCGACGTCGTCGCGCCAGTCCTGGTGGGACTCACACATGAACTCGACGCCACGCTCATCACGACGAGCGTCCCCTGAATGAACCGTCCTGGCCGCTGCGTTCGCATCTGGGTTACCCCCTGGGAATTCTTTCGACCCTCGCCATCGTCACCTGGCTTCAAAGACGTCCTTCGCCACCGCGAGCGCCGTCATCGCGCTCGGCCAGCCCGCGTAGAACGCCAGATGGGTGATGGTTTCGATCAACTCCTCCCGCTTCACCCCGTTCTCACGCGCCCGGGCGAAGTGGGAGCGGAGTTGGTCCGGACGGTTCATCGCGATGAGGGCGCTGACGGTCACCAGGCTGCGGTCCCGCTTGGAGAGTTCCGGGCGCTCCCAGATGTCCCCAAAGAGCACGCCGTCGGTCAGCTCGACCATCTTGGGCGAGAAGTCACCGATGAGGCTCTGAGCCCGGGTGGGTTGCCCCGCGCCACCCGCGCCCGTGCGCGCCGGTACCTCGGACGGTGGCCGGCCCTCCGTCGTGGGGGCGCCGTACTGCGCATCGCTGACCTTCTCCATCCACTCGGTGGTCTTTCCGTCGAGGTGCTCCAGCACGGCGATGTGCGTCATCCGGTGCTCGGGCGAGGCGCCATGCCAGTGCTTCTGGCCGGGGGGAATCCAGACCACGTCTCCTGGCCGGATTTCCTCGGCGGGGTCTCCCCAGCGCTGCACCCGCCCCACGCCCTCGGTGACGAGGAGGACCTGGCCCAGGGGATGCGCGTGCCAGGCCGACCGGGCGCCTGGCTCGAACGTGACCGACGCGCCCGAGGTGCGGGACGGCGCCTTCGCTTGAAACAGCGGGTCGACACGTACAGCCCCCGTGAAGCTCTCTGCGGGTCCCTGGCGTGGGGCCTGCGAGCCGCTCCGGGAAATCCGCAGCGCCTGCGCGCCGTCGCTCGGGGACGTTGCGGCCACCTGCGTCCCAGCCTCGGTCGTGTGGGCACACGCCACGGCAACGAGAGGGAGCACCATTGCGGTCAGGGTGAGCCGTTTCATGTCGGTCCTCTCAAGGGTGGCGGCGCGGAGGCCGAGCTGGGACGGGCGAGTTGGCGGGGGGGTGGGGCCGGTCCGGCGAGAAGAGAAGTAGCTGCCACGGAAGCAGCGGGCCAGATGGGGATTTGGCAATGGGCCTTGAAGCTGCGATTGAAGATGGTCTGCCCTGACAGGACGCCTTCGCTGACCTGAATGGACACCGCCGCTCGGGGCGCCACTCGTGGCCTCTGTGACTCACACGGACACTCTTCATGAAGACGACGCTCCTCCCACAGCTTCAGGTTTTCCTCGTGGTGGCACGCCTGAAGAGCTTCAGCGCGGCGGCGCGCGAGCTCAGCGTCTCTCCGGCGGCTGTGAGCCAGTCCGTGCGTCAGCTCGAGGCGCAGCTTCGGGTGGTGCTCTTCGCCCGAACCACCCGCAGCATGGCACTCACGGACGCGGGACGGCGGCTGCTGGAGGGGGCGGGCCCCGGCCTCGGCCAGGCGCTCGCGAGCCTCACGGAGGTGTCGGCGCAGCCGGGTGAAGCGGTGGGGCAACTGAAGCTGACGGTGCCGGAAGTCGCGGTGCCCTTCGTCATCACCCCGGTGCTTCCTGCCTTCCGCGCGCGCCACCCCCGAGTGGAAGTGGAGGTCGTCGCCGAGAACCGACTCGTGGACATCGTCGCTGAGGGCTACGACGCGGGAGTGCGACTGCACGAGGCCATCGAGCGCGACATGGTGCAGATACGCCTCTCCCCTGCCTTCCGCTTCGTCGTGGTGGGTGCGCCTTCGTATCTCGAGCGACACGGCACGCCGCAGCGACCCGAGGACCTGCTGCGTCACGAGTGCTTCACCATCCGCATGCCCTCGAGCGGAGGGCTCTACGCCTGGGAGCTGGAGCGCGGGCGCAGGAACTGGCGGGTGCCGGTGCGAGGTGGAGTGCTCACCAATGATCGCGCACTGACGCTGGCCCTGGTGGAGCAGGGCCTGGGGTTGGCGTACGTCTTCGAGCCGGCGGTGAAGGAGAAACTGCGCACCGGACGGCTCGTGCGAGTGCTTGAGGAGTACGCGCCCACCGTGCCGGGGTTCTTCCTCTATTTCCCGAGCAGGGCACAGCGCTCGGGGCCCCTGCGACTCTTCATCGACGTGGCCAAGGAGCTCGCGGTGAAGACGGTGTGAGGCTTGCCAGCAAAACCACCGACTTCCTGCCGCTGCCTCGGGGTACTCGTCGTAGCGCCGGATGCGCCGCGGCAGATGACGGGCAGGGTATCGTTCGTGTTGCTGTATTTGAGTTGCGGGAGCATCACTGGGTTTACTCAGCAGAGCTTCCGTGAAATGCAAACACGACGCTGCTTTGGATATGGGCGCATGAGAGGGCAACGTCCGACGCCCTCCCCCATCTCCGGGCCAGTGGAGATGCGCCCGCTCGCCACCTCGCCAGCCTTCCGCGGAAACTCCCGCCCTCACCGGCGCAGCGCAGGATTCCTGGCAATAGGAAGCCTCCTCGTTCGAATCACTGAGCGTGCGTCCCACCTCGCAACGACGGCAGCCCCAGCACCGCAGGTGGTGCTCTGGATGGCGCACAGTGAAGGGAATTCTCCCTGGAGCCCCAGCGATTCCCGCGTCCCCTTGCTCGCCTGGAAAATCCCACATGATGAGATTCTGGTGCGTGCCCAATTTTGGAGAATCTCCAGGACAATGGGATTCTGCATGGAGCATGTCCGACCCCCTCGACACTCACTGCAGCCCGCCAGACAGACTGTGTCTCGTATTGCCGCGCGCCTCGCGCATACTTGAATACAACTGTTGATGTTTCACTGGTGGCTCGACCACCGGGTGCTGCAGCGAGGGCGTCAGCCATCCTTGGCGATGGCTTGATACATTTTGCCCGGCCCCTTCCATCCCCGTGACGACGCACCGACAGCCTGTCGGTCGGCAAATGCTCGCGCTTCCTGGCCCCCCAGGGCTGGCGCTCGGAGTCTGTAATGAGCAGTGGGAACAAGAACCTCGAGAAGCTCACCCCCAAGCAGCGCGCTCTGTACGAACTGCTTCTCAAGGAAAAGAAGGGACAGCTTCAGGACGCGACCACGAAGGCGGTGGAGCGGACCATCCCGCGCCGGGAGGACACCGGGCCCGCACCCGCTTCCTTCCCGCAGCAGAGACTGTGGGTGGTGGACCAGCTCGAGGGCGGTCGCGCCTTCGCCTACAACGTCCACATCACCGTCCAGTTCACCGGCGCGCTGGATGTCGCCCTGCTGGAACGCTGTGTGAATCAGGTGGTGCGGCGCCACGAGTCGCTGCGCACCGTGTTCGCCGCGCGCGAGGATGGCATCCCCGTCCAGGTGGTGCTGCCAGAGCTGCGCTTGCTCGTCCCGGTCGAGGACGTCTCGCACCTGTCGAAAGAGGAGCAGGACGCCGAGGTGGAGCGGCGCACCAGCGAGGAGTCCCAGCGTCTGTTCGACCTGGCGCGCGGGCCGCTCTTGCGCGGCAAGGTGCTGCGGCTGGGGCCCGACAACCACGTGGCCCTGGTCACCATGCATCACCTGGTGACGGACCGCTGGTCGCTGGGTGTCTTCGTCCGCGAGCTGATGGCCTTCTACGCGGCGGAGGTCACGGGACAGGCGCCCG